>JBKPBZ010000201.1:0-7290 GCA_046727115.1 Actinomycetota bacterium | reverse complement strand
CCGCAGAAGCGGCCGGTCACGGCCACGGATAGCGACTAATGCCCCGCGCGGGTGAGACGATGAAGACGATGTCATCAGCCAAACCCACCCCCGCACCCTCCGGCCCCGCCGATTCCAAAGCTGTCCAGTCCGGAGAAGCCCGTTCCAGCGCCATCATGGCCGCCGGCACCCTCGTTTCGCGTTTCCTGGGCTTCGCTAAAACCTGGATGCTGGCCGCCGCCCTGGGCCTGGGCTCCACGGTCAACGACACTTTCATCAACGCCAACAACCTCCCCAACCTGATCTTCCTGCTGGTCGCGGGCGGGGTGTTCAACGCCGTTCTGGTGCCGCAGATCATCAAGGCCAGCAAGGCGCCGGACAAGGGAGCGGACTACATCAGCAGGCTGCTGACGCTGGCGGTACTGGTGCTGCTGGTGCTCACACTGCTGGTCACGGTGCTGGCCCCTTCGGTCATTCAACTGACCACCCAGGGCTACTCACCGCCGCAGAAGGCCCTCGCGGTCACATTCGCGTTCTGGTGCCTTCCGCAGATCTTCTTCTACGGCCTCTACGCCCTGCTGACCCAGGTCCTCAACGCCCACGGAGCCTTCGGGCCCGCGATGTGGGCGCCGATCGTCAACAACATCGTGGCGATCGCCGGGCTGGGCATGTTCATCGCCATCATGGGCGCCAACGCCGCCAATCCGCACACGATCGACAACTGGGGGTCCTTCCAGACCATCCTCGTGGCCGGGTTCTCCACGATTGGCGTCGTCGCCCAGACCGCCGTCCTGCTCATTCCCGTGTTCAGACTCCGGCTGGGGCTACGGCCGCGCTTCGGCTGGCGCGGGGTGGGGCTGGGCCACGCCGCGAAGCTGAGCGTCTGGACCCTGGCGACGGCCGCTGTGGGACAGCTGGCGTTCCTTTACGTCATGCGCATCGCCACGATCCCGGGCGCGGAGCGGCTCCGACTTCAACAAGCAGGGGATCCGGCGGCGGCCAGCATTCCGGGCAATGCCGTGCTGGAGGTGGCCAGCCAGCTGTATCTGCTGCCGCACTCCATCATTGCCCTGTCCCTGGCCACGGTGCTGTTCAACCGGATGACCCGGGCATCGCAGGACGGTGACCGGGCCGCGCTGCGCCGCGCGCTCTCCCACGGGCTGCGCACCATGGCCGTGGCAACCGTCTTCGGTGCGCTGGCGCTCTTCGCGCTGGCCGGACCGCTGGGCATGTTCTTCTCCGGGAACGTGCGCCAGGACGGCGTCATGCTGGCCCAAACCCTCACCATCCTGGCCCTCAGCACCCCCTTCATGAGCGCCAACTTCATGATGTCTCGGGTGTTCTACGCCAACGAGGACGCCCGGACGCCGTTCTTCATCCAGTTGGTGCTGGCACTGGTCAATGTGGCTGCCGCGTTCGCGATCCAGTTCCTGCCGTTCGAGCAGATCATCTTCGCCATCGCCATCCTCTATACCGGCGGCAATATCCTCTCCGTGATCGTCAGCGCCATTTTCCTGCGCCGGCTCCTGGGCCACCTGGACGGACCCCGCATCGCCAGCTCCTACATCCGCATGGGCTACGCGGCCCTGGGTTCCGCCCTCGCCGGAGCCGTGGCCCTGTGGCTGCTGGGCAGTTACAACCCGGACGGCTACGCCTGGAGCGACCGGATCGCCGCTCTGGTGACGATCGTCGTCGTCGGTCCCGTCATGCTGGCCGCCTACTTCCTGCTGCTGAAGCTCTTCCGGGTGACCGAACTGCAGGACCTCCTGCAGCCGCTGCTTGGCCGGCTCCGGCGCCGCGCCGCGGGCCCGGCCGCCGAGGCGGCCACTGAGCCGCAGGCAGGCGGCGTCCCGGAGGCGCGAAGGGCCCCCGAGCGGGCGACGGTTTCGGTGGATACAGGCCTGATTCCGCGCATCTCTGGCGGGTTCGACGCCGAGTCGTTCCGCGTCGGGCCCGACATCCGGGAAGAGGACTCGTTCCCTTACGGGCGCCGGCCCGGCCCGGAGGGCGGATATCTGCCGGCCGAGGACCTCCCCAGCACCGCGCAGGGCGGCTTGGGCCGGGGCGATGCTCCCTTGCCGGGCCGCCGGACGTACCAGGGCCCGGCGGGTCACAACCCGTATTTCCCGTTTAACCGGAAAAAGAAAAAATAAGTCCGGCTCCGTTTCAAACCGCCGCGCTCACGCGGCCCGGACACAGCATCGGCTAGGATCGAAGACTAACAAGGGAAGTTGCGGGCCAGCGGTCAACCGGCTTACCGGAGGGCACACGGTCGCTCTCAGAGCGACCAGGTCGGCAGGTCCCGGACAGTCTAGGAGGAGCCCGTGTCCCACCCGATCGATGTCGGATCAGTACTCGGTGGCCGCTACAAGGTCACTGCCACCGTACTGACCTCACATGACCAGGATCTGGTGCTGGACGGCGTGGACCAGGTGCTGAACCGTCCCGTGAGCATCCTCGTCGCCGGCCCGGGCAACGCCGATCAGGTGGCCCAGAGTGCCCGTGAAGTGGCCACGGGCGAACGTCCCGGCAGCGTGCAGATCCTTGACCTTGGCGTCAGCGAATCCACCACGTATCTGATCACCAACCACACCTCGGCGGCGGACCTCCTGGATCTCGTCGTGTCATCCAGCCCGCCGTACGTCGAACCTTTCTTCACTGACACTTTGGGCAGCGAAATCTTTGGGCAGGCCCGCTCGCACGAACCCGAAACCTACGACGGACTCTACGACGACGAGGAAGTCGACGCTGGGTACATCGACTACGGGCAGACCCAGACCGGAGCCGGACAACCGCCGGTTTCCCCTGCGCCGCCCCCCGGCGGAGTACCGTCCCGCCCCGCGGCGGCACCGGCCGCCGCCACTGGCATGGCGGCAGCAGCGGCCGCCAGGGCCCCCAAAGCCCCCACCACCGCACCGCAAGAGACCGCAGCACATACGACGGCGCCGCAGCCCGTCCAGGGCGGCAAGGCCTCCCGCCCGGCCGAGCCGGCAGCGCAGCAGCCGGCAACCGCCGCGGCACCTAAAGTCTCCCTGTGGTCCGACGGCGACTACACCGGCGACGACCAGCGTGGTGCCGAGCGCCATGGCGGCGCAGCAGCGGCCGCCGGACTGGCCGGAGCCGGCTTCGACACCGCGGATCGGGCTCCGGGCAACTTCCCCGCCTCCGCACGTGCCGCCGTCGACGAAGATGTGGACGAGTACGAAGACGAAGACGAGCCCAGCCGGGAGCCGCGTTCCATGCGCTGGCTGGTGGGCGGCCTCCTGGCTGCCGTGCTGGTGGTGGGCCTCATCTTCGCGGTCACCAACCTTGGCAGCCTCTTCAAGAGCAGCCCGCAGACCACCGCCGTGTCCTCCGCGCCCTCGGGCGCGCCGGAACAGTCCAGCGCGCAGCCTACGTCGACCGCCAGCGAGGCACCGGCCGCCGGGCCGCCGGTCATCGAGGGCGTGACGCGAATCGGCAACTTCGATTTCGCCGGAAATTACGACTCCGACCTCGTCAAGACATTTGACGGAAACGGCGCAAGCTTCTGGTCCGATATGGAATTCGCCACGGACAACTGGGGCGGGCTGGCCTCCGAGGTCCCGCTCGTCGTCAAGCTGAAGGACCCCTCCAAGGTCTCCTCGGTCACCCTGAGCCAACTCGGCGCCTCCGGCGGCAGCATCAGCGTCTTCACCAATGACAGCCCGTCCCTGGACGGCGCGAAGCAGATCGGCAGTAACAGCTTTACGTCTCCGGACCTGACGATGCCCCTGGCTGAACCGGTGACGGCGCAATACGTGATCGTGTCCATCAAGACGCTTCCCAAGCTCGCTGCTCCCAAGACACGCTACGGGTACGGCCTGCGCCTGGCCGAGATCAAGGTTCAGTAGCGGCCCCTGTTCAGTAGCCGCCCTGTTGAGGTCGCAGGTCTGTACACTAGCGGCCCTGTTGATGTCCCAGGCCTGGACGGGCGCTACCCTTCTGCGGTCGTGCCCTGTAATCCGGGGCCTTCTCCGGCTCCGGCCGCGGCAACCCGGTACCCTGAGTAGTGGTGTTGCTCCGTGACGCCCACTTCGGCCGGAATATTCAATGCCCGGCAATAGTTGTGCCATGTGGCCGGCCATAGAGGCGGGCGCATCGACAAAGGAAGAGGTTCACCGTTCAGTGAGCAACGCAGAAAACACTGCCTCCGAAGTACGTGATGTCATCATCGTCGGCTCCGGCCCGGCGGGCTACACCGCGGCGGTGTACACGGCGCGCGCGAACCTGAAGCCGCTGCTCCTGGCTGGCTCGGTAACGGCTGGCGGTGAACTGATGAACACCACGGACGTGGAGAACTACCCGGGATTCCCGGACGGCATCATGGGCCCGGACCTCATGGAGAACTTCGAGAAGCAGGCCGCGCGCTTCGGCACGGAGATCCAGTTCGAGGACGTCACCGACCTGGACCTCGACGGCGACGTCAAAACCGTCACCATCGGCACGGGGGAGACCTTCAAGGCCCGCTCCATCATTCTGTCCACAGGCTCGGCCTACCGTGAGCTTGGATTGCCGAACGAAAAACGGCTTTCGGGCCACGGTGTCAGCTGGTGTGCAACCTGCGACGGTTTCTTCTTCAAGGATCAGGACATCGCGGTAATCGGTGGCGGCGACTCCGCCATGGAAGAGGCCTTGTTCCTCACCAAGTTCGCCAGGTCCGTCACCGTTGTGCACCGCCGCGACACCCTCCGCGCTTCAAAGATCATGGCTGACCGCGCCTTGGCCCACGAGAAGATCAGCTTCGTGTGGAACTCCGGTGTGGAGGACGTTCTGGGTCAGGACAAGGTCACCGGATTGCGGTTGAAGAATCTGGTGGACGGCGCGGAAAGTGAGCTGGCTGTAACTGGAGTGTTCGTTGCAATCGGCAATGACCCCCGCACCGATCTGGTCAAGGACAAGCTCGAACTGACCGCTGAGGGAACCATCGCGGTTGACGGCCGCACATCAAAGACCAGCGTCCGAGGTGTTTTCGCCGCCGGTGACGTGATTGATCCGACGTACCGCCAGGCGATCACCGCCTCCGGATCCGGTTGCGTAGCGGCCCTCGACGTCGAGCACTACCTCGCAGATTTCCACGCCTAAGCGGCGTGCAGCAGCAACCAACGGAAGAGAGACACAGGTTATGAGCAACGCAAAAGATGTAACTGACGCCAGCTTCAGCACTGATGTACTGGGCTCCGAGAAGCCCGTCATCGTCGATTTCTGGGCCGAATGGTGCGGGCCCTGCCGCAAGCTGGGGCCGATTCTCGACGAGATTTCCGTCGAGTACAGCGAGAAGGTTGATGTGGTCAAGGTGAACGTTGACGACAACCCCGCCATCGCGGCCGAGTACGGCATCACCTCCATCCCGGCTGTTTACCTGTTCCAGGGCGGCGAGGTCAAGAGCACCGTCATCGGTGCCCGGCCTAAGCAGTTCTTTGAGAAGGAATTCGCGGACGTCCTGTCCTAGGCTGACTGAAATTGGCCCCCGCCTCTGGCGGGGGCCATTTTTTTGTTGTGATCCTCGTTCGCGGAGGGGCTCGGCTGCGCTGATCGCGGGACCGCCGGGTGCGGACAGAGTGCACAAGTGTTAAAGGTTGCCTAGTGGAGTCACTTTCTGTCCGCTGGACGCTGCCACCGTAATCTCGGAATCTAGCTTGGGGGACACCTCCGTCCGACATCGGAAATGCCGTGCAGCTCGAACGTCACTGTTTTGCATTCCGACTGTCCGCAGGTTGACGCGGTGCACCCGAGCCCGTGTTTCACGTGAAACATTTGGATCGTGGAATCGCGTGCTACATGTCCAATGACGCAATGGCCGGCCGGTGGCCACAGTGGAAGATGCTGTCTTGGTCATGTTCCTGTCGATGCCACAGCGTACGGCCGCCCGATGAGGATGTCAGACCGTCGGCCGGTTTCACGTGAAACATCGAAGGCAAGGGCTTCCGCTTGCCAGAATAGAGGCTGAGGGGCTACTGCATGGAACTCTCCAAGTTGCAGGTCGCTGGGACAGATATCGAGATCTTGGATGGCTATTGGGAGCATCATCAATAGGTTGTGACTGCATAGCGCTCTATATTGCTGGTCGGACCGCACCTTTCACTCCAACAGGGCTGCGCTTCAATAGGACAGCGCTCCAGCGGCGACGACGCCCCGCAGCACCGCCGGGAGCAGGGTTTCAGCGGCGGCACCAGGCGGGGAATCCGGTGCAGACAAGGACAACAAATGCGATTTCGAGGCAAGTTCGAGCCAAGGCCGGCTGAATCTCAAAAAGTCCCGCGGTGGCCGATCAGCCTAATGACTTCATCCAGGGGCACGGATGATCCCTGCCTTCCAGCCTGTTTGCCAACTCCTGCGGCCGATGTTTCACGTGAAACATCGGCCTGATTCCACGGATTGGCCATGCAAGCCGCGACATCTTGTTCCACGTGCACCACCCAACCATGGAGCTGTTTCACGTGAAACGTGGAGCCGTTCAGGAGGAATGACCGAACAGGCCCACCATGATGTTTCACGTGAAACCAAGGCCGGGGCCGGGTCGAACAAGGAAGGTCGGCCCAACTGACAGTTGACTCTTAGATACGCATTTGGTCGACACCGGCCTCCGGTATCCCGCACGTGGGCAGGTGTGAATAGGGGCGTAGATCAAGTCCCTTGTGCGGTCTGGGCCACGTTCTGTAGCGGCGCAGAGCTGCTTTCCCAGCTTTGCAGCCTCCTTTTCACCGAAGGACGCACCGGACGGGTCCGCCCGACAACTCCGGCGGTACGACTCGATCTGCGGCGCGCGCTTCCCTGCATGTCCTTGGCTTAATCCTGACATAGGGTCACCATGCAACCAGGCCCTGCTGCAGCAAATTCTGGTTTCACGTGAAACATACCAATGCGTCAGGGGCCATTTGAGCGCGGAGTCACCCGGATCAAGCCTGTGTTGTGTTCTCGATGGGGGAGTAAGAACCCCTGCTTCGCGTCCCGTTAGCCCCGCGATGGCTGCATAACTGTGCACAGCCGGTTGACACGGCCTGAAAAGCAGGGCTTGACCGGGCAGATCCCCGTCTTCTGGCGACTGATCCACGTGCTGCGGGCCGGCCGGGGGTGCACCACCACCGGAAACCGACTACCACTGGACCCGGTCCCGCACAGCATTCGCCGTTCGGCAGTAGGCGGTCCTACGGGGATGAGACACCATGAGCGCCAGAGCGGCTCCAAGGCGCCCTACTATTCCGCTGCCCATGTTGTCTGATTTGATACTCCAACCGCACATTGGCGATCGAATCCAGGACAGCACCCGCGGTAGGCATGGCAGGATTTCCC
>JBKPBZ010000200.1:0-8500 GCA_046727115.1 Actinomycetota bacterium | reverse complement strand
CCACGTCAAGGTCGCGATCCTCGGCGCCATGCAGGTCTCCGGCGCCGGCGACCTCGCCAACTGGACCATCCCCGGCAAGATGGTCAAGGGCATGGGAGGCGCCATGGACCTCGTGGCCGGCACCCCGCGCGTCGTGGTCCTTACGGAGCACAACGCCAAGGACGGCACCGCCAAGATCGTCAAGGAATGCACGCTGCCGCTCACCGGGCTCAGCTGCGTGGACCGCATCATCAGCGACCTCGCGGTCTTCGACCTGATCAAGCGTGACCACGGAACAGGCCGGCAGCTGACGCTGACCCGCCTGGCCCCTGGCGTCACCGTGGAGGAGATCCGCGAGAAGACCGAGGCAGAGTTCGCCGTCGCCCCGGAACTCGCAGCAACCGAACAGATCGAAGGAACCGTAGTGGAGGTGGCGGGAGCATGAGCCTGAAGGACCAGTTCGGCAAGGACGTCCTGCTCACCGGCTGGGGCCACAGCCGCTTCGGCAAGCTGGTGGACGAGACCCTGGAATCCCTGATCGTGCAGGTCGCCGCCGAGGCGATCGGCAACGCCGGGATCGAGGCCGGCCAGCTCGATGAAATCTACCTCGGCCAGTTCAACTCCGGGATGATGCCGCTGGCCTTCCCGTCCTCCCTGGCGCTGCAGGCCTCGGACCAGTTGGCCAATGTGCCGTCCACCCGGGTCGAAAACGCCTGCGCCTCCGGCTCGGCCGCGTTCCAGCAGGGCACCAAATCCCTGCTGGCCGGCACAGCGAAGACCGTCCTGGTGATCGGCGCCGAGAAGATGACGCATGCCGGGGCCGACGTCGTGGGCGCTGCCCTGCTCGGCGCAGACTACGACATGGCCGGCAAGGCCTCCACCACAGGGTTCACCGGGCTCTTTGCCGAGGTCGCGAAGCACTACGGGAAGCGCTACGGGGACGGCAACGGAAAACTCGGCGACGTCCTGGGCACCATCGCGGCGAAGAACCACCGCAACGGCGTCGACAACCCCTATGCCCAGCTCCGCAAGGACCTCGGCGAGGAGTTCTGCCGCACCGTCTCGGACAAAAACCCTATGGTGGCGGATCCGCTGCGCCGCACCGACTGCTCCCCCGTGTCCGACGGCGCCGCCGCCGTCGTCCTCAGCGTTGCACCCACCGGGGGCGCCACCGCCCCGGTGCGGCTCGCCGGCTTCGGCCAGGCGAATGACTTCTTCCCGGCCGAGCGCCGGGACCCGACCGAATTCGCCGCCACCCGGGCATCCTGGCAGCGCGCCCTGGGGATGGCCGGTGTCGGGCTGGAGGACCTCGACTTCGCCGAAGTCCACGACTGCTTCACCATCGCCGAACTGCTGATGTACGAGGCCATGGGACTGACCGATCGCGGCCATGGTGCGAGGGCGCTCGAGGAAGGCTGGGTCTTCAAGGACGGCAAGCTTCCGGTCAACGTCTCCGGCGGGCTCAAGGCCAAGGGCCACCCCGTGGGCGCCACCGGCGTCTCCCAGCACGTCATCGCCGCCATGCAGCTCACCGGGACGGCCGGTGCCATGCAGCTGGCCAACCCGCGCCGGGCCGCTGTGCAGAACATGGGCGGCGTGGGCATCGCGAACTACGTCAGCGTGCTCGAAGCCGTCTAAGCCGGGCAGACACTAAGGGCCGCAGATCCTCCCCACCTTTGACCGGCACGACCGGCGGGTTCCGGGCCGCCGCGCGGCCACCGCCGGCATAGGTGGGGAATTCCGCACCTATGCCGCGATCCGCCGCGAGGGCATGCGCTGACCGCCGCGCTCCGCCTGGGACGCTGGTCTTGGCTCGAAACGGTCACCCGCGCCGGGGAGACTAAACTCGGTCCAAGCCCACCCACCACCATGCGAGGAGCCCCCATGCGCGCCACCATCATCCACGGCCCCGGCGACATCCGAGTCGAAGACCGCGACTACCCCACACTCCAGCTGCCCACCGACGTCGTCGTGAAGGTCACCGCCTCCTGCGTCTGCGGCTCGGATCTGTGGCCCTACCGCGGAGTCAAGCCCACTCACAAGCCGTCCGCCATCGGCCACGAGTTCATCGGGACGGTGGAAAGCATCGGCGAGGACATCAAGGACCTCGCCGTGGGCGACCTCGTGATCGCGCCCTTCGTGGTCAGCTGCGGCAACTGCCCCCAGTGCCTCAACGGCGTCACGGTGGCCTGCGACCACCTCGCCGGCTGGGGCGGCAAGGATGACACCGGTCACGGGATCGACGGCGGCCAGGGGCAGGCTGTCCGCGTGCCGCTCGCCGAGTCCACGCTGGTCAAGGTCCCGGGCGTCACCGAACCCGACGACGCCCTCCGCGCCAGCCTGCTCACGCTCTCCGATGTCATGGCCACCGGCCACCACGCGGCCCTCGCTGCCAAGGCCGGCCCCGGCCGGACGGTCGTCGTGGTCGGCGACGGCGCCGTCGGCCTCTGCGGCGTGCTGGCGGCCAAGCGCCTCGGCGCGGAGCGGATCATCGCCATGTCGCGGCATGCCGACCGGCAGGCGATCGCCCGCGAATTCGGGGCCACGGACATCGTCGCCGAGCGCGGGGACGACGGCGTCGCCAAGGTCCGCGAACTGCTCGGCGGCGTCCTGGCCGACTCCGTGCTGGAATGCGTGGGGACCAAGGAATCCATGGAGCAGGCACTGCACAGCGTCCGCCCGGGCGGCGCCCTCGGCTTTGTGGGCGTGCCCACCGGCGGAGCCGAAGCCCCGCTGCGCTTCCTGTTCGACACCAACATCTCGATCGGCGGCGGCATGGCCCCGGCCCGGACCTACATCCCGGAACTGCTGGCCGACGTGCTGGACGGCACCATCAATCCCGGCCGGGTATTCGACTCCGTCATGCCCCTTGAGGAGGCGCCCGAGGCCTACCGCGCCATGGATGAAAGGCGCGCCATCAAGGTCCTGCTGACCCCGTAGCCGGACTCCCGACGGCGGCGGCTCCGGATGCCGCGGAACTGCTTGCCGCCGCCCTTGCACGGGCAAGGGCGAGGGTCTAGCGTGAAGCGCATCAGCATCCGCCGCCGTCGAGGAGCCGTCATGGCCAGGTTTGTGCAGATCATCGAATTCCAGACGTCCCGCATCGAGGAGATCGAACAACTCGGCCGCCCGTCAAGAACCGAGGGGTCCACGGCCCCGACCTTCCGCCGCATCCAGGCCACCGCCGACCGCGACCGCCCCGGCACCTACCTCACGATCGTTGAATTCGACTCCTACGAGTCGGCCATGGAGAACTCCAACCGGCCCGAGACCTCCGAATTCGCCGCGAAGATGGCCGCCCTCTGCGACGGTCCGCCGGTCTTCCGCAACCTGGATCTCATGTGGGAGGACACCGGCGAGGCCGACGCCGGCCAGTAGGCCAGCAGCCGCACTCATCAGAGGGACCACCGCAGGGATTGCACCGGGCGCACGACCGGCAACCGGCCACGGCTTGAAGCCATGGCCTGAATACGCGACTTGAACACACGCGGACAGGACGTGGGAGCAGGGAAATGGGTTCTGCAGAGGGCAGGGCGCCGGACAGCTTGGCCGCGGATCAAAGGCTGGTCATAGATCTCAGCGCACTGGGCTCCGCTCCCCTGCAACTCGTGGGCGGCAAGGCCGTGAACCTCGGCAAGCTCACCGCAGCCGGGTTCCCTGTACCGCGCGGCTTCTGCCTCACCACCGCCGCCTACCGGAAGGCCGCCCCGGCCGAACTGGACGCACTGGCGGTTCGCCTGGACGCCGCGCAGCCGGCATCCGTGAACGACGGCGAACCAGGCGGCGAACCAGGCCACGGCGGCGTGGACCACCCCCAACCTGACCTGGGCGAACTGGCGAGGCAGGCGCGGGAAATGATCGTGACCGCGCCGATTCCCGCCGATGTCGATGCCGCCCTCCGCGCCGCGTATGCCGCGCTCGGCAGCGGCACCGCCGTGGCGGTCAGGTCCTCCGCCACGGCGGAGGACCTGCCCTTCGCCAGCTTCGCCGGACAGCAGGATTCCTTCCTCAACATTTCCGGCGCCGATGCCGTGGTCGAGTCGGCCCGGCGCTGCTGGGCCTCACTCTGGACCGAACGGGCCGTGGCCTACCGCGCCGCCAACGCGATCAGGCACCGCGACGCCGGACTCGCCGTCGTCGTCCAGGACGTCGTCGCCGCCACCACCGCCGGCGTGCTGTTCACCGCCAATCCCGTGACGGGCACCCGGACCGAAACGGTCATCGATGCGAGCGCCGGGCCCGGCCAGGCGGTGGTCTCCGGCAGCGTGAACCCTGATCATTTCGTGGTAGATACGGCCACCGGACGCATCCTGCTCCGCTCACCGGACGGGACCGCGGCCAGGCGGCGTCCGAGCCTGGACGACGCCCGGATCCGCGAACTCACGGCGCTGGGCGATACCGTCCAACGGCTGTTCGGTGCACCCCAGGATGTGGAATGGGTAATCGACGCCGCGGGCAAAATCTGGGTCACCCAGTCGCGGCCCATCACTACGCTGTACCCGCTGCCGGACCCGGCCGCCGCCGAACCCCTTGGCGCGGAATCGGGGCCTGCCGCTGAGCCCCGCGTGTACCTGTGCGGCTCCTTGCTCCAGGGCCTGACCAGGCCGTTGACCCCCATGGGGCTCTCCGTGCTGGGCTCAATGCGGAACCGCAACGGGCCCTGGGCGTACGTCAACCCGGGGCTGCGCATGTACGTGGATGTGACGGCCATGGTGCGCAACAGGTACGGCCGCCGCTACCTGCTGCGGATGCTCCCGCTGGCGGACGGTAGATCCGGCGCGGTTTTCCCGGCGCTCCTGGCTGATCCGCGGTTCGGCGTGCGCCAACGGCCGCCCCGGCGGACACGTCCCGGCGCAGCCATCAGGCGGGTGCGGCGAAAACCGGGCCCGGGCAGCCCCTCAGCGCGCAACCCCTCAGGCCGCGGCCCCGCAGCGCGCAGTCCCAACACTCTCGCCGGCCTGGGCCTGACGTTCCGGCTGGTTCCGTCCCTGTTGCGGTCCGCGGCGCGGCCGGCCGCCGAACTGCGCCGCGCCTTCGACTACGGAAGGCGCCTCGAAGCCGAGTTGGTCCTGCCCGCGCCGGCCACCGCTTTCGGCCGGCTCGATCACGCCCAGCGCATCCTGGAACGCACCGTGGACGGGCTGATCCTGGCGACGCTGCCCGGACCGTCCGTTGGTTACCTCATGCTGGCCGGGGCGCGCAGGCTGTTGCGCGGCATTGCGGAACCGAGGGAACTCGAGGCAGTGTTGCGGGGACTGCCCAACAACGTCACCACCGAGATGGACCTTGAGCTCTGGCATCTGGCCGTCACGATCCGCGCGAATGATGCGTCCCGTGAGGTGTTCCTGGCCCACGGCCCGAAGGAACTGGCCGCCCTGTACGCGGCCGGATCGCTGCCCGCGGTGGCGCAGACCGGCCTGCGCGTGTTCCTGGACCGCTACGGCCACCGCGCCGTGGCGGAGATAGACCTTGGCATGCCGCGGTGGTCGGAGAAGCCGGACCATATCCTCGGCATGATCTCGAACTATCTTCACGTGGACGACCCGGAGCAGGCCCCCGACCGGCAGTTCGCCCGCGCCGAGGAACACGCCGAGGCGAGGATCCGCAGCCTGGTGGAGCGGACCCGGGCCCGGAGCCGGCTCCGCGCCCGGCTGGTGGAGTTTTGCCTGCGCCGGACCCGGCAGCTGTCGGGACTGCGTGAACTGCCCAAGTTTTATATCGTCCTCGCCTTGGCGGAGATGCGCCGGCAGCTGAACGCGATCAGCACCGAGCTGGCCCGGACCGGTGCGATCGCCGCGGCAGCCGATGTGTATTTCCTGGAATTCGATGAGGTCCGGGTGGGTTTGCGCGGCGCTGACCTCAAGGGCATCGTCGCGGCCCGGCGCCGGCTCTACGACGTCGAACTGCGCCGGCGCCGGATCCCCCGGCTGCTGCTCTCCGACGGCACGGACGTGGAGGCCGCGGTGATGGCCAAGTCCCCTGCCTCCGGCGCCCTCACCGGGACACCGGCGTCGGCCGGGACGGCCACCGGAACGGTCCGGGTCATCCTGGATCCGGTGGGCGCCCACCTCGAGCCCGGGGAAATCCTCGTGGCACCTTCCACCGACCCCGGCTGGACACCGCTGTTCATGACCGCGGGCGCCCTGGTCATGGAGATGGGCGGGGTGATCTCGCACGGCGCGGTGGTGGCCCGCGAATACGGCATCCCGGCCGTGGTGGGCGTGCCGGATGCGACCACCCGGCTGCGGACGGGCCAGAGGGTGACCGTGGACGGATCCGCCGGAACGGTGCGGCAGGTGGATGCCCCGCTCTCCCCCGCGACGGAGGCTGGCAGCCTGGCCAGCTGAGCCGACGAAAGGGCTATGTTAGGTCTATGGTGTCTGTCGGCCGCAACGCACACGGCACCCCGTTTCCCGAGCCCCAGGGCTTCGGTTCGGGGCTGGTGGACGACGCCGCCCGCCGGGACGCCGCGCTGCCCGACTTCGACTGGGGCGTCCTCCCGGAAGGCGTGGTGCGCGGTGACTTCGCGGCGCCCAGCGGCACCCTGGCGACCATCTCCACCGGAGATCCCGGGAAGCCGCGCGTCGTGCTCATCCCGGGCGCAACCGGTTCCAAGGAGGACTTCATCCTCGTGCTGCCCGAGCTCGCTGCGGCCGGCTATTTCGTCCTCAGCTGCGACATCGCCGGGCAGTATGAATCCGCCCGGGCCGGGCCCGAAAACCTCGTTCCGCCCCGGCGCCGCTACGACTACGAGCTCTTCCGCGACGACCTCCTCGCCATGCTCGACGCCGAAGACGGCGCGGCGCACGTCGTGGGGTACTCCTTCGCGGCGATCGTCGCCCAACTGGCCTTCGCCCAACGGCCAGAGAAGTTCCGCAGCCTGACGTTGATCAGTTGCCCGCCCGAGCCGGGGCAAAGTTTCCGCGGCCTGCGTCTGGCCGGCTGGTTCAGCCGCTGGGTCAACAACAGGGTGGGCACCGCAGTAATGATCTGGGGTATCCGCAGGAATGTTGCCAGGGTGGCGCCCCAGCGGCTGCGGTTCGTGAGGAGCCGGTTCGCGCTCACGCGCCGTGCCTCGGTCATTGACATCATCGGCCTCATGAAGCAGGCACCGGATCTGCGCCGGGTCCTGGCCGCCGCGACGCTGCCGAAGCTTGTCGCCGTCGGCGAAAAAGATCTCTGGCCGCTGGCGTTGCACCGCCACTTCGCGCAGTCGATTAATGCACGGATTGCGGTCTACCGCGGCGGCCACAGCCCGTCCGAGACCTCGCCGTACCAGATAAGCCGGGACCTGATTGCGCTCTTCGACGCCTCCGTCTCGGCATGACTGAAGCAACCGGCCGAGACGAAGACCCCCAAGAGACCCTTGCACCGCGGCCCGTCGCACCGTACGTTGGGGACAGCGGACGAATGTCTCCGCAGCCGTTGGCCTTATGGCCGCCGGAGATCAGCAGCATTTCAGAAGGATAAAGGCATGGCTACAGGCACAGTTAAATGGTTCAACGCCGAAAAGGGTTTTGGCTTCATTGCCCCGGATGACGGGTCGGCCGACGTTTTCGCCCACTACTCGGCAATCGCTACCAGCGGCTACCGCTCGCTGGACGAGAACCAGAAGGTTGAATTCGACGTCACGCAGGGCCCGAAGGGCCCGCAGGCTGAGAACATCCGCCCGCTCTAAGGACTCTGGATTTGCCCGGCCGCCCGGCCGGACACTTCCCCGAAGACCACAACGCCCCTCCGGAGGATTCCTCCGGAGGGGCGTTTGTGTTTGCCGGCCGGCCCACGGGCGCCGTGTGCCAGGGCCCCTTGCCGGGGACCTGACGCCGGGTTCCCGGCGTCAGCCGACGTGGACCCACGGGCGCCGTGTGACGTCCGGTTCGGCCTCGCGCAGCACTTCACGCGTCACCGGGGCGATCTCGCCTTCGCCGAAGGCCAGGAACCGCAGGAGGTTGGTGAACGGGTTTCCCTCCGTCCAGCGGAAGTAGATGTGCGGCATCAGCCCGGTGACATCGCGGATGTGCAGCAGCACGGAGGCGATCGTGTTCGGCACAACAGGCCCGTGGACCTCCAGGACCTGGTACCCGTGCCGGATGACCCCGCGGACCTCGAGCGCGGTCTCGAAGTCCGACGAGTCGTCCACCACGACTTCGAGGAACAGCGCCTGGGAGTCCACCGGGAGGTGGCTGACCTCGATGGCGGACGTGAGCTTGTCCTGGTACGCCTCGGCGCTCAGCCGCAGCGGCTCGTGGGCAATGAGCGCAATAGGGCCGGTTTCGTTGGCGGCGAGGAATTCCAGGGCCGGGGTGTCCATCCGCACATGCGTGGCGTGGAGCTCGAAGGAGCGCCGGAGGCGCGAGAGCAGGGAGATCACGATAATGCCGAGGATGAAGAGCGCCGCGATCCGGATGCCTTCAGGCCGCTCGAAGATGTTGGCCACCGTGGTGTAGATGAACACGACGGCGATGACCCCGAAACCGACGGTGCGCTTGCGCTGCTGCCGGCGGCGGGCCGAAAGCGTCAC
>JBKPBZ010000199.1:0-7106 GCA_046727115.1 Actinomycetota bacterium | reverse complement strand
GCGATCCGCTCGGCCCTGCTCCGGGAAGGACGCGCCTACGTCCAGGCCGGCGGCGGGATCGTGGCAGATTCGGTCAACCCCACCGAGGCCCAGGAAACCGTCAACAAGGCAGCCGCACCGCTCCGCGCCGTGCACACGGCCAGTTCGCTGCACAACATCAACGGTGACGCAGTCACCGAATCAGCGCCCGACGCCGGGGCGGATTCCTGATGGGGCAGCCGGAAGGAACCGTGAAGACCACCACTCGCCCCGCCGTCCCCGGCTGGGCCCGCAAATCCACCGTGGTCCTGGTAATCGCCGCCCTGGCGCTGGCCGTGTTCGGGACCACCACGCAGACCTGGCTCACCGTGCACCTTGACCCCGCGCAGCTCGGCGCGGCCGTGGCCAGCCAGGACGGGCTCCAGGTCCAGGGCAGCAAGGCTGCGACCACTGTGACGGCCCTGGCGCTTGTCGCCCTCGCCGGCGGCCTCGCGGCCTCGATCGCCGGCCGCGTGGCCCGCTGGGTCATCACGGCGATCATCCTCCTCGCAGCCGCGGGGATCGTCGCCGCGGCAGCCGTCGTGCTGGCGGACCCGCTGGCCGCCGCACAGGGATCGATCGCGGCCGCCACCGGGATCAGTGGCAGCAGCGTGCAGGTGGACGTCACAGTGTTCCCCGTTCTCGCCGTCGTCGCCGGCGCCCTGCTGGGACTGAGCGCCCTGGCGATCCTGCCGGCCGGCCGTTACTGGAAGAGCCGCACCAAATATGACGCGGGAGCCGCCGGAGCCGCCGCCGGCGGAACTGCAGCTGGTGGTCCTGCCTCGGCCGCCCCCGCGGACGAGATTGACAGCTGGGACCGGTTGTCCCGCGGTGACGACCCCACCTGAGCCGATGCCGCGGCCAACAACGGCACGTGCAACGCGGCCAACAACACTGCCAAAAAATGGCAGAATGTAAGCAGTATTCATCCTGAGGAGATTCCAATGAGCAAAGCCACTGTTTCCGCATCCACGTCCGCTGCGCCGAAGGGCGTCTACGACGACGTCGATCACAGCGAAGCGCCGGGTCACGGCAACAGCCCGGCCGCGTGGACGTGCGTGATCGTGATGCTGGTCGGCGCCCTCATTGCGTCCATCGCCTTCGTCATCGCCAACACCCCGATCTTTGTCGCGGGCGCGGCAATCATGGTGGTCGGCCTGCTCGCCGGCTGGGCCATGCGCAAGGCCGGCTACGGCGTCGGCGGCAGCAAGCTGAAGAACTCCGGCCACTGAGCGTGAGCGTTCTCGACGACATCAACGCCGGTGTCAGGGAGGATATGCAGGCGCGCCAGCGTCTGGTCACGCTCACGGAACTGAAGGAGCGCGCCGCCGCCGCGGCGCCCGCCCGTGACGCCTGGGCCGCCCTGGGCGGGACCTCCAGCACCCGGGACCAGCTCAAGGTCATTGCCGAGGTCAAGCGCCGCAGCCCGTCCAAGGGCCGGCTCGCGGACATCGCCGATCCCGCGTCCCTCGCCGCGCAGTACGCCGACGGCGGGGCGGCCGTGATCAGCGTCCTGACCGAGGAGCGCCGCTTCGGCGGCTCCCTGGCCGACCTCGACGCCGTCCGGGCCGCAGTGGACATTCCGCTGCTGCGCAAGGACTTCATGGTTGACGAGTACCAGATCTGGGAGGCCCGGGCCCACGGTGCCGACCTGATCCTGCTGATCGTTGCCTCGCTCTCGGACGCCCAGCTGCGCGAATTCATGGCCCTCAGCCGCGAGCTCGGCATGAACGTGCTGGTCGAGACGCACACGGCCGAGGAAATCGAGCGCGCAGTCGCCGCGGAGGCCCGGATCATCGGCGTCAACGTGCGCAACCTCAAGACGCTCGACGTCGACCGTTCCGTTTTCGCGGAACTGGCCGGCGGCATTCCCGCCGGTGCCCTCGTGGTGGCCGAATCCGGCGTGCGCGACGTCGAGGACGTCAAGCACTACGCGGCCCGCGGCGCCAACGCGGTGCTGGTCGGCGAGGCGCTGGTCAGCGACGCGACGCCCCGCGAACGGATCGCCGAGTTCATGGCTGCCGGCGCAACGGCAATCGCCACCCGCGCCTGAGCCAGGCCGGTCCTGGCGCCTCCGTCCGGACCGTAAGCGGTACCGGGCCCGCAGTTTGCCCGGACAATGAGCGGATCTCGTCTGCAGATCCGCAAAGCTAGCAGTGGAACAGGATGGTGAGACTGATGGTCGATGCGCCAGCAGCCGGCTCTGACGAAAGTGCCGTGGACGCGTTCCTGCAGGGCGGCCGCCCCCAGGAACATACGGCGCAGGGCGAACCGTCCCTGCGGCACGCCCCGGGGCCCTACTTCGGAAACTACGGCGGGCGCTGGATGCCCGAGTCGCTCATCGCGGCCCTGGACGAGCTCGAGGACACCTTCGAGAAGGCCAAAGCCGATCCCGAGTTCACGGCCCAGATCGCCGACCTGAACAAGAACTACTCCGGCCGGCCGTCGCTGCTGACCGAGGCCAAGCGCTTCGCCGAGCACGCCGGCGGGGTGCGGATCTTCCTCAAGCGCGAAGACCTCAACCACACCGGCTCGCACAAGATCAACAACGTCCTGGGCCAGGCGCTGCTCGCCAAGCGGATGGGCAAAACCCGCGTCATCGCCGAAACCGGCGCCGGCCAGCACGGTGTTGCCAGTGCCACGGCCGCAGCCCTGCTGGGCCTGGAATGCGTGGTCTACATGGGCGCCGAGGACTGCCGCAGGCAGTCCCTCAACGTGGCCCGGATGGAGCTCCTCGGGGCCACGGTCATCCCGGTGACCAACGGATCCCAGACGCTCAAAGACGCCATCAACGAGGCCCTGCGCGACTGGGTGGCGAACGTGGGCAACACGCACTACCTGCTGGGCACCGCCGCCGGCGCGCACCCGTTCCCGGCAATGGTCCGCTACTTCCACGAAGTGATCGGCGAGGAAGCCCGGGGCCAGATCCTGGACCAGACGGGCCGGCTCCCGGACGCCGTCTGTGCCTGCATCGGCGGCGGCTCCAACGCGATCGGCATCTTCCACGGCTTCCTCGATGACCCCTCGGTCAAGATCTACGGCTTCGAGGCCGGCGGCGAGGGCGTCGAAACCGGACGGCACGCGGCCACCATCACCCTCGGCAAGCCCGGTGTGCTGCACGGCGCGCGCTCCTACCTCATGCAGGACGACGACGGCCAGACCATCGAATCGCACTCCATCTCAGCGGGCCTGGACTACCCCGGGGTCGGCCCCGAGCACTCCTACCTCGCCGACATCGGCCGGGTCAGCTACGAGCCCATCACGGACAGCGAAGCCATGGAGGCCTTCCGGCTCCTGTGCCGCACCGAGGGCATCATCCCCGCCATCGAGTCAGCCCACGCCCTCGCCGGCGCTATCAAGGTGGGCCAGCGGCTCGCCGCCGAGGACGCCGCAACGGCGTCCGACAAGATCGTGATCGTGAACCTCTCCGGCCGCGGCGACAAGGACGTGGCCACCGCCGCGGAATGGTTCGACCTGCTGGACAAGGACTCACCCGAAGCCGAAATCGCCAAAGAGGGGGAACAGCTGTGAGCAACAGCCAGGACGGCAACTCGAACGCCGCACAGCACGCCAGCAAGTCGGCAGCGGCCATTGACCGCGCCCGCGCCCAGGGCCGGGCAGCCCTGATCGGCTACCTGCCCGCCGGCTACCCGAGCGTCGAAGACACCATCGCCGCCGGCATCGCCCTGGCCGAGAACGGCGCCGACCTCATCGAGATCGGCATCCCGTACTCCGATCCGGTCATGGACGGCCAGGTCATCCAGGCGGCCACGACTGAAGCCCTCGCCAAGGGCTTCCGGGTCCGGGAGGTCTTCGACGTCGTCCGCGGCATCACGAGCAAGACCGACGCCGCCGTGCTGGTCATGACCTACTGGAACCCCGTGGTCCGGATGGGCGTGGATGAGTTCTCCCGCCGCCTGGCCGAGGCCGGGGGAGCCGGGCTGATCACGCCCGACCTCATCCCGGACGAGGCCGCCGAATGGATGGCAGCCTCCGACAAGTACGGACTGGACCGGGTGTTCCTGGTGGCTCCCTCGTCTTCCCCGGAACGCATGAAGCGCACTGTCGACGCCAGCCGCGGCTTCGTGTACGCCGTCTCCATCATGGGCGTCACCGGCGCCCGGACCTCGGTCAGCTCGGCGGCCAGGAACGTTGTGGCAGCCGCGCACGCCGCCGGCGCCGAACGCGTCTGCGTGGGCCTGGGCGTCTCCAGCGCCGGCCACGTCCGCGAGATCGCCGAGTATGCGGACGGTGTGATTGTGGGCACTGCCCTCGTCGCGGCCATCCGGGACGGCGGCGTGGATGCGGTAGCCTCCTTGACGAAAGACCTCAGCACCGGCCTTACCAAGGAAGAAGCGTAAGCAATGCAGTCAGTCCTCCACGCGGCGGCGATGATTCCCGCGAGCATTCCGAGCCCGAGCTGGTCCGGATTCGACATCCCGCTGCCGTGGGGGGCCCTGCGCATCCACGCCTACGCCCTGTGCATCCTCGCCGGCATCATTGCCGGCCTGTGGCTCACCTCCGTCCGCTGGGCGCGCCGCGGCGCACCTGAGGGCAGCGTCTGGGACATCGCCATCTGGGCCATCCCGTTCGGCATCATCGGCGGACGGCTCTACCACGTGTTCTCGTCGCCGGACGCCTACTTTGGTCCCGGATTCGATGGCACGGGAGACCTGTCCCTGATTCCGCAGATCCAGCGCGGCGGCCTGGGCATCTGGGGCGCCGTCCTGCTGGGCGCCGTGGGCGCCTGGATCGGGTGCCGGCGCGCCGGGGTGAAGCTGAGCGCCTTCATGGACGCGGCGGCCCCCGGGCTGCTGCTGGCCCAGGCGATTGGCCGGTGGGGCAACTACTTCAACCAGGAGCTCTTCGGCGGCCCCACCACGCTTCCGTGGGGGCTGCAGATCGATCCCAACAACCCGAACTTCCCGGCGGGCATGCCGGCGGAGACGCTGTTTCACCCGACGTTCCTCTACGAGTCGCTGTGGAACCTGGCCGGCGTGCTGATCCTGCTGGCCCTGGACCGGAAATTCAGCTTCCGCCGCGGCCGCCTCTTCTGCGTCTACGCCATGTACTACACGCTGGGCCGCGTCTGGATCGAGGCCATGCGGATCGACGACGCCGAGCAGATCAGCCTCTTCGGAATCACCACCAGGCTCAACGTCTGGACCAGCATCCTTGTCTTTGCCGGTGCCCTGCTCGCCTTCATCCTCCTTGGCCTGCGCAAACGCTCCGAACCGGACACCGTGTTCCTTCCCGGCCGCGAACCGGCGGAGGCCAAGGCGGTAGAGACAACGTCGGCGGAATCAAAGCCGGCGGAAACAGAGACGGACGCTGCAGCGGCCCACGCCGAGCACACCACCGCCGCGGCTGGAGCCGCCGCCGGATCGGCCGCCGTCGAGCGCACTACCGGCGCGGCAGGCGCCGCCGCACCGGCCGCCGCCGTCGGACCGAACGAAGTGCGGGCGGAGGACGCCGCGGGGGAGCGCACCACCGTTCCCGCGGAGGCAACAACCATCCGCCATGCGGACCCTGCTGTCTCAGATAGTGAATCCCGTGCTAATCTCCGGAATAACCAAAGCGGACCAGTTCGCGCATCCGAGGATGCGGACAAGGACTCCACCGGCGGCACCGCGCCCGCCACAGGAGCTCCGGCAGCCGGAGTATCCGGACGCCAGGGAACTGAAACCGCGCCGGAGGCTGAGGGCACCAAGTAGCTCAGCACCGGTATCCCGGGTTGCGGAGCCACCGCTCGCAGGACCCGAACCCCACAGCGTCGTGGCAAGAAGGCTTGTTGCGGACAGCAGATCGACGCTGTCCGTGCAAGCCCGGGCCAGCACCTGCGTAACTGTTAGTACAGGAGGCCGGGCTGGCCTACAATTCCAGTTAGAAAACACTCTGTTGCGCCCATCACACCGGCGGGCCGAGTGGGGCCAATGTTGTCCCTCCCATACGCACGATCAGGAGGAAGGACGTCTCCAATGACCCAAACTCTTCACAGCCCCAGCTGGTCCGAACCGGACCCGACCTCGGCTGCCGAGTCACCCTTCAGCCGATTCGCGGCGATTCCGGCCGCTGCCGGTCTCTACAACCCGGAAAACGAGAAGGACGCCTGCGGCCTGGCCATCATCGCCACGCTCCGCGGCGAGCCTGGCTATGACATTGTCGACGCCGCCCTGACCGCCCTGCGCAACCTCGAGCACCGCGGTGCCGTGGGCGCCGATGAAGGTACCGGAGACGGCGCCGGCCTCCTCATGCAGGTGCCGGACGAATTCTTCCGTGCGGTTACCGACTTCGAACTTCCGGCCCCCGGCCAGTACATCGTGGGAACCGCCTTCCTGCCCGCCGAGCAGCGCGAATCCGACGCCGCCCGCTCCGGCATCGAAGGCCTCGCCGCGGACGAGGGCCTGACCGTCCTTGGCTGGCGCGAGGTCCCCATCGTGGCCGACCTGGTCGGCGCCATGGCCCGGGCCTGCATGCCGCACTTCTCGCAGCCCTTCTTCGCCTCCAGCACCGGCGAAACGCTCGAGCGCAACGAGCTCGATTCCCGCGCCTGGCGGATCCGCAAGCGCGCCCAGAACAAGTTCGGCGTGTACTTCCCGTCGCTGTCCTCCCGGACCATCGTTTACAAGGGCATGCTCACCACCGCCCAGCTGGAGCCGTTTTACCCGGACCTTTCGGACAAGCGCTTCAAGACCAAGCTCGCGATCGTCCACTCGCGCTTCTCCACCAACACGTTCCCGTCCTGGCCCCTGGCCCAGCCGTTCCGCACCATCGCGCACAACGGCGAGATCAACACGGTCAAGGGCAACCGGAACTGGATGCGGGCACGCCAGTCGCAGCTCTCCAGCCCGCTGCTGGGGGACTCACCCGAAGAGCTGTTCCCGATCTGCACCCCGGGCGCCTCGGACTCTGCCTCCTTCGATGAGGTGGCGGAGCTGCTCTGGCTCTCCGGCCGGCCCATCACGCACTCAATCATGATGATGATCCCGGAGGCGTGGGAAAACCACGCCACCATGGATCCGGCCCGCCGCGCCTTCTACGAGTACCACTCGATGCTGATGGAGCCCTGGGACGGCCCGGCGGCCGTC
>JBKPBZ010000198.1:0-16702 GCA_046727115.1 Actinomycetota bacterium | reverse complement strand
GGCGTCAAGAACGCCGGCATCAAGGAACGCGCCATCCAGTACTGGACCAACGTCGACGCCGAGTTCGGCGCCAAGCTGCGCGCCAGCCTCGGCGCCGGCCAGGTCGAGTCCGACGCCGAGGCCGCCAACAAGGTCTGATAGTCCGCAGCTACCGGAGGGGCACCCCATATATTTGAACTGCTCCCCGAAAGTCAGAACTGATTTCTCAGTCCAACTTTCGGGGAGCAGTTCATATGTGGGGTGCCCCTGTTGTTTTTAACCTTGGGTTTGCTCGGCCGCGTGAAGGCTGAGGGGCCGGTGGACGAGCCAGCGCCTGAGCCGGTCTAGGATGAAACATGACGAGGTGGCAGTTCGGCTGGGACTTCCACGCTGGGTAATCCGCTTGGACAAGGACACGAGGCGACATGGCCGCACGCAACGACCCGGATCAGGGCGGAGGCGTCCAATCGGTGGACCGTGCCCTCCAGATCCTGGATATCCTCGCCCGTGCGGGTGATGCCGGCGTCAGTGAGATCGCTGAGGAGATGGGCGTCCACAAATCCACAGTATCCCGCCTGGTGGGGTCCCTGGTGGGCCGTGACCTGGTCCGCCAGAACAGCGAACGCGGCAAGTACCAGCTGGGCTTTGGAATCCTGCGATTGGCATCGTCCATCCCTGGCCGATTAAGCGTGGTGCACGAGGCCCGTGAGATTTTAGAGATCCTAGCTGCTCAATACAAGGAAACGGTTAACCTGGCCGTCCTGCGATCGAACTACGACGTCAACGTGGACCAGGCCATGGGCCCGTCAACACTGGCTACCCACGACTGGGTCGGCAGCCTGACCCCCCTGCACGCCACGTCCAGCGGTAAGGTACTGCTCGCTGCCCTGGCTGCAGACGAGAGGGACACGATCCTCAAGATGACCGGTTTGCCGGGCCGCACGCCGAATACCATTACGAATCGTGCGGAACTCGAGAAGCAGTTGTTGGATATCTCGCGACAAGGCTACGCAGTAGTCCAGGGGGAGTTTGAATTAGGCTTGACGGCCGTCGCGGTTCCCGTCTTTAACCATGTGGGGAACGTTATCGCCGCGGTGAGTATTTCCGGTCCCACGTTCCGGTTCTCCCCGGAAACTGATCCCGGACTCCTAGAGGGCCTCCGCGAGGCGGGTCTGACCATCAGCGTCAAAATGGGTTACAGACGCCAATAAGCCCGGCCGCGGGGCCGGGCTTATTGGCGGTCTACAAGGATTCCTATTCAGGGCGCGGGACGCCGCCGCAGTCAGCGGGGACCAAGGTCGCTGTCAACATAGGAGCCGGGGCGGTTTCCGGTGTCGTGCTGGCAATTGCAGCCCCCATCCAGCTGCAGCCGAACAGTCACTGGACTTGAGGATTCCAACTGGATATCCACGAATTCCTTCCCGCCGCTGCTAACCCGGAGGGTCTGTTCTTGGTCGTGGTGCTGGGACATGTAGACAACCTTTGCTATGCGTTGGCGGTGGGCGTGCCTGGGCGGCACGGGCCGGAACAGGCCGCGTGCCGCCGAGGCGGGTGGCTATTTACGGTGCGCGGCTATTTAGTGCCTGGGTCCGGGATGCGGGGTCTCGACGGTGGGGATGCTCCCCGTGGGAGTCCCTCCCAGACAGTCCGAGTCGGCGCACTTTTCGGCGCACTCGTGCTTTGTTACGAGGTCGAACTGAACGCCGCCGTGTTGTTCCACGCCAGTGCGGATGGCCCGCTCCACTACGGATGTGGCCAGGCGACGCCGCAAGGAGAGGGGATCGCGACGCAGGTCCTTGGTGAGGGCAAAGCAGAGCAACATCATGACGATGACGAACGGTAGCGCTGCCACGATGGTGATTCGTTGCAGGCCAGCCAAAGCCTCCGAAGGTTCATCGCCTCCGGCCAGCAACATGACCGCCGCCACGGCGCCGGTAAGGCAGCCCCAGAAGATCACCACTCCGCGGCGGGGGTGCTCGGCGCCATTGGAGCTGAGCGATCCCATCACGATGGAGGCAGCGTCGGCGCCAGTGATAAAGAAGATAGCGACCAGAACCATGGCCAGCACGATGACGGCAGAGGTAGCCCAGTCAGGCATGCTCAGGTTCTTGATCAGGTCGAAGAGTGCACCGTCGAAGTTGACGGACGGCGTCCCGTTGACCATGGTGACAAGGCCGGGGGTATTGGCCTTGTCGGCCTCCTGCTGGACGTGGAAGGCGGCGCCTCCGAAGATGGCAAACCAGATCACGCTGACGACGCTGGGCACCAGCAACACACCGGTGACGAACTGGCGGATGGTGCGGCCGCGGCTGATGCGGGCGATGAAAAGTCCTACGAACGGCGTCCAGGAGATCCACCAGGCCCAGTAGAAGATAGTCCAGCTGGTCATCCAGCTACGCAGGGACTCATCGCCGACCGCTTCAGTCCGGGACGACATCTCGGCCAAGTCGCGGGCGTAGTCACCGACCGCGGAGGGGATCAAGTTAAGGATGAAAAGCGTGGGGCCGGCGATGAAGACGATCAGTGCAAGGACGACGGCCAGGACCATGTTGATGTTGGAGAGCCACTGGATGCCGCGGCTGATGCCAGAGACGGCCGAAGCCACGAAGCACAAGGTCAGGACGGCGACGATCGCCACGAGCACGGGGGTGCCGATTTCGCCGAACCAACCGTTGGAGGTCATGCCGCTGCCAATCTGCAGGGCGCCAAGGCCCAACGATGCAGCGGTACCAAACAAGGTGGCGAAAATGGCCAGGATGTTGATGAACTTCCCGACTGGCCCTTCGACCGTCCTGACGCCGAAGAGCGACGTGAAGGCGACGGAGATCAGTTGCCTGCGACCCAAGCGGTAGGTGCCGTAGGCCATGGCGATGCCTACGACTGCATACATGGCCCAGGGGTGCAGGGTCCAGTGGAAGATCGAGGTGGCCATGGCAGTCTGGATGGCTTCGGGGGTCCGTCCGTCCACGGTGCCGGGCGGCGGAGAGATGTAGTGGTAGAGCGGTTCGGCCACTCCGTAAAACATCAGCCCGATGCCCATGCCGGCGGCGAACATCATCGCGACCCAGGAGACAGTACGGAATTCGGGTTTTTCGCCATCCTTGCCCAGCGGGATGTTGCCGAACTTGCCCAGGGCCAGCCACAGGACAAAGACCACGAAGAGCGAGGCCAGGAGCATGAACAACCATCCTGTGTACTCCATGACCCAGTTCAGGGCACCCGTGGAAGTGTCGGACAGACTGTCGCGTCCCACGAAGCCCCAGATAACGAAGGCAATGGCTATGACGCCTGTGATCCCGAACGTGACTTTGTCGAGACTGAGCTTATGGTTCCGGCGATCGGCAACTGCTTGGTCGGTCTTGGCATGACGCAGCTCTTCGAGGATCTGCTCGTACTCTTCGACATCCGGCAAGATGGCTGTGCCTCCGTCCTCCGGATCGAGGACAGCGGGGTTTGTGTCGACATCCTCGGAGACAGTGAAGACTGCTTTACTCTCAGCAGGCAACTCCTCGGGTGTATGGGATTTTAGGTCACTATTTAAAGCCATGAGCGGGTCCTTTGCTCGGTGAGGCATGGGCCTGCGGTTAAACATGGCCCTCGGGAGTCAGACCGGGCGGAAGGTTGGGGGCCTCGTCCGATTCGGTGATCATGATGTTGCGGGGCACTCGACCCAGCAGTCCTCTACGTAGCCGTCAGCCAGTGAGGCATCTTGGTGTGTGCATGTGTTGTAGATGGCGAAGATCCCGCCGGCTTATGTGCGGAAACGGCGACTGGCGGAGCAGTACCGAGCCGTAGCGCCTCCCCCGGAGCGAGTTCACTGAGCAGGCAGGCCTTGTGCATGGGGCACCTCTTCTATGTTCAGGGGATTAAGTCCGCGCCATGTGGGTTAGGTCGGGATCGTTCCGCATGACTCAACGGATTTCGCCCTAAGCAACAGAGTGCGCCCCGTCACATCTCGATGTCAAGGTATGTCCCCGGATTTTCCCGCACCTTGACAGTTAGCGTGCTTTGGGTCACTCTGTTGCATATCGCGCTTGCTGTTGCGCCAAGGGCGATATAGGACTTTCCGACAACGCCGGTTGCCCCCACCCAACTCCGTGGTCCTCACGAATCGCATAATTACCCACCCCTCCCGGGAGGAAACACATGTCTGCTCCAGTGAACGTGCCCCTCAATTCACGCGGAAAACTCGCTTCATCGTTGCCTGCCGAGCAGGTCGCAGAAATCACCGAGTTGTTCGATTTCCGGCGCGTGGGATATTCCCTCGATGCCCCCTTCTACACCGACCCGACGATTTTCAACATCGACATGAAGGCCATTTTTGGCCAGCACTGGATCTTTGCCGCCAGCATCGCCGAGCTCCCGGAGCCGGGCGACTACGTCACTGTCGACTACGGGCCCTACTCCCTGATCGTGCTGCGCAACGACGACGGCGGCGTGAACGTCCTGCACAACGTGTGCCGCCACCGTGGCGCCCGCGTCCTGACCGAACCCGCGGGGACCACGGGCAACCTGGTGTGCGGCTATCACTCCTGGACCTACTCCCCCAACGGCGATTTGATCCATGCCTCGGCACCGGGGGAAACGAAGTTCGACAAGGGCTGCTTCGGCCTCAAGCGTGCCCACAGCCGCGTGTTCGCCGGACTCATCTTCGTCTGCATTGCGGACGAACCGCCGACGGATTTCGACGATACTGGAAAGATCTTCGAGCCCTACCTCGCGCCCCACGATCTGTCGAAGACGAAAATCGCCTACCAGCAGAACATCATCGAGGAGGGCAACTGGAAGCTCGTCATGGAGAACAACCGTGAGTGCTACCACTGCGACGGCCACCCGGAACTCGCCTGCTCCCTCTTTCCCACCTGGGGCCTGACGGAGGGCCTGATCCCGCTCCATCTCGAGGAGGTGTGGGACCGCAACAAGGAAGCACAGTCCTCGCTCGAGGAGCGTTGCCGCCGCTATGGGCTTCCCTATGAGGTCGTCGAGGAGCTCGACACCCGCGTAGCGGGAATCCGCATCTCACGAGACTCGCTCGACGGTGACGGCGAATCGTTCTCGCCCGACGGGCACAGGCTCTCCAAGAAGCTGCTCGGCGACTTGCGGGACTTCCGCCTTGGCCGCTGCTCGATGCACCTGCAGCCCAACAGCTGGTTCCATTTCCTCGGGGACCACGTCATCACGTTCGCCGTCTTCCCCGTCAATGAGCACCAGACACTGGTACGCACCACCTGGCTGGTGGCTGACGACGCCGTGGAAGGCGTCGACTACGACCTGGAGAAGCTCACCCACACCTGGAAGCAGACCAACCTGCAGGACAAGGCGTTCGTAGAGCTGTGCCAGAAAGGCGCCAGCAGCCCCGCCTACGAGCCCGGCCCGTACATGAAGAGCGAATACCAGGTCGAGGCGTTCATCAACTGGTACGTGCAGCGCGTGCAGGAGCACTTGGCATGATTGAACTCGGCACCGTCACGGCAATCCAGGAACCACAGCGCATTCGCGGTCTTGAGATGCCGTGGAACAGGGTGATGGGCAGCACCGACGGACCCGCCGGTGCCGCCCGCGCGTTGGGGCCCTGGCATCCGCAGGAGTTCATGGCCGAATGTGTCGAGACCGTTCCCGAGGTGGGCGGCATGATGACCTTCGTGTTCCGCCGCTCCGACGGCGCGCCCCTGGCGTTCCGTCCGGGCCAGTACGTGAATGTCGCCTTTCCCGTGAACGGCGAGGACCAGGACGCGGTGGACCGCAGCTACTCGCTGTCCAGTTCGCCCACCAAGCCGTGGACCTTCAACATCACAGTAAAATGCGACCCCACGGGACAGGTCTCACCGTGGGTGCACGCGAACGTCAAACCCGGCACCGTCCTCGAGATGCTCGGACCGGTCGGGGCATTCCACCTGCCCGACGCCGACCGGCGCGCACGGTACCTCTTGCTGGCCGCCGGCGCCGGCATCACCCCCATCATGTCGATGGTCCGGACCATCCACTCCCTGCCCGGACAGGCCGATGTCGTGGTGCTCTACCACGGAGCGGCGGCCGGAGGCTTTGCCTTCCACCAGGAGTTGGCCTACATCGCCTCCGTGGACTCGCGCGTCAAGGTCTTCTACTCCCTGGGCGACCGCAGCAAGCCCGAGGGGTGGGAAGGGCTCACCGGAAGGCTGACGGCGGCCATGCTCGACGAGGTGGCCCCCGATGCCAACGGCCGCCAGGTCTATGCCTGCGGCCCCGAGGGTTACCTGAACACCGCCACCGAGCTCCTCGAGAAGGTCGGCGTCGATGACACCTCCATCCACATGGAATTCTTCTCGGGAGACCGCCAGACGATCCTTGAATACCAGGCGGAGCTCGCGCTTGCAGTGGACATTGCGGAGGAAATCGCCGAGGAAATCGCCGATTCCGCCGAGGACTACTACGAAAGCCAGCCCGCCGCGTTCGGGCTCTACGAGCCCGGCTACGACGCCGAGGGAACCCTGAAGGCCACGGGGCTGCCGCTGGAAACCGTCGACCCGGACGCGCCCAGTCCCGAAGCCCCTGACGGCAGTCCGGACGTGGAGCCGGAGGCCGGGTCCCCCGATGCCTCCGGCTTCGACACGGTCGGAACGGGAAGCCTGACCCTGTCCTTCATGCGCACCGGCATCAACGTGCGCATCGACCCCGCCGAACACATCCTCGGGGTGGCCCAGCGTGCGGGCGTCAGGATCGGCGCGAACTGCAAGGAAGGCATGTGCGGCTCCTGCAAGATCGTCAAGCTTTCCGGGGAGATCGACATGAACCACCAGGGCGGGATCCGGGCACGGGAAATCGATGCAGGCAAGTTCCTGCCCTGCTGCTCTACCGCGCGCACCGATATGGTGATCGATGCCTAGCCGCCTCCACCGGCTCTAGGCCCGACAGCATCAGGGATTGTTTCCACGGCAGGATACAAGCGCGAGAATGCCACGCGTGGCGTTTCGCTCGCCCCCTATGGATCCGCGGGTTCCCCCGACCACGTCGTGCCTTCCCCAGGATATAAAAGCGCCACCGGTTCGAGGGCATGTGCGATCAAGCTGCCGGCCACCAAACCCCCGCCCATCGCCTCAGCCGGCCTGGAGGCCTTCATTGCCCCGTAGCGATATGCGCTGCACGTATCAATAGACCCAACTTGCTTCACGAAAACCGACAACGACTACCTCACAGACAGGCTGATGCGACCGGCATCACCGTGAGGGTTCGATCGCCAACCCATAGGAGCCATTCAATGTCAGGTAACAAAGCCGTTGCATACAAGGCGCCGGGGATCGTGGAAATCATCGATACCCCGTTTCCCACCTTTGAACTGCAGGCCGGCCCCGGCGTCAATCCCGTCAATGTCGGCCGCAAGGTCCCGCACGGCGTCATCCTGCGCACAGTGAGCACCAACATCTGCGGCTCGGACCAGCACATGGTTCGTGGCCGCACGACCGCCCCGGCCGGCCTCGTCCTGGGGCACGAGATCACCGGGGAAGTCATCGAGACCGGGCCCGACGTCGAGTTCATCAAGGTCGGGGACATCGTCTCGGTCCCCTTCAACATCTCCTGCGGGCGCTGCCGGAACTGCAAGGAGGGCAAGACCGGGATCTGCCTGAACGTGAACCCGGACCGTCCCGGGTCCGCCTACGGCTATGTCGACATGGGCGGATGGGTCGGCGGGCAGGCGGAGTTCGTCCTGGTCCCCTACGCGGACTGGAACCTGTTGCGGTTCCCCGACCGGGACCAGGCCTTGGAGAAGATCATGGACCTGACCATGCTCTCGGACATCCTCCCGACCGGTTTCCACGGGGCCGTCACGGCAGGTGTCGGCGTCGGCTCCACCGTCTATGTTGCCGGGGCCGGTCCCGTGGGGCTTGCCGCGGCGGCCAGCGCCCAACTGCTGGGGGCCGCGGTGGTCATCGTGGGGGATCTCAATGAGGATCGCCTGGCCCAGGCCCGATCCTTTGGCTGCGAAACCGTCAATGTGGCCAACGGCGACCCGGCTGACCAGATCGAGCAGCTTCTCGGCGTCCGGGAGGTCGATGCCGGCATCGACGCGGTCGGTTTCGAGGCCCGCGGACATGGACACGGTGCCCAGGAGGCGCCGGCGGCCGTGCTCAATTCGCTGATGGACCTCACCGCCGCCGGCGGTTCCCTGGGCATTCCCGGCCTATATGTCACCGGGGATCCGGGTGCCGCGGACGAGGCGGCCCAGAAGGGCAGCCTGTCCCTGTCCCTGGGCACCGGCTGGGCGAAGTCCCTCTCCTTCGCGACCGGCCAGTGCCCGGTGATGAAGTACAACCGGCAACTGATGATGGCGATCCTGCATGACAGGATCCAGATCGCCAAGGCGGTCAACGCCACGGCCATTTCGCTCCAGGATGCCCCGCGGGGGTACGCGGAATTCGATGCCGGAGCCGCCACGAAGTATGTCCTGAACCCGAACGGCTACCTCAGCAACTAGTCCGGGGTAACGGCGGGGTTCCCTACAGGCAGGCTCAGAGCGGTCGTTGCACCACCCAGACCGTGCGGGTGCACCGACCGCGTCGTCTGACGAAGAAACCACCCGCCGATGGAAATCCCTTGGGCCCGGGAAGGCACTCTTCTGTTGAGTGCCAGCGACCCTTCACCACCAACGCATAGCAAAGGTTGCCTACATGTCCCAGCACCACGACCAAGAACAGACCCTCCGGGTTAGCAGCGGCGGGAAGGAATTCGTGGATATCCAGTTGGAGTCCTCAAGTCCAGTGACTGTTCGGCTGCAGCTGGATGGGGGCTGCAATTGCCAGCACGACACCGGAAACCGCCCCGGCTCCTATGTTGACAGTGACCTTGGTCTCCGCTGACTGCAGCGGCGTCCCGCGCCCTGAATCAGCCGTAAAGCCATGAGCGTTCAACTGGGAATCCCGGTACTGCGCCTGGCCCGGAACAACAGTCATGGGTCTGCGCCGGGAGCACGTCCGATCGGACTGCCCTCGGCACTTCTGGACCGCTTTGGCCGCCAAGCAAGCGACATGCGGCTGTCCGTCACGGATAAATGCAATCTTCGTTGCACCTACTGCATGCCGGCGGACGGCTTGCAATGGTTACCGAAGCAGGCCGTCATGACGGCCGAGGAGATCCAAAGAATCGTAGGAATCGGCGTCGAGCGCCTGGGCGTTAGGGAGCTCCGAATCACCGGCGGAGAGCCCTTGGTCCGCCCCGACCTCGTCGACATCATCGCCGTGCTGCGGGCGCGCCACCCCCAACTCCCAATCTCCATGACGACTAACGGCGTCGGGCTCGAGGAAAGAGCGCAGGCGCTTAGGGAGGCCGGGCTCACAAGGATCAATGTTTCCCTCGACTCCCTGCACGAGCAGACCTTTACGCAGCTGACCAGACGGCCGTTCCTCGGCAAAGTGCTCGGCGGCGTCGAAGGCGCCCGCGCCGCGGGCCTTGGACCCGTCAAGATCAATGCAGTGCTGATGCGCGGTATCAATGACCTTGAAGCTCCGGGACTGTTGGAATGGGCTTTGAAGCGACGCTTTGAACTGCGCTTCATTGAACAGATGCCGTTGGATGCACAACGCGGCTGGAGCGAGCGTGGGATGATCACCGCCCTCGAGATCCGCACTCTGCTGTCGGCAGATTTCGTCTTGGAGCCGGATCGCCGCTCGCGGGACGGCGCACCGGCCGAACGGTTTGAAGTGCGGCGGCGGAACGCGGATACCGGTAGAGCCTCCGGAGGCGTTCTAGGAACCGTAGGAATCATTGCGTCCGTCAGTGAACCTTTTTGTGCCGACTGCCGGCGAACCCGCATTACTGCCGAGGGAAAGATCATGAGCTGTCTGTTCTCTCGGGAGGAGTTCGACCTTCTGGGTCTTCTGCGAAGCGGGGCACACGACGATGACCTGGTGCGTCTCTGGCAGGATGCCATGTGGGTGAAACCCCGAGCCCACGGCATGGACCACCCCGGCCTCGGAAGTGAAGAGTTTGTTCAACCGGACCGCAGCATGAGCGCTATCGGAGGATAAGAGCAATGCTTGTACGATACTTCGCCGCCGCCTGTGCAGCGGCCGGCGTCGAAGAGGAACACCACGATCTTCCTGAGGGCACAGCCCTGGATGGGCTCATCGCCGCCATATTAGCTGTAGACCGTCGCATCAAGGGAACGACAGGTAACTTTTCTTTGGCCATGGTCATCGACCGGAGCAGTTTCCTGCGGAACGAGGTCGCGCTGTGAGACCACGGTGCGAAACTTAGTACAGGAGATGTCGTGGACGTCCTCCTGCCCTTTGCAGGCGGCTAAACCCGTTCATTGCCAGCACAGCGAGATGTGTCAAAAACGCAGCACCCGGCCAACTTCCCAGTCAGCCGCAAGCACGGGCAAATATGAGGATTTTGAATGAACAAAGCCGACGAACGGACCGAAACCAACGTGGAGAAAATTGGTTGCTCTGGCCGGGAGCAAAAGCTACAGACGACTATCGAAGGCTGGTCCATAGGAATCCTTGGCGTCATCGCCTTAGTTGCAACAACCTATGCGTCATTTCAGTATTCCGGATGGTGAGCTTATCCGCCTGACTAACCGTTTGAAGAACCCGAAGCCGTTTCCATCGCTGTCGCCAAGTCTGCCACCAGGGACAGCGAAGGAAGATGAAATCCGCCATCCCGCCCGACTGGGCCGCCGTGTAAGGAGCCATCATGACGATCAGCGACGAAGAATTTCAAATACTGAATGAATGGAGCCAGGATCTGGCTCAAGCGCTCCAGATCCCTGACTTGCCCATCGACCATGAAGTACTGCTGGATCTGGCCCGGAAGTCAGCGGACACAATTACCCACGCCGCCGCGCCGGTCACGGCCTTCCTGGTCGGATACGCAGCTGGCTCGCGGGGACCAGATGCCCTCGACTCACTCGCCAGCGCTGCCGACGTGGCATCCACCCTGTGCGACGACCACAAGAGACGCCACCACACAGGGGAATGACAGGACGTCGCCCTTGGATGGGTGCTGCCGGTCATTTCTGCTTCTCTCTTGGAAGGTAGAGCGCATGCAAGGCTCTGCGCGGCGTCTGGCAAATGAGCTCATGCACGGCAAAATCTCTGCGTCGGCTCGCGACCTGCTCGAACTTCCCCTTGCCCATCTGGGCATGGACCAAGGCAGTCCAGCTGAAGATGCTTTAGACGGAGGAAGGGGATATTAATGCTTGAACGAGCCGGAACACACGCCTTTCGCTACAACCTTCATGAGGGCTCGCCGCTGCAGATGCAGTGGCTTTTCTACGGTCAGTCCGAATTGCCGGTGGCGTTGCAAACCTGGGAGCTGCCTCCCGGGGGCTTCGAGGGTATGCATTCACATGCTGAGCCCGGCCGGCCGTTGGAGGAGATCTACGTTGTCACCGAAGGCACGGGTCAAATGACCGTCGAAGACGAAACATATTCGATAAGAGTCGGTGACGCCGTCCTCGCAAGGGTGGGCTCCCGTCATGATCTGCGCAACACCGGCAAGGGGCCGCTCAAGGTGTTGGTCATCTGGGGCGAACCCCGGACGGCCGACTACTCCAACTTTGGATCAGCCAAGATGGCACGGATAGCAAGAACCGAGGCGCCCCCTGATAGCCATGCCCGTAACCGCCCGCTGTGACCGATCCATCCCGTCACGGCTTGCAGAACCCCTGTCCCGCCGCCATAGAGCCGCGGGAGCACCGGGGTCAACAGGCTGATGGGGCTCACTCCGGGCGGACCTGGCCCTGTCGGATCCATCTCCCATTGGGCCACGATGACTGACAAGGGTCTGCAAGTGACCGACGTCTGGGAGAGCCGCGAGCAGTTCGATGCCTTCGCTCAGGACAAGATCATGCCCCTCAGCCGGCAGGCCGGTTTCGCGGGGCCTCCCAAGCTGACCTTCCACGACGTGCACAATTACTACACTCCCGGGAACGGCGCCTGAAGACTGGTATTGCAGGGCAAGGCAGCAGCTTCAGTCCAGGGACTCCTCGGGGTCGAAGTGGGAGCCGGAATCCCTGTTCACTCGCGGCGCAGGCCGGTTGAACTTGGACGTCGCCAGGCAGCGGCAGTTGAGACGATCTTCAGCACCTGCCCGCCGAACCAGGCTTGTGTAGGCGAACTGTGCCCCGCGGTGCTGTGCCGCTTGCGCTGTAACCATATGTCGCTGTAACCATATGTCAGGGTCCAATTTCAAGGGCCAGACGCTCGGCCAGCGACGGCAATTCAACCGCCCCGATCGATGTGCCGGATCCTCCCCCGGTGCGAGAATGTCTGCATGCTCACCTTCCTGGAGACCGAACGACTACTACTCCGGCAGTTCACCTCCGAGATGCCGAACTACTCGTGGAACTGGACAGCGATCCACGCGTGGGTTTACTGAGTTCGGGGTGCAGCGGGTTGTAGCCTCGACCATGGCAGTAAACACAGCCTCCCGAAGGGTGATGGAAAAATCCGGGATGCGCCTGGTACGGGCCTTCGTCGCCGACTGGCCAGTGTCCGTTCCCGGCGAGGAGCACGGTGACGTCGAATACGCGATCACCCGAGATGAATGGGAAGCTGAGGCTTTTCGCCTTCGTCTTCAGTGACCCGCCGGTACCAGTCGGCCGGACGCAAAGACCCCACAGCGAGGTCCGCGATCGACCCTGAGGGATACAACGAGGCCGTGCCAGCGCGAACATCACCGCGGCGAGGGTCGGACTGAGACCGAAAGCGGCCTGCCCCTGCCCATCGCCCATCGCCCAGCTTGAATCGACCGTCTTTGGGGCCGGCCAGCTCTTTCGGCGCATGGAACCGAAGGCACGGCGCTTTCCCTACTCCTGCCCATCCTCCCGTTGGAACGCCCTCACTGCTTCGCTCACTGTTGGGTAGAAATGTTCGGGAGAGAAGCGGGCGCCCATGCCGTACTGCAACAATCTGTCTTTGACCGGGTCTTTGAGCTCGGCGAACACCAGGTCCACGCCGCGCCGGTCCAGCCATTCGTCAAGCTGCACCAATTCGTCCAGTGCAGTCGTGTCGATTCCCGTCACTGGTTCTGCCGCCAACACCACGCGTTCTGTGCCGTCCGCCGCCTGGTCCAGTTCGTTGCGCACGAAGGACCCCAGCAAGGCTCCGTTGCCGAAGAACAGGGGTGCGTCGAAGCGCAGGATCAACAGGCCGGGGATGCGTTCCCCTTCCGGATGACGGCTCACGTCGTGGTAACCCGGTACCCCGGGCACGTCCACCAGTTCAGCACGGTAAGGGTCCCAGGCCTGCCGTAGGAAGTCCAGAATTGCCAAGCCGATGGCAACGGCGATGCCCGGGAGGACGCCCAGTATGGTGACCCCTAGGAATGCCGCGAGCATCACCAACGATTCACTGCGGCTCATGCCGATGAGCCGTCGCACACCCGCCGGGTCAGCGATTCCTGCGGCTGCGGCGATGACAATGGCGGCAAGGGTTGTGGCCGGCAGGAACTCGGTGACGCCGGGCGCCACAAGCATGAAGCCGAGCACCAGGACGGCGCCTACGGCTCCTGTGAGCTGGGATTTCGCCCCGGACTCGACTGCCACCGGCGTGCGGGACGTGCTGGCCGACACCGGGAAGCCACCCAGTAGCCCGGTGGCAGCGTTCGCCGCACCCAAGGCTGCCATTTCGTGGTTGCCGGATACCCTGCCGTCCTCTGCGGCCGCCAGGGATTGGGACAGGGTTCCGGTATCAACAAAAACGATGAGGGCGATCGCGGCGGCGGCGGGCAACAGTGTCAGGACGTCGGCCCAGCCAATTCCGCCCAGGGCGGGTGCAGGGAGCCCCTGCGGGAGGGCACCTGTAACCTTCAAACGCTCTTGGAGTCCAAGCAGGGCCACGGCGATGCAGGACACGACTACCGCAATGAGCACGCCCGGAACCTTCCATTTCAGCCAGCGGGGAACCCAGATGAGCGCCAGCGAGCCCAAGCCGAGCAGTAGTGCTGTCAAATTGGTCTCGCCGGCAAGCACCTTCGGCGCGGCGGCGATCAGCTTTTCCCAAGGTGTACTGCCTTCCACGGAGATCCCCAGGAGGGTGGGAAGCTGGGACACAGCCACCAGCAAGGCGATCCCGTTGAGATAGCCGAGCCGGATGGGCTTCGACAACAGTCCAGTGACAATTCCCAACCTCAGCACTGAACCGAGCAGCAAGATGCCGCCAATCAGTATGGCGAGGAGACCCGCCAGGGCCACGGATTTCTGCTCGTTATCCGCGGCCAAGGGAACCAAGGCTGCAACGATCATCGGGGCGAGCGCGGAATCCGGCCCCAGCACCATCACACGCGATGGCCCGACTGCTGCGTAGACAAGCAGGGGCACTATCGTCGCGTACAGGCCGGTCACCGGTGGAAGCCCGGCGGCCTGGGCGTACGCCATGCCCGCGGGGACCAAAATCGCGAAGAGCGCGGCGCCGGCCACCAAGTCGTAGCGCAGCCACTCGATCCTGTAGCCACGCAGGGCTGGCGGGACCGTCCAGAATGGAGTCCTCCCGGATCGGCGCATCTTCTGATCATGTCCCATGATGCCCCTGCCCGCCATCCGTGATCGGGCGAACCCAGCCTTGCGCAGATACCAGAAGGCACCAGCTCAGAAGGCAGCCACAAGGAGGTAGCCCGAACTCCATGCCACACAGGTCTCGTGCCTGAATGAACTCGTGTCAGCAGAAATCGGGCAGAGAGCGTCACTGATATGCCAAGGCATCTCATGTACGCGGGTGTGGACAAAGTACACACCCGCTTTGCCCGGACAAACGCCCATCAACCTGTCCCCCAAAGCCATTGCGAGAGCAGAAATAGGGAAGGAGGGTCCCAGGTTCCACAACTATCACGTCAACCTGCCGAGCATCCCTAGATATGCCGCGGGGCGGTCCCGCTCACGAGCTGGCTGACCGCTTCGTCTGCGGGCGTCTGCCCATCAGTCAATTCAACAATGGTCCGGTTGAGCGCCGGATTATGCAGCGCGGCGTCGATAAATGCTGCAACATTGTCCCGGTGAACGTCGCCGTCCTCGACCGCTAGCCCAGCCGTGACTCGGCCGTCACCAGGCTCGTCGCGAAGAAGCCCGGGGCGGACAATCAGCCCGTCCAGACCGGTGGGTCAGGTAGACATCGGCCGGCTTTTTCGTGCGCATGTAATGCTCGAAGCCCTTATTCACGTGCCCACCGCGGCCCCTGTCTCCCACCGGGCACGGCGCTCGGGCCCCTTCACATGCGGTGGTGGCTTCAGATCCACTCGTCTGAGACGCCCGGGACTGTGCCGTCCCGGTGCACCGCGACCATCTGGGCTGCGCTCATCCCCCTCAGGTACCCCTCGGCTGCCTGCGCGGCGGTGATCCCAGCATCGACGAGCCTCATCAGGTCGTGCTCGTCCGGCAAGGCTGACAGCCTGGCCGCCCGCGAGGTCCCGGCCAAGACCTGCGCCCCGAATAGGATCAGGCGACGCTCGACGTCGAGACCGCGCCTCTCGCCGTCGGCGGCACGCGAGAGGGCGTCGGCGAGCCTCATTGTGCGGGCATCCCGTGGGATCTGCGCGGCGAAGTCGCCGCCGTGCCGTACAGCGAGCCGGTAGACGCCTGTCTTGACCTCGTTCGGGGTCGCCGGGCCGATCCCGAAATGCTCGATCCAGCCGCTGATGTCCTCGGCCCGGACTGGCTGGCCTTCGTCCGACTTCAGGCTGGCCAGCAGCCCACTCAGGGTACCCTCGTCGTCCTCGGCGTCGAGGAACCGTGAGATGCCGATCTGGAGGATGTCTCGCAGATCGATCCTGCGCTCCTGCACGGCGGCCCAGACCGTTTTGTTGCTCCGGAGCTTGCCGAGCAGGTCCTCCCCCAGCTTCTCCCCGAAGCCCTCCGGGTCCTCATAGAAGGACAGGGGGGAGTGCTGGAAGCGGTCGAGCACCTCCGAAGGCATCGCCGCGCAGCGCAGCGCGGCCTCCGCGGCGTCGTGGTTGTCCTCGACGAGATCATCGAACCCTTGCTCTTCGAGGAACGCGACGGCCTCGTCCGCCGTGGTGATCCCCGCGTCGAGTAGGGCCACGGCAGTCTCCGGGGACGCCACGCAGAGGACCTCGCAGAAGTTGTATGGAGTGGCCGTGAACTCGAACTCGGCCTTGCGCCCCCCGCGGCTCGTCCGCTTGGCGAGGGCGTCCAGCAGGCTGTTGCCACTCAGGAGGTCGCGAGCGTACGTCTCCACGATGCGGTGGTGCACATCGTAAGACGGAGCGTCCGGGAACCTCCTCCCCGGCACGGGATCGCTGCCCATACGTCCGAGAGTAGACCCTTCCCGCACCGTCAGAGGACCTCGTGACGGGAACCGCAGATGCCTTGAGAGGCATGGCCGACCGATTTCGTCTCGTCCCGGTCGGCCAATGGGCGATTCTCATTTGGCCCCTCTTGGCCTTAAAATTGGGCATGGTTTACCTTGTCGTTTTCGCCCTCGTCGTGATACTGGCCGTGCTCTGGCTAGTTTTCATGATCGGCCGCGGCATTTTCAGACTCTTATCCTCAGCGCTCGACTTTTTAGGAACCCAGCGGCCGAAAAAAGGCCGCCCGTCCGCACCAGCCCTCAGCCCCGGGATCTGTGTCCGCTGGACGCCCGCTCGCCGCTACGAGGCGGCCCGCGACTTGGCTGACTGGCAGATCCGTTTCGACGCCGCGACGCCATCGCCCGAGCCCGGCTCGCGGTGAGCTCAGTGCCGCCGAAGAGATCCGCCGCCGGTTTGTTGCTGGCCGTGCCGCACGCGAGGTGAA
>JBKPBZ010000197.1:0-7779 GCA_046727115.1 Actinomycetota bacterium | reverse complement strand
AAAAACCTAGACGTCGAAGTCGACCGTGACTTCCGGGGTGGTGGGGTGGGACTGGCAGGTCAGGACGTAGCCCTTGTCGAGCTCGTCCTGCTCCAGGGCGTAGTTCTCGTCCATGGTGACATTTCCGCTGACCAGCTTGGCCCGGCAGGTGCCGCAGACGCCGCCGGCGCAGGCGAACGGCACGTCGGGGCGGACCCGAAGGGCGGCGTTGAGGATGGATTCGCGGGCGTGGGTGGGGCTCGCCACCTCGCCCTGCAAGCCATCCAGCTTGAACGTGATCTTGTAGGTCTCCTTGGATTCGTCCTCGATTACAGGCCGGCCAATGTTGCCCTCGGGGCGGTCCGGCTTGCCGGAGGTGAACAGTTCGAAGCGGACGTGCTCCGCGGCGACGCCGCGCGCGGCGAGGGTGTCCCGGCACAGCTGGACGAGTTCGAACGGGCCGCAGAGGAACCATTCGTCGACGTCGTCGGCGTGGATGGCGGTGCCCAGCAGCGCCTGCAGCTTTTCGGCGTCGATCCTGCCGCTGAGCAGCGGCGCGATCCGCTGTTCACGCGAGAGCACGTGGTGCAGCGCCAGCCGGGCCGGGTATTTGTCCTTCAGGTCCGCGAGTTCTTCGAGGAACATCACGTCCATGGCAGCCTTGTTGGCGTAGATGAGGTCGAAACGGGTCTCCGGGTGGGCCGCCAGCAAGGTGCGCGCGATGGCGATAACAGGGGTGATGCCGGAGCCTGCGGCGATCGCCACGAACGAGCCGGCCTCCCCCGCCAGTTCGGTTGCCATGTCCTGCGGATGGTTCATGGAGTTCATGACGTTCTGCTCCACGGACTTGCCGTCGCGGCCGTGCTTGGAGACAAAGGCACCCATGGGGCTCATGACGTCCAGGACGTCGCCGGCCTTGAGTTCGGCGTTCGCCCACGTGGAGAACAGGCCTCCGAGGTCTTTCTTGATGGCCACCCGGATTTCGCTGCTGCCGTCCGCGAAACTGCGCGGTTCGGCGCAGATCGAGTAGCTGCGGCGGATCTCGTGCGGCTGCCCGTCGGCGTCGGGCAAGGTGGTGCGCAGCGCGACGTACTGGCCCGGCAGATAGTCGAACTGCCCGGCGAGCTCGGCCGGGACCCCGAACGTCACCTCGATGGCGTCGTCGGTGAGCCGGCGGACCTCGTCCACCGTCAGGGAGTGGAAGGACGCGCGACGGCGGCCGGTGGCTACGGCCGACTCCGCGGCACTCTGGCGGACAACCTTCATGGAGGCACCTGTTCCTTACAAGACTTTGAAGTAGTCGAACGGTTCCTTGCAGTCCTGGCACACGTAGAGGGCCTTGCAGGAGGTGGAACCGAAGCGGGTGAGTTCTTTGGTGTTCAGCGATGAGCACTGGGGACACTTGACGGCGAGCGTGAGCCGGACCGGCCCGGCGTGCCGGGAGGCCGCCGAGTGACCCGACGGCGGGGCGATCCCGTACTGCTCCAGCTTTGCCTTGCCGGCCTCGCTCATCCAGTCAGTGGTCCAGGCCGGGGAGAGGACAAGTTCGACCCTCACGCTCGGGTACCCCGCGCGGTGGAAAGCCGCGGTGAGGTCATCCCGGATGGCATCCATGGCGGGGCAGCCGGAGTAGGTCGGGGTGATGGTGACCTGGACAGCGGGAACCATCCCGCCGTCGTCGTACACCTGGACATCGCGCAGGATGCCGAGGTCCGCAATGGTGAGGACCGGGATTTCGGGGTCGCACACCGTCGCAGCCACCGCCCAGGCTTTCTCCTGGGCGGTGTTGCCCCTGGCGGCGTTGCGGCGCTCCTCGGTTTCCGGATCGGAGACAAACATTTCCATGGTGCCTACCAGCTGGCTCCGGGGTGCTCGCGGGCGAGCACCTGCATTTCGGCGAGGATGTAGCCGAGGTGTTCGGAGTGCAGTCCGCGGCGGCCCCCGCCCGGTGTCGGCTGCACGTTGGGGACCTCGAGCTCGGCTTCGGCCAGGACCTCGCCGGTGAGCCGGTCGAAGTCCTCGCGGAGGCTCGAGGGCTGGGGCGCGGCGCCGGCTTCGCTGAGGCGGGCGGTGAGCTCGTCGTCGCGGAACAGCTCATCCACGTAGGGCCAGATGACTTTGAACGCGTGGATCATGCGCCGGCGCGATTCGTCGGTGCCGAGGGCCAGGCGCAGGACCCACTGGGCGCTGTGGTCCCGGTGGTAGTCCACTTCCTTGACCGCCTTGGCGGCGATGCCGGCCAGGGTGGAGTCGGTGGAGGATGTCAGCCGGCGGTAGAGCTCGAACTGGTAGTAGCTGACCACGAACTGCCGGGCAATGGTGACGGCGAAGTCCCCGTTCGGCTGTTCGAAGAGCGCCGCCGAGCGGAACTCGTGTTCGCGGCGGAGGTAGGCGAGATCGTCTTCGCTGCGCCCGTCCAGCCCGCCGGCGTAGCTGAGGAGGGACCGGGCGTGGCCGAGTTGGTCCAGGGCGATGTTGCCGAGGGCGACGTCCTCTTCGAGCTCGGGTGCGCGGGAGATCCAGTGGCCCAGGCGCTGGGCCAGGATCAGGGCGTCGTCGCCCAGCCGCAGGGCGAACTCGGCGACGTCTTCGCTCGGCTTCGCGGCGCCGCGGCTGACGGCAAGCGCGATGTCTTCCGGGCGGAGGGCGTTGCCGGGGGTGATGCGGGTGGCGCTGGCTCCGCTGTCCCCGGCTGCGCCGGATACGCCGACGGAGATGTCGCCGTGGCCGGTTGTTTCCTCTGAGTTCAGGGCTGTTTCAGGTGTAGTGCTCACAGGTGCTTCACGCCCTCACTCTTGGTGTAGTACGTGGCGTGGCGGTAGTCCTTGCCCTGGGGGGATTCAAAGAAGGAGCCTTTGGAATCGGGGTCGCTGGAGGCGATGGCCTCGGCCGGGACCACCCAGATGGATACCCCTTCGTTGCGGCGGGTGTAGAGGTCCCGGGCGTTGCGCAGGGCCATGGCCGCGTCGGGCGCGTGCAGGGATCCTGCGTGGACGTGGGACAGGCCGCGGCTGGAGCGGACAAATACTTCCCAGATGGGCCAGACGTTGCCGGCTACGCCGGCCGGGCGGGTCTCGGCGGCTGCGGCCGCGTTCGCCCGGTCTGCTGACTGGTCTTCAGCCTTGTCAAGGGAACGGGAACCGCTGTCTGCGGTACTGGCCGGGAACTCCGGGTTGCCGTGGGGGCTCATGCTGCAAATTCCTTCTCTGCTTGCTTCTTTGCCTGCTTTTCCGCGTACGCGGCTGCCGCTTCGCGCACCCATGCGCCGTTCAGGTGCGCCTCGCGGCGCCGTTCCAGGCGCTGGGCGTTGCAGGGACCGCGGCCGGCCAGGACTTCATGGAACTCGGCCCAGTCCAGCGGCCCGTGCTCCCACTTCTTGGTTTCCTCGTTGAACCGGATGTCCTTGTCAGGCAGCGTCAGGCCCAGGACCTTGACCTGCTCCATCATCATGCCGACAAACCGGTTGCGGAGTTCGTCATTGCTGAATCGCTTGATGTTCCAGGCCATGGACTGCTTGGAGTTGGGCGAGTCGTCATCCGGAGGGCCAAACATCATCAGGGCCGGGGCGTACCAGCGGTTCACCGCGTCCTGCGCCATCTGCTTCTGTTCGGGGGTGCCGTGGGAGAGTTCCAGCAAAATCTCAAAGCCCTGGCGCTGGTGGAAGGACTCTTCCTTGCACACCCGCACCATGGCCCGGCCGTAGGGGCCGAAGGATGCGCGGCAGAGCGGCACCTGGTTGGCGATCGCGGCGCCGTCGACCATCCAGCCGATGGCACCCATGTCGGCCCAGGTGCGGGCCGGGTAGTTGAAGATGGACGAGTACTTGGCCTTGCCGTCCATCAGGTCCTGCATCATCTGATCACGCGGCTGGCCGAGGGTTTCGGCGGCGGAGTAGAGATAGAGACCGTGGCCAGCCTCGTCCTGGACCTTGGCCATGAGGATGGCCTTGCGCTTCAGGCTCGGGGCACGGGAGATCCAGTTGGCCTCCGGCTGCATGCCAATGATCTCCGAGTGGGCATGCTGGGAAATCTGGCGCAGGAGCGTTTTGCGGTAGGCCGGGGGCATCCAGTCACGCGGCTCGATCCGGGAATCCTCCGCCATGACCTTGTCGAAGTAAGCCTGGCCGTCGGCGTCGCGCCGGGCCGCGTCCTCGGGGCTCGGTTCGTGCCGTTCCGGCGATGGCTCGGCGGGCACTGACTGCAGGGTCTGCGATGCCATGGTTGCTCCTCATGAATTTCCGATAAATAATTACCGACCGTTCGTTCAGGATATGCGGAAGGCGCGAGATGCGTCAAGGACAGGGTTTGCGGCTCAACAGCCGCACCTGGACCTCTATACCTAGAGCTACTATGTTTGATACCTTTCAGTCCTACGTATCGGACTTTCGGGATTAGCTTTCGGGATTAGGGGGCGCAGTGCGCATTGATAAGGACCTGGTCGCCGCTTCAGCCACTCCTCTTGTGCTGGGCATCTTGGCGGACGGCGACCTGTACGGCTACGCCATCCTCAAGCGGGTGAGTGAACTCTCGGGCGGCGGCATGCAGTGGACCGACGGAATGCTCTATCCGCTTCTGCACCGCCTCGAGCGGCTCGGTTATGTCTCCTCGCTGTGGGGTACGTCCGACGCCGGGCGCCGGCGCAAGCACTACACCATCACGCCGGCGGGCCGGGATGCCCTCGCCGACCGGCAGGAGCAGTGGACCGTCGTCGCAGATGCGCTGCGCCAGGTGTGGCAGACCACTCAAGGGCCTGCTGCCGCGGCTGAGGGGTGGGCGTGATGACGCCGCACGCTGAGCTGGAGGCCCAGATCGACCGGTGGCGCGGATACGTTCAGCGGAACCGGGCGATCTCCCCCTCCGACGTCGACGAGCTGGAGGACCACTTGCGCGAGCAAATCGCCGACCGGCAGGCGACCGGCCTCGACGACGAGGAGGCCTTTCTCGTCGCCATCAAGCGACTGGGCAACCTGGACGCCGTCTCGCGCGAATTTGCCCGTGAGCACTCCGACCGGCTGTGGAAGCAGCTCGTCCTGGTACCGGCCGGCTCCGACGACGCCAACGGGTCCCCGTGGCGCGAGCTGGCCGTCGTCCTCGCGCTCGCCGTCGGGGCGGGCGTGGCGGTGAAGGCCGGCTCTGTCTGGTTCGACGACGGCGCAGCCCTGATGCGCAACTTGGGCCTGCTCGTATTCCCCTTCCTGGCCGCGTACTTCGCGTGGAAGCGGCGCGTCACCGGTGCGGTGGCGGCGACACTGATCGTCCCGTTTGCCGCCCTGGCGGTCGCCCTCAACGTCTACCCGTTCGCCCCGGCCGGATCCACCGGGATGCTCGCCGCCGTGCACGCCCCGGTCATCCTGTGGCTCCTGACCGGGGTGGCCTACGTGGGGGGCAGGTGGCGGTCCGACAAGCGACGCATGGACTTCGTCCGGTTTACCGGCGAGCTCGCGGTTTATTACACGCTCCTGGCGCTGGGCGGCGCAGTCCTGATCGCCCTCACCCTTGCGACCCTCCGGGGCATTGGCGTCGATTTCCAGCCGGCCCTGGAAGACTGGGTGCTGCCGTTCGCTGTGCCCGGCGCTCTCGTGGTCGCGGCCTGGCTCGTCGAGGCCAAGCAGCAGGTTGTGGAAAATATCGCCCCCGTCCTCACCCGCGTCTTCACACCGCTGACGGTTGCCATGCTGCTGGTCCTGCTGGCTGTGCTGGCCACCGCGGGCGGTTTCGTCGATATCGACCGAAACCTGCTCATCCTCATGGATGCAATCCTGGTGCTGGTCCTCTGCCTGCTGCTCTATTCGATTTCCGCCCGCGACCCGCTCGCGCCTCCCGGACTGTTCGATGCACTGCAGTTGGCCCTCGTCATCGCGGCCCTTGCGGTCGATGCCGCGATGCTGTCTGCGATGCTGGCCCGCATCGCCGAGTTCGGCTCCAGCCCCAACAAGATCGCCGCGCTCGGCCTGAACCTGCTGCTGCTGGTGCACTTGTTGCGCGCGGCCGGGCTGGCCGTCGGATTCCTGCGCGGCCGTCTCCCGTTTGCCGCCGTCGAGCGCTGGCAAACCCGCTACCTGCCGATCTACGGCGCCTGGGCAGCAGTCGTGGTGGTGGTCTTCCCGCCCGTCTTCGGCTTCATCTAGTCTGCGCTCTGCCCGAGTCCGGCCGCTTCCCGTGCGAGCTTGCTCTTTTGGGCGTCCTTCGTGAAGTGCAAACCGTGCTCCGCCTGGTGCGTGGCCAGCACGTGTCGGCGCCACGATTTGGGGCTCCATGTTTGAGCCCGTGCGGGGATGGGGCATGGATCCCGCCTTGGATCGTGCAAGGCTAGTGGCATGGATCTGGAGGTGTCGCCCGCGCTCACGATTCCCGCCTCGGAACTCGGCTGGCGGTTTTCGCGTTCGTCCGGGCCCGGCGGGCAACACGTCAACACCTCGGACAGCCGCGTCGAACTCTCGTGGAGCATCGGCGACTCGGCGGTGCTTTCGGATGACCAACGGCTGATGCTCCTCAGGCGTCTCGGCCAGCGCCTCATCGCCGGGGTAATCACCGTGACCGCTTCGGAGCGGCGCTCTCAGCTGCGCAATCGCGAAATCGCCCTTGCCAAGCTCTCCGCCCTCGTGGCGGAGGGGCTTGCTCCCGAAGGTGCTCGCCGCCGCGCCACCAAACCCACCCGGGGCTCGAACCGCCGGCGCCTCGCCGCAAAGGGACAGCGGGCCGAGACGAAACGGCAACGACAGCGGCCGTCCGCCGAGTAGCACCATCCACCCAAGCATTTTGGCCAGGAAGGCGGCATGAGCCAGCAGACAACGCCGGCCCGGCGGTTGGGCGGCGCTAGGCGGGTCCGCGGACAATCGGCGTCGCTGGTTCCGTCCGGGCTATTGCCGCGCGGATGACTTGCCGGGCTGCGGCCCGGGCAAGGAACGGCGTATCGGGGTCGGGCGCCGAAATTCCCTGCGCCTGACCCCCTTCCAGGATGAGCTCGCCAAGGCGTCGAACATGCCAAGCAACTGGTCGGCGGGGTGGGTGGCGAATGGTCCCGCCGCCTCCCTCAAGGCCCCGGCCCAGCCGTAGCCCAAGCCATCTACATAAGCAAGGACAAGGTCATTCCGGCTCGGGTAATGCCTGTAGAAAGTGGCCTTGGCCACACCGGCCTCTTCAATGATGCGGTTGACGCCCACCTGGTAGAGGCCTTCGGCGGCGAACAGCTCGGACGCGGTCTCGAGGACACGGTCACCGGCCGCGGTCCCGCTGTGAATCGGTGTGTCCATGGTTCACCCCTGAAGGAGGGTTCGATGGGGCAACTCCCGCTGACTCTGTTCTGTCACGCAGTGGGGGCCTGGCGCTCGTTGGTGGCGTCGTTAGTCGAATGACTCGATCTAATCCCACCTTACGCCCGTCCTCGGCGGCTGCCGGGCAGACCCTGCGATGGGCTGGAGTCAGGCCGCCGCCAGCCTTCGGACCCGGGGAACCGCGGCCGTTTCCGCCGGCGCTACGATGCTGAGTTGGCATTCTGACTGAAGCGGATCGATGGCGGGCGGCAGGTGGTGGGAGGCCGAGCACTCCCGCAACTGCTCGAGGGCCGCCGGTTCCACCACGGCGTGGCTGACGTCCACCACCAAATGGAGTCCCTCCCTCAGGTGGTTTGCGCGCTTGACCACCACGTACAGGGCTTGGAGGCTTCTCGCCGTCACATGTCCCTGTGCTGCTACTTCTGCCTGGCCGCAATCGAGGTCGAGCCTGACAAGAACCCGGATTTTGTGGTTCACAACGATTCCCCTGTTCGTGCATTTACCGCTTGGCCGCGACGCTGCGACCG
>JBKPBZ010000196.1:0-7120 GCA_046727115.1 Actinomycetota bacterium | reverse complement strand
AGACCGTGTAGACGTAGAGGTCGTACCACTCGACAAGGTTGCCGGCCGAGCCTTTGAGGATGTTGCCGACGGCTTTCCGGGTCTGGGCCGCTTCGGACAGTTGGGTGCTCATCAATGAACCTTCCTGGATCCGGCGCCGCCAGTAAGCAACACCGTCCGCCACCTTAGTCCGCGTGATCCGGAACACTAAGGTTTTGTTCATACTGTTCATGGAATGCTTGTTCAAGAGCACAATGCGGGTGGTTTTGGCGGGATGGCAGGATGGGACCATGACTTCTACCGCATTCGATTCCGCCGCCCTGGCAGTTGCCGATACCTCCTCCGACGCCGCATCCTCCCCCGCCGTCGCGCTGACCATCGCAGGCTCCGAGGCCACCGGCGGCGCCGGCGCGCAGGCTGACCTGAAGACGTTCCAGGAACTCGGCGTGTTCGGGATCGCGAACCTGACCTGCATCGTGTCCTTCGACCCCAAGGACAACTGGAACCACCGCTTCGTCCCGGTGGACCAGCAGGTCATCGCGGACCAGCTGGAGGCGACGACGGCGGCGTACGGTGCCGCGTCCGGCGCGCCGGCCGTGCTGGACACCGTCAAGATCGGCATGCTGGGCAGCCCCGCCACGATTTCGACGGTGGCCACGGCGCTGGCCGGCGGGCAGTTCGCCAACGTGGTGCTGGACCCGGTGCTGATCTGCAAGGGCCAGGAGCCGGGCCATGCCCTGGACACCGACCAGGCGCTCAAGTCCCACATCCTGCCGCTGGCCACCTTCGTCACGCCGAACCACTTCGAGGCCGAGTCGCTCTCCGGGCTGGAAATCACCGACGTCGAGTCCCTCAAGGCCGCCGCGGTCCGCATCCACGAGCTCAGCGGCGCCGCGGTGCTCGCCAAGGGCGGCGTGCGGCTGGAAGGCCCCGACGCCGTCGACGTCTACTACGACGGCGAAACGCTGGAAGTCCTGTCCGCCCCGAAGGTGGGCGAAGTGGCCGTGTCCGGAGCCGGGTGCTCGCTGGCCGCAGCGGTGACGGCCGAGATCGCCAAGGGCGCGACGCCGCTGGCCGCCGCTCGGACGGCGAAGGCGTTTGTGACCGCAGGAATCCGCAACCGGGTGGCCTCGGGCGCCCCGTTCGATGCCTTGTGGCAGGGCGGCCCGCGCTAGCCTAAGCCGCCGGGTTCGCCGGAGCCTCTCCACTTCGCCGGAAGTTTCCGGCGAACTCGCGCGTTTCCGGCGACGCCGAAGGTCGCCGTTTCAGGATCCGCCGGCCGGGCGCGGATCCGAGACCTTGCCCATGAACAGGGGCAGCCCGGTTTCGACGTGGACGATTTCGTAGAGGAACGGCCGGTCGAAGCGGATCTCGTTCATGGGTGCTGCGCCGCTCACAGCCCGCGCGTTGATCTGGGTCACGGCCGCGGCAACTGTCCCCTTCTCCGCCACGGTGATGTTAGCAGCCTGCCCGGCTTGCGTGATTTTGAGGCCGTGCTGGATCGAATTGAAGTCGGTTTCGGTTTCAAGCATTTCCCGCAGGCCCAGGCTGGCGAAGACCCTGCGCAGGTCGAAATTGCTTTTCTGGTCCCACTGCGGCAAATAGAGCCGCGTGGGCGACGGGGCGGCGGCGTCAAGGGCCCGGGCGGCGTCGGCAAAGTCCTGCGCGCCGGTGCCGGCTTCCCCGGAATCCGGCAGCACAAGCCGCATCACGAACCCCTCGGCATAGGGAAGATCCACGGCCTGCCAGCCCGTGCCCCGGGCGGACGCGAGTTCCTGAATGCCGGACATGGTGGGGACGGAAATCTGTGTGCCGTCCGCCGTCGTGAAGGGCAGCTCGGAGGTGTCGGCCGGGTCGAAGGGGACGTTCCAGGCTGAGGCGAAGTACACGGCGTTGAGCACGCTGAAAGTGTCTCTACGGTCATAACGTGCGGGTGCCTTTTTGATCCGCCCGCCGGTGTTCTTGTTCGCCCAGGCATCCATCGCGGGCTTGGTGGCAGCCTCATCCTGGAAGTTCACCGGGTACACGCCAGTCCCGTAATGCCGGGCCAAGGAGCGCAGATAGCCTTCCCCGGCGGGCACGCCTTGGTCCACGAACAGGCCGTTTGCGCTGTGCAGGACCGGACGGCGTGGAGGGTCCTTTTCGTCAACCGAGCCGGGGTCGCCGTCGAAAGCCTCCAGGGACGCGAGCAACACATTCATGGCCTCGTCGCGATGTTGCGCGGGGAGGCCCAGGGCACCATCCATCTCGGCGGCGACCTTCCCGGAGGCCCCTGCCCGCAGCATGGCCAGGGCAATCAGCAGGCTGCCGGGGGACGCAACCACGTTTCCGTCTCCGCCCTCCCCGCCGTCTGCGAGGAGCGCGGCGCCCAATTTCCGCGCCGATGTCCGGAGCTGAGCCAGCTCGGCCGGGTAGGCGGACCGGTCCACCGAAACTCGTGCGACGCCGTCGGCTTTCAACAGCGCCGGCGGCGAGGCCGAACAGGCTGACACGACCAGCGCCACGCTGGCGGCGGCCGCGACAAGCAGTGCCGGAAACTTGTGTTTCATCGCGCCCCCAAGGCCTGCACAACAGCGACGGTGGAACGGCGGGGATCCGCCTACGGCCAGTCAACCAGCGGGCCCGGCAAAGCAATACAACGTCAGGGTCACGATTTGACTCCGTTTGTCCGCGCCGGGCGCCGCCGAGTCATTCCTCCCGCATCCCCCCGGCCCAACTCGCCGGAAAGCCGCCAGTTCGTCGGAAACTTCCGGCGAACTGGAGAGTTTTCGGCGAACTGGAGAGCTTTCGGCGAACTCGACAGGCTCCGGCGAACCCGGGGCCGGTCTCAGCGCCGCGGGATGTTCCGCAGGTTGCTCCGTGCCATGCTGACGGCCTCGCCGGCGCCCCGGTTGAGGACCACCTTTGACATGGCCGTGGCGAAGCCCAGGATCTGCGCGCCCTTGATCTTCGGCGGGAGGGACAGCGCCTTGGGGTCCGTGATGAGCTCTACGAGCGACGGGCCGGGGTGCGCGAAGGCTTCCCGGTAGGCGGCCTCGATGCGGGACGGGTCCGTGACCCGAACGGCGTGGAAGCCCAGGGCCCGGGCAACGTCGGCGTAGTTGGCGTCCGGGACGTCGACGCCGAAGTCGGGGAGCCCATCCACCAGCATTTCGAGTTTCACCATGCCCAAGGTGGAGTTGTTGAAGACCACCACGTTCACCGGCAGCCGGTGCGCGGCGACCGTGATGAGCTCGCCCAGCAGCATGGACAGGCCGCCGTCGCCGGAGACCGAGACAACCTGCCGGCCGGGGTAGGACAGCTGGGCGCCGATCGCGTGCGGCAGCGCGTTGGCCATGGACCCGTGCAGGTAGGACCCGATCAGCCGGCGGGTGCCCAGTGGGTTGATGTACCGGGCGGTCCAGACGTTGCACATGCCGGTGTCAGCCGTGAAGATCGCGTCCTCCGCGGCCACCTGGTCCAGCAGCGAGGCCGCGTACTCCGGGTGGATCGGCTGCCTCTTCCCGACGTTCCGGGTGTACGCCCCCACGGCCTTGTTCATGAGCCGGTCGTGCTTCTTGAGCATCTGGTTGAGGAAGCGCCGGCTCTTCTTCGGCTGCAGCCGTGGCATCAGCGCGGCCAGGGTGGGCAGCACGTCCCCGTGCACGGCGACGTCGACGTCGGTCCGCCTCCCCAGTTTGTGCGCCGCCCGATCCACCTGCGCCGTCCGGGTTCCGGGGAGGAACTGGTCGTACGGGAAGTCGGTGCCCAGCAGGACCAGTAGGTCTGCATCCTCGATGCCCTCGGCCGCGGCGCCGTAGCCCAGCAGGCCGGTCATGCCGATGTCGTACGGATTGTCGTACTGCATGAAGTCCTTGCCGCGAAGGCTGTGACCGATCGGCGCCGCGAGCAGTTCGGCGAGGGCAATCACCTCGTCGTGGGCGCCCTGCACGCCGGCGCCCGCAAAGATCGCGACCTTCTCGGCGGCGTTAATGGCGTCCGCCAGTTCCCGCACGCTGGCGGGGTCCGGCGTCAGCGTCGCCGGCCGGAACGCCGCCGGGGCCGGCGTCGGAGCTGTCGCCTCCAGTCCGGCGATGTCACCGGGAAGCGTCACGACGGCGACGCCCCGGAGCCCGACGGCGTGCTGGATGGCGCTGTGCATGACCCGGGGCGCCTGCTCCGCGGTGCTGACCAGCTCGGAGTAGACCGAGCATTCGTTGAAGAGCCGGTCCGGATGGGTCTCCTGGAAGAAGCTGCTGCCGATCTGCTTGCTCGGGATGTGCGAGGCGATGGCCAACACCGGAGCCCCGGAGCGGTTGGCGTCGTACAGCCCGTTGATCAGGTGCAGGTTGCCGGGTCCGCAGGAGCCGGCGCACACCGCGAGTCGGCCGGTCAGCTGGGCTTCCGCCGCCGCGGCGAACGCGGCAGCCTCCTCATGCCGGACATGGATCCAGTCAATCCCGCCCTGTTGCGAGCCGCCGGTCTGGCGGACGGCGTCGACGATCGGGTTGAGGCTGTCCCCCACAATCCCGTAGATCCGCTGCACGCCGGCAGCCTGGAGTTGTTCGATGAGCTGGGTGGCAAGTTCCTTGGCCATGGGTGCACGCTCCCGCGAGGTGGATCGATGAGCTGACACAGGCCAATATAGTCCGCACGGCTGTCAGCGACGTCCAGGAACGGTCAGCCCGCAGCAGATCGCTCTGGACTAGCGGCCGGACGCTGCGGGCGCGTCGCGCGGGCGGGCGGCTCAGCTCCCCGAGTGCGCCTGCAGGAAGGTGTAGACCTCGGTCTCGTCCACGCCCGGGAAGGCGCCTGGCGGCATTGCTGCCAGCAGGTGGGAGTGGGCCCGGGCCGAGGGCCAGGCGTTGCCGGCCCACTCGGCGGTCAGCGACGCCGGGGGCCTGCGGCAGCAGCTTTCGTCCGGGCAAGTGGACTTGGACCGCTCCGTGGTGTCGCGGCCGCGGAACCACTTCACATGCGCATACGGGACACCCACGGAGAGCGAGAACTCCCCGTTCGCGGAGCGTTCCGTCCGGGCCGTGCACCAGTACGTCCCGGCCGGGGTGTCGGTGTACTGGTTGTACGCGCTGAACTTGTCCGGGACGTCGAACACCACCCGGGAGGTCCAGTTCCGGCACGAGAACTGGCCCTCGATGGCGCCCGTGTGGTCCTGGGGGAACGTCACGCCGTCGTTTTCGTAGGCCTTGTAGATGATGCCGCTCTTGTGCGTCTTCTGGAAGTGGGTGCGGATGCCCAGGTGCTGGGTGGCGAGGTTGGTGAAGCGGTGCGCGGCGGTCTCATAGGACACGGCGAAGGCATCCCTGATGTCCTCCACCGCGATTTCCTTGGCCTGCTTGGCCTCCTGCAGGAATGCCACTGTGGCCTGCTCGGGCAGCAGGAGTGCGGCGGCGAAGTAGTTTGTGGCCACGCGCTGCATCAGGAAATCGCCGTAATTGGTGGGGGTCTGGTGGCCCAGGACGTAGTGGCCCAGCGCCTGCAGCAGCACCGAACGGGGGTCGTGATCGCTGCGGGCGTTCTGCGTGAGATAAATTCGGCGGTTCTTAAGGTCGGTCACCGAACGCGTGGAATGGGGGAGGTCACCCACATGGTGGAGGCTGAATCCGAGGTGCGCTGCGATGTCGGAGATGACGTGGTGGGACAGCGGGCCACTGGTGTGGCCCACCGAGGCCAGGACCTTCTGTGCCTCGGCCTCGTACTCGGGGAAGTAGTTGTTCCGCTCGCGCATCATCGCCCGCAGTTCACCGTTCGCGCGGCGGGCCTCCTCCGGCGTCGCAACCTGTTCGTTCAGCCGGCGTTCAAGCTCATGCTGAAGCCCCACCATGGACTCCAGCACATCCATCGGAAGCCGTGAACTGATGCGGATCTTGGGCAGGTTCAGGGACTCATAGATGGGGCTGCGCTGGTAGCGTTCCAGCTCGATTTCCAGGGCCGCACGCCGGTTGGGCGGCTCCGCGCCGAGCAGCTCGTCGATGCTCACCCCGAGCGCCGCGGCGAGCTGCTGGAGCAGGCCAAGTTTGGGCTCGCGCTTTCCGTTTTCGATCAGGCTCAGCTGGCTTGGCGCTGTGCCGACGGCGGCGCTCAGGTCGTCGAGCGTGAGGCCTGCGGCCTTCCGCAGATGGCGGACGCGCCGGCCCATGCTGATGACGTCCACCTCCGGCGCTGCAGGCGCGGACGGCGAAAGAGCTTGGCGGTTCCAGCTGGTTGAGTGCATTTCTTGAGAATACGCGAAGAAGTGCATTTCTTTCCATGGTTTTGATCTAGCAACCCCTTGGAAAGTGAAGAAAAGTAGAACTCACGGAAAGAATCACTATCCGGGAACAACCGGCCGGGATCTGCAGAGACGCAGACTGGCCGGCCCCGGACCCATCAAGGAGACAAAGATGACTGCAGCATTTGAGCCCACCCAGCAGACGCCCGAACAGCAGGCCGCCGCACTGGAGCTCGAGTGGGCCGCCAACCCGCGCTGGGAAGGTGTAACCCGTGACTACAAGGCAACGGACGTCATCCGCCTCCGTGGCCGCGTCTCCGAAGAACACACGCTGGCCCGCCGCGGTTCCGAAAAACTGTGGAAGCAGCTCACCGAGGAGCACAGCACCGGCAAGTACACCAACGCCTTGGGCGCCCTCACCGGCAACCAGGCCGTGCAGCAGGTCAAGGCCGGGCTGCGGGCCATCTACCTCTCCGGCTGGCAGGTAGCCGCGGACGCCAACAACTCCGGCCACACGTACCCGGACCAGTCGCTCTACCCCGCCAACTCGGTCCCCACAGTGGTCCGGCGCATCAACAACGCCCTGCTCCGCGCAGACCAGATCGAGTTCTCCGAGGGCGTCCAGACGGTCGAGGACTGGATGGTCCCGATCGTGGCCGACGCCGAGGCAGGCTTCGGCGGCCCGCTGAATGCCTACGAGCTCATGAAGTCGATGATCCAGGCCGGCGCCTCGGGCGTGCACTGGGAAGACCAGCTCGCCTCCGAAAAGAAGTGCGGCCACCTCGGCGGCAAGGTCCTGATCCCCACCCAGCAGCACGTCCGGACACTGAACGCGGCCCGCCTCGCCGCCGACGTCGCCGGCACGCCGTCGGTCATCATCGCCCGCACCGACGCCGAGGCCGCCACCCTGATCACCTCCGACGTCGACGAGCG
>JBKPBZ010000195.1:0-28005 GCA_046727115.1 Actinomycetota bacterium | reverse complement strand
AGCCTGGACCAGTCCCCGGACATGCTGGAGCAGCTGGACATCGTGGTGGCGAGCGTCCACTCGAAGCTCCGTTCGGACCGGGGCACCATGACCGACAGGATGCTGGGCGCCATCAACGATCCGCATACGAACGTCCTTGGCCACTGCACGGGCCGGCTGTTGCAGGGGTCGAGGGGAACCCGGCCGCAGTCCGAGTTCGACGCCGGGCGTGTGTTCGCGGCGTGCGCCGAGAAGAACGTGGCCGTCGAGATCAATTCCCGCCCAGAACGGCAGGATCCGCCGGACGAGCTGATCCGGCTGGCCCTCGACGCCGGTTGCCTTTTCAGCATCGACAGCGACGCCCACGCCCCGGGCCAGCTGGATTTCCTGCAGTACGGCGCCGAACGCGCGGCCGCGAACGGCGTGCCCGCCGAGCGGATTGTCACCACCTGGCCCCTGGACCGGCTGCTGGAGTGGTCCGGACGCGGAAAATAGCGGCCTCGCCCAGGCCCGCGCCCTAGCCTTCGCCCCGGGACGGTTCCGGACCCTCGGGCCGCCACGGCGTGAGCCTGGGCAGCCAGCGCGGGACTGCGCGGCGGTACTCCTCGTAGGCCGCGCCGAACTTCCGGGTCAGTGCCGGCTCCTCGTACAGCCGGACGAACGCCACCACGGGAACGGCGCCGATGCCCAGGGCCACAAAGAGCTTCGGCTGGCCAAGCAGGAGTCCCTGCCCGGCGACTGCCGCCGCAATGGACACGTACATCGGGTTCCGCACGTACCGGTAGAGCCCGCCAACCACCAGCTTCCTGGGTGGGGCGAATGGCGCTGGGGTCCCGAGGCCCTCGACGGCGAAATGCACAAAGGAGTTCGCGATCACCGCCGCGCCCGCGCCGATCAGCAGTGCGCCCGTGATCTGCGCAGGCACCCCGCCGGGGACCGGGGAGGCCACTTCCCAGCGGGTCAGGAGCCACGGCACCACGCCGGCGGCCGTTGCGGGGGCCACCGCGAAGACGGCGGTACCGATCGCTGCACGCTTTCTTTCGCGGGCCGAAGCCGAGGATGCGGTCATACCGGCAATCGTCACGCCGCCATGTTCGGCGGGCAAGGGCCTACCGGCCCCGATCTGAGGGCCGGCCCGGGAGCAGCCCGGGGTTTTCGCTGCAGCGCCGGCGGGACGGTGGGCAGTCGCTCAGGCAAGCAGCAGCACGGCCAAGGTGACCATCACGACGGCGATTCCGGCGTCGAGCACCCGCCACGCCGCCCGGCGCCGGAACAGGGAGGTCAGGAAACGCGCCCCAGCCCCGAGGGCGGTGAACCAGGCAATGCTTCCCAGGCCGGCCCCTGCGGCGAACCACCAGCGGCCGGTTTCGCCCTGGGCGGCGGCGAGGGACCCGAGCAGCAGCACCGTGTCCAAATAGACGTGCGGGTTCAGCCATGTGAAGGCCAGGCAGGTGCCCAGTACCGCCGCCCGGCCGCCGGCCGGTTTGTGGCCCGGATTCTCCAGCTGTTCCCCCCGGACCGCGCGCCAGGCCGCGAGCGCTCCGTAGACGAGAAGGAACGCCGCCCCAACCCACCGGATCACCACGAGGGCAGCCGGCGCCCGGTCCAGAATGACACCGATGCCCGCGACGCCGAGCAGGATCAGCACGAGGTCCGAAACCGCGCAGACTGCCACCACCATGACGACGTGGGAGCGCTGGATGCCCTGGCGGAGGACAAAAGCGTTCTGCGCGCCGATGGCAACGATCAGGGACAGCCCGGCGGAGAGGCCGGAAAACAGGGGAAGGATCACCAGTCCACGGTAGGGCCCTGCCAAGGATGAAGCCAGTTAAAGTTTCTGCTGATACATAAGATGAGCTAATGATGGAAATTTCCCCCGAGCAGGCCCGGACGCTGGCCGCCATTCTCACGCACGGGAGCTTTGACGCCGCAGCAGCCCATCTCTCCGTGACGCCTTCGGCCATCAGCCAGCGTGTCCGGGCCCTCGAGGCCGCCGTGGGCCGGCCCGTCCTGACCCGGGCGCGGCCGCCCGGACTTACGGAGTCCGGGGAGGCCGTGGTGCGGTTCGCCCGGCAGCTGGAATTGCTGTCCGCGGACTTGGCCGAGGAACTGCAGCCGGAGCAACCCCGCGGGGGAACGCGCCTGACCCTGGTGATCAACAGCGACTCACTGCACACCTGGGCGTTGGCCGGGCTCGCCGCGGCCAGCAACAACGTCCAGCTGGAGATCCTGCGCGAGGACCAGGAGCACTCGCTGGACCTGCTGCGCGCCGGCGCCGCCGCTGCCGCCATCACCGGGACAGCCAAGCCCGTGCCCGGCTGCTCGTCCAGCAAGCTGGGCGTCATGCGCTATTTTCCGGTGTGCGCTCCGGACTTCACCCGCCGCTGGTTTGGGGCCGGGGTGGATTCCGCGGCGCTGGCCGCGGCTCCCGTGGTGGTCTTTGACCGCAAGGACGATCTGCAGGACCGCTGGCTGCGCCGGTTCAGCCGCGCGGCCCTGCAGCCGCCGCGCCACTATGTGCCGGCCGCCCAGGAGTTTGGCGATGCCATCCGCTGGGGCATGGGCTGGGGCATGATGCCCGAGATTGAAATCGGCCAGGACCTGGACAGCGGCAGGCTCGAGACGCTCTCCCCCGGCGCGCACGTGGACGTCGTCCTCTACTGGCAGCAGTGGCGGCGCGGCTCGGCGGCGCTGGCCGGCGTCGCGGACGCGGTCCGGGCGGCGGCGCGGGTCCTCCGCTGAGGCCGTCCGGCAAGTTGGCAGGATCTCGACTAGACGCGACCGATTTCCGCCAGTACTGCCCGTGCGGGAACGGCTAGATTGGCAGCATGGCAACAACCGCCGCATCCGGCCCCACTCCGTCCGCAGGCCCCCACGAAGGGTCTCCGCTCGCCGCCCACGCACCCGCCCCGCAACCCGTGCCCGCCTCTCCCCGACAGCCGGCCCCGATCAGCCGGCTCGGCATCGCCGCCGTCGTCGTCACCGTGGTCCTGTGGGCCTCGGCATTCGTGGGCATCCGCGCCGTGGGCCCGAGCTTCTCCCCCGGCTCCCTGACGCTGGGCCGCCTGGCGGTTGCCGCCGTCGTGCTGGGCCTGCTGGTGGTGCCAAAGCTCAGGGGGCTGCCCCGGGGCCGGGAATGGTGGCCCATCTTGGCGTACGGCGTCATGTGGTTTGGCGGCTACAACGTGGCCCTGAACGCCGCCGAGCACATGCTCGACGCCGGCACGGCCGCCCTGCTGATCAACGTCAACCCCATCCTGGTCGCCGTGATGGCCGGCGTCATCCTGAAAGAGGGCTTCCCGCGCTGGCTGATCATCGGCAGCCTGATCGCCTTCGGCGGCGTGGCCGTGATTGCGCTTGGTTCCGGCCAGCGCTCGACGGCGGACGTGGCCGGCGTGCTGCTGTGCCTGCTCGCGGCCGGGCTGGCCGCAGTGAGCGTGATCGTCCAAAAGCCGGTGCTCCGCAAGTTCCCGGCCGCCCAGGCCACGTGGTTCGGCATCATGGTGGGCGCCGTCTGCTGCCTGCCGTTCAGCGGCCAGTTGATCACCGAGCTGCAGGCCGCTCCCCTGCCGGCCACGCTGGGCCTGGTCTATCTGGGCATCTTCCCCACTGCGATCGCGTTCACCACGTGGGCCTATGCGCTCTCCCTCATTGACGCGGGGCGCCTCGCCGCCACCACCTACCTGGTCCCGGGCACCACAATCCTGATCTCCTGGCTGGTCCTGGGCGAGATTCCGACCATCTGGGGCCTGGTGGGCGGCGTCATCTGCCTCGTGGGCGTTGGACTGACCCGGCGCCGGTCCCGCTAGAGTTTCCCTATGCCCTCATCCCTCCCGCCCGGCCTGCCGATCGTTCCGAACGGCGGGGACGGCGGGGACGGTGGTGACAGCCCGGCTGACGGGCCCTTCCCGATGTCCGAGGCCGATTTCGAGGCTGCGGTGAGTGACGCCCTGGACCGGATCCCGCCGGAGCTGGCGAAGACCATGAGCAATGTCGCGATCTTCATCGAGGACGACTACACCCCGCAGCCCGGCGAGGACCCGGAGACCGTGCTGCTGGGGCTCTACGAGGGGGTTCCCCTGACCGAGCGGGACTCCTGGTGGGACGCCGGCTCGCTGCCGGACCGGATCACCATCTTCCGCCAGCCCATCCTGGACATCTGTGCCTCCCGGGAGGACGTGATCGAGGAAGTCACAGTGACCGTGGTGCACGAGATAGCCCACCACTTCGGCATCAGCGACGCGCGCCTGCACGAGCTCGGCTGGGGATAGCCTTGTAGGCATGGGACACGACCACAGCCACTCGCATGGCATCACTGCCACGGGCACTGCGAAGCACCGCAAGCGCCTGGTCGCCGTCCTGGCCATCACGCTCGCCGTGGTGCTCGTGCAGACGATTGGTGCCCTGGTCTCCGGGTCCCTGGCCCTGCTCGCCGACGCCGGGCACATGCTCTCCGACGCCGCCGGCGTCTTCATCGCCCTGCTGGCCGCGTGGATCGCCACCCGGCCCGCCAGCGATCTGCGCACCTACGGCTACCAGCGCGCCGAGGTCCTGGCGGCGCTGGCAAACGCCCTGGTCCTGATCGTCATCTCGGTGGTGATCTTCACCGAGGCCATCCGCCGGTTCGGCTCCGCCCCGGAGGTCCACACCGACATCATGCTCGCAGCGGCGGTGCTCGGCGCCGTCGCCAACCTGGTATCGCTGCTGATCCTGCGCGGCGCCCAGAAGGAGAGCCTGAATGTCCGCGGCGCCTACCTGGAGGTCCTGGGGGATCTGCTGGGGTCCTTTGCCGTCATTGCGGCGGCGGTGGTCATCATGGTCACCGGGTTCCAGGTGGCGGACACCATTGCCTCGATCCTCATCGCCCTCATGATCCTGCCCCGGGCCTGGCACCTGCTGCGCGACGTCGTGGATGTGCTCCTCGAGGCCACCCCCAAGGGCGTGGACGTTCAGATGATCCGCGAGCACATCCTCTCGGTTCACGGAGTGGTCTCCGTTCACGACATCCACATCTGGACCATCACCTCGGGCGTCCCCGTCTTCTCCGCCCATGTGGTGGTGGAGGACGCGGCGCTCAGCGCCCGGGGCGCAGACCGGGTCCTCGACAAGCTCACCAGCTGCCTGGGCTCCCACTTCGACACCGAACACTGCACGTTCCAGCTTGAGCCCGCCACGCATTCGGAGCACGAGGCGCACCAGCACGCCTGACGCGGCAGCAGTGGGCCGGAGCGCCCCGGGGGTATCCCCGCGCCCAGAGTGGACGGCGTCCGCGCGGCGCCGCGGCCCGCTGCCGGCACGACACACCCCTTGCGTGCGTGGCCAAATGACACCAGTGTTGTTTATGTTATTCATGTGACTCGTGTTGCCAAAGTGACCTTTGGCACGTAGCCTCATGCCTGCTGGGTGATCCGCAGAGGGGCTTGCACGCGCCAAAATCCGACCTCGCTCATTCCAGCCTGAGACTTCGCGAGGTTTGCCCATGAGTTGGACCGGATCCGGTCGCAAGACGGCTGTGCTCTGCACCGCCGTCGTCCTCCTTGGAACGCTCGCGCTCCCGGCCCAGGCCGCACCGCTGACGTCCGCGTTCGGGCGCATACAGCTGCCAGCGGCCGGCCAGGTTCCGGCGTCGCCGGAGATCCCCTCACCGGAAGAGATCGCGGCCGCCAAGTCCAGTGAAAGCGCGACGGCGGCCGAGGTCACCAGGATCGATGGGCTTTTGGCCGACGCCTCGGCCGGCCAGGAAGCTAGCCTCGCCGCGTCCCTGCAAGCAAACAACGCCTACGGCGAGGCGCTCGTGGAGCTGGCCACGCGCCGTGACGCGGCGGCTGTGGCGGCCGCCAGGGCTGCCGCCGCCGAAGCGGAACAGGCCAAATCCCGCAAGCAGATCGGCCAGCTGGCCGGGGATCTGTACCGCAACGGCGGACTGAACCCTGCGCTCAGCAGCTTTGTCAGCGGCAGCGGGCAGGCCCTCGAAGATGCCGCCACGCTGGAGGCAGTCACGGCCGGACGCGCGCGGGCGTTTCAGTCCGCGGAAACCGCTGCCGCCGCCGCAAAGTCACTGACCGAAGCCGCAGCGGACGCCAACCGCGCGGCCGACGAGGCGGCCACCGCCGCGGAAGACCGCAAGGCCGACGCTGATCGCGCCACCGCCGCCCAGCGCCAGGCCGTGACGGACGCCAAAACACAGCGCAGCGCGCTGGTAGGCCAGCTGGCAAACCTTAAGAACACCACCGCGGCACTGGAATCGGCCCGCGTGGACGCCCTCGACCGCCAGCGCCAGCAGGAGCGGCTGGCGGCACTGACCGCGGCGGCCGCCGCGGCGCCGGAGCCGGCCGCGGACTCCCAGCCTGCCCCGGCAGCACCGGGGCGGGACGATTCAGCCGCGCAGCAGCCGGCAGCTCCGGTTCCGGCCCCAGTGCCGGCGGCTCCGGTTCAGGCGCCGGCTCCAGCACCTGCACCAGCGCCGGCGCCTGTCCACGCGTCCGCACCGGCCCCCGCGCCTGCTCCGGCACCCATTCACGTTCCGGTTCCCGTGCCTGTCCCGGCGCCGGCCCCCGTGCCGGCGCCGATTTCCGGCGGCTCGAACCAGACCGCGATTTCAGTTGCGCTCGGCAAGACAGGATCGCCCTTCTTCTACCAGTACGGCGGAACCGGGGCCCGTGGCTTTGACTGCTCGGGCCTAGTGCAGAACGCGTTCGCCGCTGCGGGCAAATACCTGCCCCGCACCGCCTCCCAGCAGTTCGCTCAGGCCCCCGTCCACGTCCCGCTCTCCCAGGCCCGGCCCGGCGATTTGCTCGTCTGGGGCTCGGCCCCGGGCTTCTACCACGTGGCCATCTACCTCGGTGGCGGCCGCGTGGTCCAGGCGCTCAATCCCGACGCCGGCATCACCGTGACCGATGTTGCCGCCATGTCCGGGATGCAGCTCTACGGCTACGTGGCCCGCTACTGAGATCCGGTCCTGGGACAGGACCCTGGGACGCGGTCCTGGCCCGGCCTGTCCGGGTGGCTAGGAGAGCACGTCCTTGGTGATGAACCTGCCGTAGGCCAGTGCGCCGAAGACGGCGATGTAGCCCGCCTGCAGGAGCGCGTTGCCGGCAAAGGCGTCCCAGGACACGGGCTGGCGGAGCAGATCGCCAAAATCCAGCCAGTAGTGGCTGAACAGCCAGGGATGCAGCCACCCAAGCTGCGGCAGCGCGTCCAGGACCTGGGCGACGACCGAGAGCACCACGGTGGCCGCCATGGCCCCGACCGGAACGTCGGTCAGGGTCGAGATGAACAGGCCGATCGCCGACAACCCCAGCAGTGAAACAGCGAGGTAGGCGGCGATCAGCAGGAGCCGGACCACTGCCTCACCGGGCTCGATTGTGTCGCCCGAAAGCAGGGTCACCGGCCCTACGGGGAAGAGCGCAGCGCCGATTCCCGCCCCGGTCAGGGCCACGACGAGCGGGGCAACGAGCACGAAGAGAGCCGTCCCGGCGTATTTGACGATCAGTAGTCGGATCCGCCCGGCCGGGGCCACGAGCAGGTAGCGGAGGGTTCCTAGCCCGGCCTCGCCGGCGATCGTGTCTCCGGCCACGACGCCGACGGTCAGCGGCAGGAACAGCGGAACGGAAACCACCAGGGCCGTGACCCCCACGAACAGGCCGTTCTGGGCGATCCGGTCCAAAAAGGCGGGCCCGCGGCCCGGCGGCACGGCCGAGGACACCCGCACCGCCACAGCGATCAGGACCGGGATGGCCGCCAGCGCGCACAGCATGGCCCACGTCCTGCGGCGCCGGAACAGCACGCCGAGCTCGGATGCCAGCAGTCCGCCGGTCAGGGATCCGCGCCGGACCGGGGGGCCCCCTGCCCCGACGTCGCTGGTTGCGCCCGCGGCCGCTCCCCCGCCGCCGCCGGGCGCTCCACTCGTGTCGCCGGCCGGTGCGACGGACGGGCCGGCTGGTGGTTCGCCCAATGGTGGGCTGCTATTGGACAACGTCGAACCCCTCCCCCGTCAATGCCACAAACCGGTCCTCGAGGCTGGCCTGTTCGGTCGCGAAGCCGCGGACCCGGACGCCGGCCGCCACGAGGGCAGCCACCACGGCCTCCGGTTCCACGGCCAGAGCCGGTCCTGCGTCCCGGGCTGCCGCAGGCGGTGCCGCAGCCACTCCCGCAGGCAGTGCCTGCGGCAGCGAGGCGAACAGGGCCGCGTCCGTCCCGGAGCCGGCAGCACCGGAAACGGTGCCACCGGAACCCGGGCCTGCGGAAGTGCGGCCGTCGGCACTCACGGTCAGGCCCAGGCCGGTCAGCACCTGCGCCGCGGTGCCCGGATCCGGGGTCAGCACGCGGATCCTTGCCTGGCCCGCCCCGCGCAGTTCCGCCAGGGTTCCCTGCGCCACAAGCCGGCCCGCGCTCATGATGGCCGCATGCGTGCAGATCTGCTCGACCTCGGCCAGCAGGTGGCTGGAGACGAACACCGTAGCGCCGTCCGCAGCGAGTGATCGCACCAGGCTCCGCACTTCGCGGGTGCCCTGGGGATCCAGTCCATTGGTGGGCTCGTCCAGCACCAGGAGCTCCCGCGGAGCGAGCAGGGCGTTGGCGATCCCCAGCCGCTGCTTCATGCCGAGGGAATAGGCCCGGACCAGCTTGTCCGCGGCGTGCGTCAAGCCGACCCGTTCCAGGGCTGACTGGACCCGGGCGCGCCGCGTCGCCGCCGAACCGTAGGGGTCCGCGGCGTCCATGCGGCGCAGATTGGCGGCGCCGGAGAGGAACGGGTAGAACGCCGGTCCCTCGACCAGCGCGCCGACCCGGGGCAGCACGCCAGCCAGTTTCCGGGGCATCTCCTCGCCCAGGACGCGGATGGAGCCGCCGCTGGCAGTGGCCAGGCCGAGCAGGAGCCTGATGGTGGTGGTCTTTCCCGAGCCGTTCGGGCCCAGAAAGCCGAAGACCGCGCCTTTCGGCACGGCCAGATCGACGCCGTTGACGGCCAACTGCTGGCCGAACCGCTTGGTGAGGCCCTGGGTCTCGATGCTCAGCTCGCTGCTGGTCCCGGTGCTCCGCTCGGCCCCCGGCCCGGCGGCGCTCACGCGGCCGTCACCGGAGGGTCGCCCGACCGTCGCCGGATGCCGCGCCGGTCATCATTTCTGCGCGGCAGCGGCCTGGAGCCGCTCCAGTGGCACGGAGCCGGCGACAACCCGGCCGTCGTCGAGCACCAAAACGTTCACCAGCGCTGTGGACAGGAGCCGGCCGCCCTGGACCGGAACAGTGGCCTGTTCCAGCAGGGCCGTGGCGTCGGAGGCCGGGCCAGCCGTTCCGGCCGGGAACTCAACCACCGAGTCCCAGCCGGAGCCGGTGACGGCCGGTTTGCGGGCGCTGTCCTTGGCTGCCGGCGCCGTGGCGTTTCCAGAGTCTTTTCCGTGCTTGTGCTCCGGTACCCTTGCCGGGATCTCCTCAACCGTGGCGCCCGGCGGCGGGCTGAACGTGAAGACCGACGCGTCAGGAGCCCCGAGCGTCAGGCTCGTGTAGGTGACGCGGAAGGCAGGATCCGACTGTCCGCGCGCCTTGATCTCGACGCCCAGCGGAAGCCCGGTCTGGCCATCAACCGCTACGGCGATGGACCCGACCAGCGTCGCATCGGCCTTCGGCGTAAGCACCAGGTTGTAGGCGGCCCGGCCGGCGACTTGGACGTCGGCGCCCACCGTCACGTCCGTGCCCGGTTCGATCTTGGCCAAAAGCATCGTGGCGAGCTGGTCCGGGGTGGCCGTGACGTCCCTGCCGTCGCCGTGACGCCCAGCGGCGCCCGCCGGGCGGGCCGGGAGCTGGAGATGGGAGGCCGTGTTGTCCTTGGAGTTGTAGAACCAAACCTCGTTGCCGTGGCGGACGGCGTTGCGTTCGGCCAGCCGGTCCATCACCTGGATACGGGCGTTGTCCGGGCCGTCGCGATAGACCCGCGCGGTGTGCGGACCCGTCAGCAGTTCGAGCCAGGCCGTGCTGGAAGTGTTCGGGCCAGCACCGGCCTTGGGGAGCTCGGGAAGACCGAGCTCGGAGGATTGTTCCAAGGTTCCGGAGAGGGCAGGCGCGCGGTGCTGGGCGATCAACTGCAGGACCTGCTCCGGCGTCTTGGCCGGCAGGGGATCCCCGGCGCTGGCGGGCAGGGATCCGGCCAGCGCGCCGGCGGCAATGACGGCAGGAACGGCGACGGCGGGCAGCCAGCGCAGCCACGTGCGTGTCATCGTGACCGCGCCCCGGGAAGAGATGATCCAAATATCCGCGGCTGAGGAATGCGCGCTTCAGTGCAGCTCATAGATCAACAGTACGCCTGGCCCCGGCAGCCCGGCTGCCCTACTTCAGCACATTGATGGTCAGTTCCACCGCGCCCAGCAGGAGCGCGAGCACGGAGGTGCCCAGGCCTGCCACGAGCAGCAGCCCGGGGTGGGCGAGGCCCACCACCACCCGCCTCAGCCGCGGCCTGCCCCGCAGGAACTTTTTGGGCACGGTGCCCGGTTCAGGCACTTGTTTCCAGCCCCGGAGCCGGCGCAGGAACCAGGCGCAGCGGATGATGAAGGCCAACCACAGCACGGAGACCACCAGCGGGATCGCGGCGAGCAGGAGATTGAAGCCCACCGCGGTGACCTCGCGTTCAGACGCACCGACGAGTGACTGAAGGGTGGTTGAGATCGAGGCGCTCATGACCACGGACAGGCCCCACACGAGGAAGGCGGCAACCAGGGCAAGGAAGCGGACGAAGAAGTGGCCCAGGACCGTGTCCCTGCGGGGCTTCAGGTAGCGGCGCGGGGTGGCGTGCAGAAGGGCGACGGTTGCCAGCAGCGTCGGCAGGGCGGCCATGCCGACCAGCACATACCAGGACCAGCCGGCCAGATCCAGGAATTCATCGGCGACGATCAGCATTGCCCAGAACCCGGCCCACGCCCAGCCGGCTGTGAGCGGCCGCTCCACGAGCCACGCCGGCAGCCGCGCGTCCGGGTCCGGGGCCGGGGCCGGGGCCGCGTCCAGGTTAGCGGCCCCGGAAACTTCGGCAGCTGGGGCGCCGGAACCGGGGTTGTCGGGCGGCCGGGTGTCAGGTACCGGGGTGCCCGCGGCGGGAATTTCGTTGGTTCCGGGTTCCTGGCCCTCGGAACCGCGAACTTCGCTCATGGCCCCCCGCGTCACTCTGCCGGCGTCACCGTGCCGGCGGCGCCGTCGACCGTAAGGTTGTCGCCTGTGGCGACCCTCGTGGTCGCGTCGGGGACCCCGACCACCGCGGGGATCCCGTATTCCCGTGCCACGACGGCGCCGTGGGAGTTGGGCCCGCCCATTTCCATCACGAGGCCGCCGGCGGTCAGGAACAACGGCGTCCAGCCGGGATCCGTGGAGGGCGCCACGAGGATCTCACCGGGCTCCAGGTGCGCGCCCTGGGGGTCCAGGATCACACGGGCCCGGGCCGTGACGGTGCCGGCCGACGCCGGGGTGCCGGCGAGCTGCCCCGCGCCGCCGTCGGCGCCGGCCGGACCCCGGCCGCCGGCACCAGCCTGAGCAGCGCCGGTCTGCACAGAGTTAGTTTGCGCAGCGTCAGCCTGCACTGCCTTGGTTTGCACCGCCGCGGGCTCGGTGCCGTCCGAGAGCAGCACGCGGGGAATGTGCCGGCGGCCCAGTTCAGCCGCGTACGCCTCCCGGCGCTGCGCCACGACACCCTGCAGCGCGTTCCCGCCCAGCCCCCGGTGCGCCTCGGCCAGATCAACGAAGAAGATATCGTCCGCCGCATCGATGGCCCCGGCCGCGGCGAGTTCGGCGCCCACGGCCGCAAGCTGCTGGCGGACGGCACTGAGCGCTTCCACGAGGTGGTACTTGGGCAGTTCACGCAGGCCCGCGAACATTCGGGTCCGGCGCAGCGCTGCCCGCACCAGTGCACCCCGCAGGCGGCTGCGCTGCCCGGCCGCAGCCACAAGCCGCCCTATCTGCGCCTCAGCCTCGCGCGCCGCCTTGCCGAACTGCCGGTCCGGGGCCAGGGCCGGGTTATCCACGCGCAGATAGTTGGCCAGGACCCCGAGGATGTGGGTGGGGTCGTCGGACCAGCGGGGCATTCCGACGTCGATCTCCGCCACGGCGCGGTGGCCGTACCGGCGCAAGAAGTCCGAAAGCCCGGCTTGCACGACGCCGGGAAGATCCGCTGCCCGGTAACGCCGGGCAATCTCGGGCAATGCGGCTTCCTTGAACACCGCCGCCGACGCCGGATCGGCGCGGATGGCGGTAGCCAGCGACCAGAGGTCCAGGTCCATCTCGGTGGTCACGTTGTTCGGCAGGCCCCGCAGGACTTCCTGCAGCGCCCCGTTCCCGGGGTTCCCCGCGAGTTTTCCGGCCAGGGCGAGCAAGGCGAACCCCAATGCGGGCAGCGGCAGGATGGCGGGAACCACGGCAAAGACGCGCTGGCCAAGGATCCGCTCAACCTGGTCCAGGCGCTGCGCGGCAGTGGCGCCGGCCGGCACCGCGAGTGCGGCCCTGAGTTGTTCGCCCACACGGTCGGCCCGGCGCAGCGCAGCCTCGGGCCTGATAAGGCCGCGGATCAGGGTCTCCGGGACTCTGGCCCGCGCCGCTACCGGAACGACGTGGCGCAGAAGCGGCCACGGCGATCTTATGGTGACGGAGAACCTGGGATCGGCGAAAAGGTTGCGCAGCACGGCCGCGGAGCGCGCCTCCATGACGTCGAACACCCGGGGGACGATCGCCCGCCCGGCCTTGCTCCGGACCACGGGCGTGAGGTCAAAGAAAATGCGCTGTCCGGCTTCCGCGTACGGCGCGGGCCCGTCGCGGGGCACCGGCACCGGGAAATGCGCCGCCCCCGCGACCGAGGACGCAATCAGCCGGATGCCGGCGAGGCCCATCGGCGTCAGCGGCCGGGTCAGCCCCTGGGCCAGGCTGAAGCACAAATAGACGCGCGGTGCGGGCCCGGACGGCGGCCTGTCCGGCATCGGATACAGCGTGGTGATGGGCCGGGACTGGGTCAGCCACACGGCGCCGTCCTGGCCGATCGCCCATTCGAGGTCCTGCGGCGAAGCGAAGTGCACTTCCGCGCGGCGGCCAAGGAGCTCCAGGGCGGCCAGTTGGGCATCGTCCAGGCTGGACGCCAACCCTGCGCCAGGTTGCGCCACCCGCTCGGTCCCGCCGCCGGGCAGGGGCCGGATGAGCATGCCCTTGTCCCCAAGTCGCCGCTCGAGGATCCGTCCTGTGGCGCCGTCGATCACGAAGTGGTCCGGGTTGACGGCCCCGGACACCACGGCCTCGCCCAGCCCCGGACTGGCGTCGATGACGGCCTCGTGCCGCCGGCCGGTCACAGGGTTGGCCGTGAACAGCACTCCTGCCACGGCCGCGTCCACCATGCGCTGGACGACCACCGCGAGGGACACTGCCGAGGGTTCGATCCCCTGCACCGCCCGATACGTCACCGCACGGTCTGTCCACAGCGAGGCCCAGCATCGGCGGACGGCAGCCAGCACGGCATCCGCGCCGACCACGTTCAGGAAGGTGTCCTGCTGGCCGGCGAAACTGGCGAACGGCAGGTCCTCGGCCGTCGCGGAGGACCGCACCGCAACCGGGCTGTCCGCGCCCAGCGCGGCATACGCGGCGCGCACGGCGGCGTCGATGCCGGCGGGGACATCGGCGTCGAGCACCAGCGCGCGGGCCTTCGCGGCAAGGGAAGCCAGACCCGCCAGGTCATCGGAGGCAGTCGCGGCGAGGGCCCGGAGCACGTCCGCCAGCTCCGGGGATGCGGTGGCGTCCAGATAGGCCCGGGTAGTCAGGCAGAAGCCAGGTGGAACCGGAAGGCCGGCACGTGCCAGCTCGCCCAGGTTCGCCGCCTTGCCGCCGACCCTGGCCAGCATGTCCTGGCCAAGGCGTTCCAAGGCCAGGACCGGCCCGTCCTCGGCAGGGTCCGACTCCCCGGGGTGCTCCATCCGCAAACCGTCCTTCCGACGCCGGACCTGTGACTTCGGGACTTTAGGAGTCGCCGAGCATCGGGCCGAAGCTGGCCCGGTCCGCCAGCCGCGGATCGTCGCGGTCCGGCACCACCATGACCGGCCCCTTGGCGTGGTGGAGGACGCCGTCGGACGTGGAGCCCAGCAGCATTCCGGCGAAGCCGCCGCGCCCGCGCGTGCCGACCACCACGAGTTCCACGTGCCGGCTGGCGTCCACGAGAATGTCGACGGGAGAGCCGTCCACGAGCTGTGTCTCCACCTGCAGGGCCGGGAAGTGGCTCCGCAGCCAGGCCACGCCGGCGTCGAGCTGGACCTTGATGTCGGCGAACAAGGCATCGCGGTCCATCGGGGTGGGCACCCAGGCCAGCGAGCCGGTGTACTGCGGCACGGCGCACACCACCCGCAGCCGGGCGGAGAGCCGTTCGGCCTGGGCGGCCGCCTCCAGGACCGCGACGCGGGCCTGCTCCGAGCCGTCGACGCCGACCACCACGACGTTTTCAATCGGCTGGCGGCCCAGCTTCGCACGTTCGGCCAGGACATGCTTGTCGTCCGTGGTTTCGCCCAGCCGGTCCGCGCAGATCAGCGGCACGGTCACGGTGGGGCACTTCGCGTGGGCGGGCAGCGCGCTGCTGACGGAGCCGAGCAGCCGGCCCACAAAGCCGCCGCGGCCGCGGGTCCCGAAAACCAGAAGCTCCGCGGTTTCGCTGATTTCCAGCAGCACGCCGGACGCGTCGCCGTTTTCGACGGAGGCGTCGACGTCGATGTTGTAGCCCGCGACCTTGTCGAGGGCGTGCTTGAGAATGGCTTCGGCGCCCTCACGGATGACGGAGTCGTCCACCGTGGCGTAGCCGCCGTCGAGCCCGGAAGCGGCGAAGATCGGCACCGAATAGGCGGTCACGATGTGCAGCGGGCGCCGACGCCGCTCTGCCTCGCGGGCTGCCCAGACAAGCGCGCAGTGGCTGTGGTCCGAGCCATCCACTCCCACAACGATTCCCCGGGGAGGCGCCGGTTCGCCGCCGGCCTCCCATGCCGGGTCCGGATGCACCTGTTCACGGCCCATTGGGTCCGCCTCCTCGCGATTCTTGCCTGATGTTGCGGCTATTCTGCCAGAAGTACCGCCGCCCGGCGTCCACCGGCGAGGCGACCCGGAATCTGCGTGCAGGAACCCCTGATTTTCCTCACTATTCTCGGTTAATTGCGAACATTCAAGACGGCATCCGGGCGGCCCTGGCGGGCCGCTGCCGAAGGATTTACGCAGAGTTAACACAACGTCTCTTGGCCCGGATTCCCGGGCTTCCGGGAGGGTTTCCGCAGGGTCCGGGGCACGGAACTTCCCGGAATCCGGCACCACAGCCAATGTCCTACCTCCCCTATCCATGAGCGGGAATCTTAGGTATCCTTCGAGGCACTGCTGAACCGAGACTGGTATTCCAGAACGCAACCGCCGAGGTTGCCGAACCAGGCCTAGGTCGGCGTCCGGGTATTTCCCGCGACTGGCACCATTTCAAGGAGGTACCCTGCAGTGTCGAGCATGCCTTTGTACGGCGGGATTGAGCGGACCACCGCCGTAGTCATCGGGACGGGGCTCTCCGGCCTGGCAGTGGCCAGCGAGCTCCAACGCCGCGGTGTTGCGTCCATCATTGTGGACGGGCTCGACCTCTTGGGTGCCGGCCATCCGGCCAATACGTCCTCGCTCCAGCGCTGCGACGCGGCGGACGCCGCCAGCCTGCAGGAGCGCAACGAAATCCTGCGGCACCTGCGCAACTACGCCGCAAACCACAAGCTTGATGTACGGAACAACATCCGGGCCCTGCAGCTGGACCTCCTGGAAGCCGGCAGGGACGGCTCCCCCACCGAGAAGTGGGCCGTCCAGACCCCGGGCGGCGTCCTTCTGGCCGACCATCTTGTCCTGACCCGCTGCGCCCATAGCCAGTTGCGCCGCATGCTCTCGGACCTTGGCATGGCAGCCGGGCAGAACCTCATGGCGGCGATGCATGCCCTCGGGATGTACCTCGTGGGGGTAGGCGAGCTCATTACCCCAACGCCCAAGGAAGTCCTGCGCCAGGCCAAAGTGGTGGGGCAGGCGATCTCCGCCAAGGTCTACCCCGGCGGCTTCCCTACGCTGCTGCCTGCCGGCTTTGCCCTGGCAGCTCCGGCCTAGCCGGGGCCGGCCCGCCCGCTGCTTCCGTGCTTTCCGGACGCTGCTTTGGTTCAGCCTCCGGGTCCGGTCAGCTTTCGGTGTCGCTGCCTTCGTCCGGGGTGAGGCGCCGCTTGGCCATCAGGCCCAAGGCCACCAGGATGCCGACGCCCACGGCGACGAAGACCATGACGCTCCAGGGAAACTGCTCCGACCCAGCCGGCGCAGGGGCTGGCGCCGGGGTAGTGCCCGGCTGGGCGGTGCCCATCGTGGGGACCGCGGCAGCCGACGTCGTGCCTGCCGCAGCCGCCGCCGCGGTGAAGGTGAAGCTGCCCTCGATCGGGTGGCCGTCGGAGCTGGCCACCCGCCAATGCACGGTGTACTTTCCGGCAGGGGCGCCGGACTTCAGCTTCTGCGCAGCGACGTTGTCCACGATCGCCACGGGGCCGTCCGCCCAGTTGGCGCCCGTGGCGTCGTTGACGAGGATCTGCGATCCCAAGGCGAGCGGATTGTGGTTGAAAGTGACCGAGACCTGCTCCGGCGGTGCCGCGACGGTTGCGCCGGAAGCCGGGCTGGTGGACTCCGCTGTGTCGTGCGCCGACGCCGGGCTCACGGCCCCAAGCAGGATGGCCATGAGGACGACGGCGCCCAGCAGGGCACTGCGAAGCTGGCGGATACGGCGCATGGGCAGGGTACTCCTAGTGTTGGCTTCCTTACAGACTAGGCGAAAACGCAGGGTTGGCCGTTGGACGCCAAATAGGATTTAGGCAACACACATCACTCCCGGAGGACTAATGCAAGACCTAATGCTCAAGCAAGGCTCCGCGCTCGACCGGTATTTCAAGATATCCGAGCGGGGGTCGAACTTCTCGCGCGAGATCCGCGGAGGGTTCGCCACCTTCTTCGCCATGAGCTACATCGTGGTGCTGAATCCGCTGATCCTCTCCGGGCCGGACTCCACGGGCGCGACCCTCGGCTTCCCCGCCGTCGCTGCCGTCACGGCCTTCGTGGCCGGCATCCTCACCATCCTGATGGGCGCCTGGGCCAAGCACCCCTTCGCCCTGGCCACCGGGCTCGGCGTCAACGCGTTCGTCGCCGTCACCGTGGCCACGAACCCCGGACTGTCCTGGCCGGACATGATGGGCCTGGTGATGCTTTCGGGCGTCACCATGCTGATCCTGGTCCTCACCGGTTTCCGGACTGCCGTGTTCAAGGCCGTTCCCGAGGGGCTGAAGACCGCGATCGTGGTGGGTATCGGCCTGTTCATTGCCCTGATCGGGCTCGTCAACGCCGGCTTCGTGCGCCGCATCCCGGATGTCGCCGGCACCACCGTTCCCGTCGGCCTGGGCTTCGACGGCAAGCTCCTGGGCTGGCCCACCTTCGTGTTCGTCTTCGGCCTGGTGCTGACCATCGCGCTTGTGGTCCGCAAGGTCAAGGGCGCCATCCTGATCGGCATTGTCGCCTCCACCGTCCTGTCGGTAATCCTGGAATCCATCCTGCACATCGGTCCCAGCTTTGACGGCACGAACCACAACCCGCAGGGCTGGTCCCTCGTGGCCCCGACGTTCTCCGAGTGGGCGGCCCCGGACCTGTCCCTGATCGGCCAGGCCAACCCGTTCGGCGCCTTTGAGCACCTCGGCTTTGTCGCGGCGAGCCTGCTGGCGTTCGTGATCCTGCTGAGCATCTTCTTCGATGCCATGGGCACGATGGTGGGGCTGGCCACCGAGGCCGGCACCATCGACAAGGACGGCAACATCCCCAACGTGGACCGCGTGCTGCAGGTGGATGCCCTGGGCGCGATCATCGGCGGCGGCGCCTCGGTGTCCTCGAACCAGATTTACGTCGAATCCGGTGCCGGCATCGGCGAAGGAGCACGCACCGGCCTGGCCTCCGTCGTCACCGGCCTGCTGTTCCTCGTGGCCATGTTCTTCACGCCGCTGATCAACCTCGTGCCGTTCGAGGCCGTGGCCCCCGCACTGGTGATCGTCGGCTTCATGATGGTCTCCCAGGTCGGCAAGATCGACTGGCAGGACTGGGGCATCGCGATCCCGGCCTTCCTGACGTTCACCCTCATGCCGTTCACCTACTCGATCGCCAACGGCCTGGGCGCGGGCTTCATCACCTTCGTGCTGATCCGCCTGTTCCAGGGCCGGGCCCGCGAGGTGCACCCGCTCATGTGGGCGGTGGCGGCCGCCTTCCTGCTGTTCTTCGCGATCGGCCCGATCGAGTCAGCCCTCGGGTTGCACTAGGGCCTCCGCCTTTCCTCCGCCGAGACGGCACGTCGCGGCAGTGTTTTCGAAAACATTGCCGCGACGTGTCGTCTCGTTGGTGTTTAAGGCCAGTTTCCGGGATTCCGGACAGTCCGGCCGCGGCGCGGCTGGTTTTCCGGCCCGGGCTGCGGTGAGCTAGGGGCATGGTTTCTCCCGCGCTCCCCGTTGATGTCCCGCCGCAGCCCTGGACCGGCCGGTTCGACGGCGACGGTGCCGAACACCGGCGCTGGTGGCAGGCCGTGACCCCCTACACTCCCCACACGGCTCCGGCGGCTGCCCCCGGTCCGCGCCACGCCGTCATCCTCGGCTTCGGCAGCGACGCCGGAGTGCGGCGCAACAAGGGCCGGACCGGGGCCGCGGCCGCCCCCGCCGCCATCCGGGCCGCGCTCGCTCCGCTGGCGTTCCACCTGTCGCGGGGCGTGCACGACGCCGGTGACGTCACCGTGGCCGGTGACGGGCTGGAGGCTGGGCAGGCGCGTGCCGGGCTTGCCATCACCAGGCTGCTCGACGCCGGCAAGCTCCCCGTGGTGCTGGGCGGCGGCCACGAGACCGCCTTTGCCAGCTACCTCGGGGTGGCCGGATCGGCGGCCGTGCGCGAGGGCCTCACGGTCGGCGTGCTGAACCTCGATGCCCACTTCGACCTCCGCGACGAGCCCGTGCCCAGCTCCGGCACCCCGTTCCTGCAGATGGCCCGCGCGGAAGCCGCCGCCGGCCGCGAACTGCGCTACGCCGTCGTCGGGATTTCCGAGCCGAACAACACCCGGGCGCTGTTCCGGACGGCAGAGGAGCTGGGCGTGGACTACCTGCTGGACGAGGACTGCTCGGCGGAGGCCGCGCAAGCGTTTGTGGCGGCGTTCCTGGCTCAGGTGGACGCGCTCTACCTGACCATCGACCTCGACGTGCTGCCGGCCTCGGTGGCCCCGGGGGTGAGCGCTCCGGCCGCGTATGGTGTGCCGCTGGCCGTGATCAGCGCCGTGTGCCGGCAGGTGGCTGCGAGCGGCAAGCTCCTGCATCTGGACATCGCCGAGCTGAACCCGGAATTTGATATCGACGCCCGCACCGCCAAGGTGGCCGCACGGCTGGTCAATACGCTGCTGGGGTAGGGCGCGCAGGGATGGACTGCCTGCCCCCGCGCCAGCGATCATGAAAGCAGGCGCAAGGTTTCGGCGACCGCAGCAACACGGCCTCTCCTTGCGCGATGGAGGCTCTCAGCGCAATGTCCCCAGAATCCGGCACTGCAGATCATGTCCCGGCGGACGTTTCCGCCGACGCCCCGGACACGTTCCTGACGGACTACTACGAGCATGTGGCCGACGACGACATCCGGAACTACACTGCCGACTCGCTCCGGAACCGTGCGGAATACCATCGTTCGCTGGCTGCAACCCGGGTCCCGGGCCACGCCGTCGTCGGAGTGCTGAGTGAGACCGACGCCAGCGTAGTGGCAATCGTGGCTGAGGACATGCCGTTCCTGCTTCCCTCCATCACGGCGGCACTCGCCCGTGACAATGCCGCCATACGCTTGCTGGTCCACCCCACCTTCACCGTTGGCAGGACTCCCGGGACGAACAAGCTTGTGGGCATCCGGCCTGTACCGCTGCGGACTGCTTTGCCGGTGGGCAACGAATCCCCCGCGGTGCCGTCACCGCCTGAATCCAATGGAGATTTGACCTGCACGGAGGCCTGGATCGCCGTCGAAACCGCCAGGCTACCGGATCAGGCCAGCGCCGATCGGCTGATTCACAATCTCCACGCGGTCCTGGCCGATGTTCGTGCGGTCACCGAGGATTCCGCAGCCATCCATCGGAACGTGGCCGCGGAAGTTGCCGCCCTGGATGCCAAAACCCCTGCGGCCACGGCTTCGGATGCAGTGGACGCAACAGCGCAGGCGGCCAGGGACTTGCTGCTCTGGCTGGACGACGGCTACTTCGTGTTCCTCGGGTACCGCAGGTATGACATCGCCGACGACGATGGAGTGCCGGTCCTTGCGGCACTGCCGGGATCCGGGCTCGGGCTGCTCCGGCACCGGGAGCAGAGCCGGCCGATGCGGGGTTCCGCCAGGCCGGGGTCCCTGGGTCCGGCCCTGGTTCTCACGAAAGCAGGCATCCGTTCCACAGTCCTCCGGGACGCCTACTTGGACGAAGTCAGCCTCCTGAGGTTTGACATTGCCGGCAATCCCACCGGGGAAGTGTGCTTTGTTGGCCTTTTCGCCCCCAGCGCTGCAAACCGGTCTGTGCTTCAGATCCCGGTCATCCGGGACAAGGTGGCCACGGTACTGGACCACTCCGAATTCCCGCCAGGGTCCCATGCCGGCAAGGACCTGCTGGCCGCCATCGAGGCCTATCCGCGTGACGAGCTCTTCCACATCGACGCAAACGATCTGGCAAGCCAAGCGCGCGAAATCCTGCGCCTCCAGGAACGCCACAGCACCCGGCTGTTCCTCAGGCCGGATTCCCATGGACGCTTCATGTCCGCGTTGGTATTCCTTCCCCGCCGCCGTTACAGCACGGCGGTCAGGCTTAACATCGAGCGGGAATTGCGGGAGAGCTTCGATTCGAAAGCCGTCGAGTTCGAAGTCCGTCTCAGCGAGTCGGCTATGGCCCGCGTGTTTTTCCGGATCCTGCTTCCTGGCGGAGGACGGCCCGCCGTCGACGCCTCAGCTCTGGAGCTGCGCATCATTGCTGCCACGCGGTCATGGGCCGAGGGCTTGGACGAGGCGCTGCAGCACAGATTTCCCGCTGGCGACGCCGCCCGGCTGTCCATGCAGTGGTCCCAGGCGTTTCCGGCCAGCTACAAGGCTGACTACGAGGCGGAGGACGCCGTCGAGGACATTATCAAATTCGAAAGCCTGGACGGGCCGGACGGCAGGAACCGCGATGACCCGCTGCTGTCCGTCTACGCACGCCCGGGGACTCCGGTGCTGGCCGAGGACGCCCGGATCCGCCTCTATCTGACACGGCCGAAGAGCCTGACACAGATTCTGCCGTTCTTTCACAACCTGGGGCTTGAGGTGCTCGACCAACGGCCCTACGACGTCCGGCGTGCCGATGGCCACACGTTCTTCCTGTACGACCTCGGGCTGAGATATCCCGCCGGCGTTGACGCCCTGGGCACCAGCGAGCTACTTGCCGACTCGTTTTGCGCCGCCATGAGAGGGGACGTCGAGTCCGACACCTTTGACGCACTGGTCATCAGGGAGGGAATCGGATGGCGCCAGACAGCCATTCTGCGCAGCTATGCGAAATACCTGCAGCAGCTCGGAACCACCAACTCCTACGGCTTCATGGCGGACACGCTCCGCGCGAATGTCCGGGCCACGCGCGCACTCCTGGCACTGTTCGAGGCAAAGTTCGATCCGGATCTCGACCAGCCAACCCGCCTCGGTGGCATGGACTCGGCCAGAAGTGAGCTGACGGCTGCCATCGACGCCGTGCCGGTCCTGGACGCCGACCGTCTGCTGCGTTCCTTCGCGAGTCTTGTCGAGGCCACCCTGCGCACCAATTACTTCCTGAACAAGCCCTACCTCAGTTTCAAGCTCAACCTCTCCGACGTCCCGGCCGCACCTGCCCCGCGGCCAAAATACGAAATCTGGGTCTATTCGCCCCGCGTCGAAGGCGTGCATCTGCGCTTTGGCGCCCTTGCCCGCGGCGGGCTTCGCTGGTCCGACCGCCGGGAGGACTTCCGGACAGAGATCCTGGGGCTCGTCAAAGCGCAGACCGTCAAAAACGCCGTGATCGTACCAACGGGTGCCAAGGGTGGCTTCTATCCGAAGCAGCTGCCCGACCCCGGCACAGACCGGGCGGCCTGGCTGGCAGAGGGTCAGGAGAGTTACCGGATTTTCATCCGCGGGATGCTGGACATCACCGACAACCTGCTCACATCCCTCGACAGCGCCCACGGGACCACCGAGCTGGTGGTGCCGCCCGAGCGGGTGGTCCGGCACGATGGCGATGACTATTACCTGGTTGTTGCCGCCGACAAGGGGACGGCCGCGTTCTCGGACATCGCCAATGCCTTGGCCTTGGAGTACGGATTCTGGCTCGGCGACGCCTTCGCCTCGGGCGGCTCGGTGGGCTATGACCACAAGCAGATGGGCATCACGGCACGCGGGGCCTGGGAGTCGGTCCGGCATCATTTCCGCGAGCTGCTCATCGATTCCACGGCCGAGGACTTCACGGTCGCAGGCATTGGCGACATGAGCGGTGACGTGTTCGGCAACGGAATGCTGCTGTCCCGCCACATCCTGCTGGTGGCGGCGTTCGACCACCGGCATATCTTCCTCGATCCAACGCCCGATCCGGCCGCCTCCTATGCGGAGCGGCAGCGGCTGTTCGGGCTTCCCCGTTCCTCCTGGGCCGACTACGAGGTCTCGAAAATCAGCGCGGGCGGCGGCGTGTTCTCCCGCCTCGAGAAGTCGATCGAGATCACCGAAGCGGTGCGCCTGGCACTGGGGCTGGAGCCGGGAACGACGGCGATGAGCCCACCGGAACTGCTCAAGGCCATCCTTCTGGCACCTGTGGACCTGCTCTACAACGGCGGCATCGGCACGTACGTCAAGGCCTCCACCGAGACCCACGCGGACGTGGGAGACAAGGCCAACGATCCCATCCGTGTCAACGCCAATCAGCTGAGGACCAGGATCATCGCCGAGGGCGGCAACCTTGGCATCACCCAGCGAGGCAGGGTAGAGGCGGCGCTGGGTGGGGTCCTGCTGAACACCGATGCGATCGACAACTCCGCCGGTGTGGACTGTTCGGACCACGAAGTGAACATCAAGATCTTCCTCGACCGGATGATCGCCGCGGGAAGGATGTCCTCGGACGAAAGGACCGGCTTCCTGCACTCCCTGCAGGAGGAAGTCGGACGCTTGGTCTTGAAAACCAATGTGGACCAGAACGTGCTCCTGCTCAACGACCGCCAGCTGGTCCGCCAATGGAGCCCGAGCTTTGAGCGCACCATGGACTGGCTGGAGGCCGCCACGGACCTGGACAGGGACCTCGAATGCCTGCCCAGCACAGGGCAACTGCACACCCGCCTGCAGAGCGGCTCAGGCCTGACATCCCCGGAGCTCTCCGTGCTCGCCGCGTATGCCAAGATCGAGCTGGCACGGGAACTCACCCTCAGCGGACTCGCCGATGACCCTTGGTTCTCTCGGACGGTACGCGGCTACTTTCCGCACCAGCTATCCGAGCGATTCGGGGAGGAGCTGTCCACGCATCCGTTGCGGCGGCAAATCGTGGCCACTGTCATTGCCAACGACATGATCAATCTGGGTGGCATTGCCTTCGCCTTCAGGGCCATGGAGGAGACCACGGTATCGGCGGCCGCCGTCGCCCGCGGGTTCGTGGTCATGCGCAAGATTTGGGACTTTGACTCAATCACCCAAGCCCTCGCACGGCTGCCGGCAAGCATCCCCAGCGAGCATGGATGTGCGGTGGCACTTGACATGCGCCGCCTGCTGGACCGCTCGACACGGTGGTACGTCACCCACGACTTCCGGGACAAGCCAATCGCCGATGCATTGGCCCGGCTCGAGCCCCCCATGTCGCTTCTGCGCCCAAAGTTCAGCAGCTACCTTCACGGCGTGAATCTGCAGCATGCGCTGATCCGCCTGGCTCACACCGACGCCGTCGGCCTGCCCCATGAATTGGGCGTGCGCGCCTCCGAGATCCTGGTCAGCTACGGTCTTCTGGACATCTCCGCCATATCGGAAGAGCTCCAGGAGCCCGTAGACACCGTGGCCGAAGTGTACTTTGCCGTCTTCGAGCGGATCTCGGCGGTGCCCATTCTTGAACACATCACGGCGTTGCCGCGGGAAACCCACTGGGAGGCCCTTGCGCGCGCGGCACTTCGGGACGACGTGTATTTGGTCCTTGCCGGCATGACGAAGGCTGTTGTGCGGAATACTCCACGCCCCTCCGCCCCGGGCGGCGATCCGGTCGAGCGCATCGTCGCTTGGGAACGCGAAAACATCGAACAACTCGGCAGGATCCAGGAAACCATCAAGGAGGCCATCAAGCCGGGCCCGGTGGACATCGCAGCATTGTCCGTTGCGGTCAAGCTGTTGCGTGCCGTGGTCAGCCGCTAGGCAGCACCGCTCAGTTCCCGGGTCTCCCGAAGTCCGTTCGGCACAGACAAAACCGGGGCCCGTCCGCGAAACCGCACCGCCATGGTGCGGAACGGCGAACGAACCCCGGTTCCTGTTGAATGCGCGGAAGCTACGCCCGGCGCACCTGAACGCCGTCGGACTGCAGGAAGAGCTGGGTTTCGGACGGCCCGGCCGGGACCAGCCAGAGCACATTTCCGCTCCGTGAGACTTCTTCGACCTCACCGGCTGCAATGACCTGTGCGTGCTTGACGATTTCGACGCGTTCCCCGACCCGGAGGCCGCTCCAGTCGGAAACCGTAGCTGCGGATGCAAGGCGTCTGGACAGTACCGTGCCGCGTGCTTTCATAGAACTTTTACCCCTTTGTATGTGTTCTCTGCCACAACTTCATTGGTGTGACTTTCCATTTGTACTACAGTTCCCGGGCCCCCGCCTTCCATGCCGCTAAAGATTTCGGGGACGCCGGGAATTGTTCAGCTGTATTGCATTTTGTTTCTTCTCAGGCGAGATTTCCGACGGCGGATTCGGCCGCGGCACGGACCTTGCCCGATGCGACCAGCTGGTCCGCCGCTTCAAGCTCCGGCGACAGGAACCTGTCGGTCCCAGGACCCTCGACGACGTCGCGCAGCGCGGCGATCACAGCCGTGCCCGCTGGGCCCGGGGTGAGTTCGCCGCCGGAGAGCTGGGTGCGGATGTCCAGGGCCCGGGCCGAGGTCACCAGTTCGATCGCCAGGACGCGGCGCAGGTTCTCGACCGCGCGGCGGAGCTTGCGGGCCGCGTGCCAGCCCATGGACACGTGGTCCTCCTGCATGGCGGAGCTCGGGATCGAGTCCACCGACGCCGGGACAGCCAGCCGCTTGTTGTCCGAGACCAGCCCGGCCTGCGTGTACTGGGCGATCATGAGGCCCGAGTCGACGCCGGGGTCCGAGGCCAGGAAGGCCGGCAGCCCGTGCGAGCGGGCCGGGTCCAGCATCCGGTCGGTCCGGCGCTCGGCGATGGAGCTCAGGTCGGCGACGGCGATCGCGAGGAAGTCCAGCACGTAGCCCACCGGGGCGCCGTGGAAGTTGCCGTTGGAGCTGACCCGGCCGTCGGGCAGCACCACCGGGTTGTCGATCGCTGCGGCCAGTTCGCGGGAGGCGACCATGGCGGCGTGGTCCACGGTGTCGCGGACGGCGCCGGCCACCTGGGGTGCGCAGCGCAGCGAGTAGGCGTCCTGGACCTTGGTGTCGTTGATCCGGTGCGAGGCCACGATCGGCGAGTTGGACAGCACGCGGAGCATGTTGTCGGCCGCGGCGGCCTGGCCCGGGTGCGGGCGCAGCGCCGCGTGCAGCTCGGGGAGGAACACCTGGTCGGTGCCGAGCAGCGCCTCGACGCTGAGCGCGGCGGTGATGTCCGCCGTCGTCAGCAGCTGGCGGATGTCGGCGATGGCCATCAGCAGCATGCCGAGCATGCCTTCGGTGCCGTTGACGAGGGCCAGGCCCTCCTTTTCGGCCAGGGTGACGGGTTCGATGCCGTGTGCGGCGAGGAGCTCGGCGACGGGACGTCCGCCCTTGCTGCCATACAGTTCCCCATCGGGGCCGGTCGCTTCGCCTTCGCCCATCAGGACCAGGGCGCAGTGCGAGAGCGGCGCGAGGTCGCCTGAGCAGCCGAGCGAGCCGAATTCGCGGACCACCGGGGTGATGCCGGCGTTGAGCACGTCCACCATGGTCTGCAGCACCACGGGTCGGACACCGGTCCGGCCGGAGGCCAGGGTCTTGGCGCGCAGGAACATGATGCCGCGGACCACTTCGCGTTCCACGGCCGGGCCCATGCCGGCGGCGTGGCTGCGGATCAGGGATTTCTGCAGCTGGGTGCGCAGCTCGTTGGGGATGTGCCGGTTGGCCAGCGCCCCGAAGCCGGTCGAGATGCCATAGGCGGGGACCTCGCTGTGGGCGAGGTCGTCGATGTGGGCGCGGACCTTGGCGACGGCGTCGAGTGCTTCCTGGGCGATGGTCACGTGGGCGTCGTGGCGGGCGACGGCGACGACGTCCTCGGGGGTCACGCCGCTGGAGCCGAGGGTGACGGTGAGCGGTGAGTGAGTGGTGATGGTCATGGTATTTCCTACTCGGTTCTCATCGATTGCTCCGCAAGTGCCCTTTTGGTGGCTCAAAACGGCACTTGCGGAGCAGTCGATGTGGGATTGGGGCCTTGGTCAGCGGGTTTCTGACATGGGGATGCGGACGCCGCGTTCCTTGGCGACCTCGACGGCGCGGTCGTAGCCGGCGTCGGCGTGGCGGATGACGCCCATGCCGGGGTCGTTGGTGAGGAGGCGTTCGAGTTTCTGCGCTGCGAGGTCGGTGCCGTCGGCGACGGAGACCTGGCCGGCGTGGATGGAGCGGCCGATCCCGACGCCGCCGCCGTGGTGCAGGGAGACCCAGGTGGCGCCGGAGGCGGTGTTGAGCAGGGCGTTGAGCAGCGGCCAGTCGGCGATCGCGTCGGAGCCGTCGGCCATGGCCTCGGTTTCGCGGTACGGGGAGGCGACGGAACCGGAGTCGAGGTGGTCGCGGCCGATCACGATGGGCGCCTTGACCTTGCCCTCCTTGACGAGCTGGTTGAACAGCAGGCCGGCCTTGGCGCGTTCGCCATAGCCCAGCCAGCAGATGCGGGCCGGCAGGCCCTCGAACTCGACGCGCTCGGCGGCGGCGTCGATCCAGCGGTGCAGGTGCTTGTTCTCGGGGAAGAGCTCCTTGATGGCCTTGTCCGTGACCGCGATGTCCTCGGGGTCCCCGGAGAGGGCCACCCAGCGGAACGGGCCCAGGCCCTCGCAGAACAGCGGCCGGATGTAGGCCGGGACGAAGCCGGGGAATTCGAAGGCGCGGTTGTAGCCGCCCTTGCGGGCCTCGTCGCGGATGGAGTTGCCGTAGTCGAAGACCTCGGCGCCGGCATCCTGGAATTCGACCATGGCCTGGACGTGCTTGGCCATCGAGGCCTGGGCCTTCTTGGTGAAGCCCTCGGGGTCGGCGGCGGCCTCGCGGTGCCATTCCTGAACCGTGATGCCCTCGGGCAGGTAGCTCAGGGGGTCGTGCGCGGAGGTCTGGTCGGTGACGATGTCGACGGTGAGCTCGCCGGCGTTGTGGCGGCGCAGGATCTCGGGGAAGACCTCGGCGGCGTTGCCGACGTAGCCCACGGACCAGCCGCGGCGCTCTTCCTTGGCTGCCAGGACCTTGGCGATCGCGGTGTCGAGGTCCGTTTCGACCTCGTCGAGGTAGCGCTTGCCGGCCCGGCGGCGGAGGTGGCTTTCGTCGACGTCGACAATCAGGCAGGCGCCCTCGTTCAGGGTGACGGCGAGGGGCTGGGCGCCGCCCATGCCGCCGCAGCCGCCGGTGAGGGTCAGGGTGCCGGCGAGCGTGCCGTTCTCGTCCCCGGTGAGCTTGCGGGCGATCGCCGCGAAGGTCTCGAAGGTGCCCTGCAGGATGCCCTGGGTGCCGATGTAGATCCAGGACCCGGCGGTCATCTGGCCGTACATCATCAGGCCCTCAGCCTCGAGCCGGCGGAACTCGGGCCAGTTGGCCCAGTCGCCGACGAGG
>JBKPBZ010000194.1:0-10960 GCA_046727115.1 Actinomycetota bacterium | reverse complement strand
CCGGGCGCCGTGCTGCCGGGCGACTTCCACATCTCCGCGCGGAAAACCTACGGGCACCTCTCCGCCGGCATGATCGCTTCCGTGCGCGAACTGGGCATCGGTGAGGACCACGACGGCATCCTGGTGCTGTCCCGGATCGGGCTGGATCCGGAAATCGGCACGGACGCCATGGAGCTGCTGGGCCTCTACGACCAGGCGGCCGAGATCAATGTGACGCCGGACCGCGGCTATGCGTTCTCCATCCGCGGTGTGGCCCGTGAATATGCGCACGCCACCGGCACCATGTTCACGGACCCGGCGTCCAAGGTTAAGGCCCCGGCGGCGCTGTCCGGCGGCTACGGTGTCAAGCTCAACGACGACGCCCCCATCTACGGCAAGCCCGGCTGCGACCGTTTTGTGGCCCGCACCGTCCGCGGCGTCGATGCCACCCGGCCCACCCCGCCGTGGATGGCCTCCAGGCTACGGCTGGCCGGTATCCGGTCCATCTCCCTGCCGGTGGACATCTCCAACTACGTCATGCTCGAGCTCGGGCAGCCGAACCACTGCTATGACCTGGACAAGCTGGCCGGCGACATCGTCGTCCGGCGTGCCACCGCAGGAGAGAAGATCACCACCCTGGACGCCAAGGAGCGCACGCTCGACGTCGAGGATCTGCTGATCACGGACGAATCCGGCCCCATCGGAATCGCCGGCGTCATGGGCGGCGCCCACACCGAGGTCTCGGACGCCACCACGAATGTCCTGGTTGAGGCCGCGCACTTCGACGAAGTCTCGATCGCTCGCGCCCGCCGCCGCCACAAGCTGCCGTCCGAGGCGTCCAAGCGCTTCGAACGCGGCGTGGACTGGCAGGTGGCCGATGTTGCCGCCCAGCGCGTGGTGGACCTGCTGGTCGAACTCGCCGGCGGAACGGCCGACGAGGCCGGGACCGACGTCGGGACCGCGCCGGACGCCGTCACCATCGAACTGCACGCAGAGTACCCGGCAGCACGGATCGGGATCGACTTCACCGAGGAACAGATCCTGTCCTCGCTCGAAGACCTCGGCGCCGTCGTTGCCAAGGAAAGCAACGGCTACACGGTGACCCCACCGAGCTGGCGCAGCGACCTCGAAACCAAGGACGACCTCACCGAGGAAATCGCCCGCCTGGTCGGCTACGACCAGATCCCGGCGACCCTGCCCGTGGCGCCGCCAGGCCGTGGCCTGACCCGCGTCCAGCAGCAGCGCCGCCGCCTGATCCAGGCCCTCGCCGACGCCGGACTCACCGAGGTGCTGGCCTACCCGTTCGTCTCCAAGGCCGCCAATGACACCTTTGGCGTCCCGGCCGAGGGCGCGGAGCGCAAGGCCCTCAAGCTGGCCAACCCGATCAGCGAGGAGCACGGCTTCCTGCGGACCTCCATCCTGCCGGGCCTGATCGAGGTAGCCAAGCGCAACCACTCCCGCGGCTTCCGCGACCTCGCCCTCTTCGAAACCGGGCTCGTGTTCCTGCCTGGCGAACAGCTTGGCACCGCCACGATTCCGCCGCTCGGCGTCAAGCCCAGCGACGAGGTACTGGATGCCCTGTACGACGGCGTCCCGGACCAGCCGCTGCACCTCGCCGCCGTGCTCACCGGGCACGACTCTCCTGTCGCCCCGGGCAACACCCCGCGGGCTTGGGACTGGGCGGACGCGGTGGACATTGCCCGGATCGCCGGCGACGTGCTCGGCGTCGAACTCCTGGTCGCCCAGGGCCGGCACCAGGCGTTCCACCCCGGCCGGGCAGCGCAGCTTGAACTGCGCACCGGCGAAGTGGTGGGCTACGCCGGCGAGCTGCACCCGAAGCTTCTGGCGGCACATGACATGCCGGCCCGCTCCGTGGCGCTGGAACTGAATGCCGATGCCCTCTTCGAGGCTGCTGCCGACGTGATCGTGGCCCGGCACATCTCGACATACCCCGTGGCCACCCAGGACGTGGCCCTCGTGGTGCCGCAGGACGTCCCGGCAGAAGAGGTGCTCACCGCCCTGCGTGAAGGCGCGGGCGAGCTGCTCGAGGACGTCGCACTGTTCGACGTCTACGCGGGCAAGGGCATCGAGGAGGGCAAGAAGTCGCTGGCGTTCAGCCTGCGCTTCCGCGCCAACGACCGCACACTGACAGCCGACGAGGCCTCAGCGGCGCGTGAAGGTGCCGTTGCCGCTGCCCACGAACGCTTCGGAGCGGTGCAGCGCTGAGAACTGCGCTGGTGACAGCGCTGATGAGCTGAAAGGGGGCGGGTCATGGCATCACACCTTGTTGTGCGTGCCTGCCCGCCCTTTGGCGTTCCCGGGGCGGAAACCGTCGCTGCGTCCAAGCTGGAAAGCGAGTCGCGTTCCCTGCTGGACGGGGCCGAGCTCGACCGGGCCCGGGCCATGACCCCGCGGACCCGGCAGGACTTCCTGGCCGGGCGGCTCGCGCAGCGGCGGTTCGCCGCCGACCTGCTCGGCGTCCCGGCGTCGGACCTCACTGCCTGGTACAGCTGTCCACGGTGCGGCACCGGCGCGGACATCTCACACGGCAGGCCCGGCTACCGGCTCCGGGGCGAGGCCGTGCCGCTGCTGCTGAGCCTGTCCCGCGCTGCCGGCTGGACGCTTCTGGCCGGGCTCGTGGACCCGGAACCGGGCCAGCGCCTTGGCATCGACGTCGAGGATCCGGCCAGGGCGGATTTCGATGGGTTCGACGACGTCGTGTTGACCGCGGCCGAACAACTCCACCTCGCTGGACTGGACGGCATCTCCCTGCTGCGGGGCCGGGCACGTCTGTGGGCGCGCAAAGAGGCATGGCTCAAGATGCTGGGCACGGGGCTGCAGACGGCCCCGGACACCCTCGACGTACTGGGCACGAACGTGGACGGCCGTGCCGGGCTCCGGGACCTGGCGCCGGCAGAGACAGGACTGCCCGCGGACCTCGTGGCCGCCGTCGCCGTCGCGGTCCTGCCCTAGCGCTTCGGGCAGAACAGTCCTCCCCTCAGAGCCGGGGCGGTGCTGGCTGCGGGAGCGGCGGGAGGGCGTGTTCGAACAGCCAGGGGTGCAGCAGGGCCTCTGCGTCGAGGCCGGTGGTGTGGGCGGCCGCGACGATGAAGTCGGCAGTGGTCACCGTGCCGTGACGGAAGCGGTCCGTCCAGTCGTGCAGCAGGGCGAAGAACGCGAGGTCTCCGGAGCGTACCCGGAGGGCGTGCAGGGCCAGGGCTCCGCGTTTGTAGACGCGATCATCAAACATCAGCTCCGGGCCGGGATCGCCCACCATCAGGTCCTGTGGGGTGGCGGACAGCCCGCGCCAGGCGGCGCGGGCACGGCCCGCCACCGACATGACGCCGGCCTCTTCAGACCAGAGCCATTCCGCGTAGCAGGCAAAGCCCTCGTGCAGCCAGATGTCCTTCCACGTCGCCGCGGTGAGCGAGTTCCCGAACCATTGGTGGGCGAGTTCGTGGGCGATCATCCGTTGCGAATCCCAGTCCTGCCGCAAATGATTTGGGCCCAGGATGGACAGTGTCTGCGCTTCCAGCGGGATTTCCAGCACGTCGCCGGTGACCACCACGGTGTACTCCGGGAACGGATACGGCCCAAAGCAGTTGGTGAATTTCCGCATCATCTCGGGCTGCCGGGCCAGGGCGGCCCGGGCCGCCGCCGCCAGCGCCGCCGGCACGGTCACATACTGCGGAACGTGCCCTGACGGCCGCTCGGCATTGAGCGTCAGGAGCTCATAACGGCCGATCTGGACCGTTGCCAGGTAGGTGGCCATGGGTTCGGCCTGCTCGTACACCCAGGTCTCGCGGCTGGCCCTGCTGGTGCGGGAGAGCAGCACGCCGTTGCACACGGCCCGGTAGTTCGCATCGGTGGTCACCGTGATGAGGTAGCTCGCCTTGTCCCGCGGATGGTCGTTGCATGGGAACCAAGAGGCGGCGCCATTGGGCTGGCCAGCCACCAGCACACCATCGGAGAGCTCCTCCCAGCCGACTTCGCCCCACAGACCGCGGCGCGGCGCCGGATAGCCCTCGTAGCGGATGTCCAGGGTGAAGGCCTCGTTGGCCAGCAGGGGAACGTCGGGATAGACCACAAGCTGCTCGTCCCGCTGGGTGAACCTGCGCACCCGGCGTCCGTCGAGCTGGATCTTCGTGGCCCGCAGCCCGGCCAAGTCCAGGACGATTGCCGACGTCGGGTACTGCGTGACGGCGTGCAGGACGGCGTGCCCTGCAAGGCGGTTGCTGCTGACGCGGTAGTCCAGATTCAGGTCATACCGGGTGACGCGGTAGGCATTGGTTCCGTGGCCCGGCATATAGGGGTCGGGGGCGCCCGTTTCCGGGACGGTTGCCCTGCTGATCTCGCGGTTGATTTCCCCGCCTGTGGCGGCGCCGCTGCTTGGTGCGCTGGTGCTCAATGAACGGACCTTCGGGTTGTTGAACTGGTGGACGTGCGCAGGCCGGGCCTACCGGGGCTTGGCGGGCGGTGCAGGCCCGTCCCACGGGCTGACCGGATTTCCCATCCAGTACGTCCCGGCGGGCACGGTTTCGCCCCGCATGACGAGGGACGCCGGCCCCACCGTGCCGCCGCTGCCGATCCTGGCCTGCGGCAGGATGACGCCGTGCGGCCCCATGGTGGCTCCGTCATCGAGCGTAACAGTGTCGATGCTCATGACACGGTCATGGAACAGATGGGTCTGGACGACGCACCCGCGGTTGACGGTCGAGTTCCTGCCGAGGGTGACAAGGTCGGCCTCGGGCAGCCAGTAGCTTTCGCACCAGGTCCCCGCACCGATTTTCGCGCCGAGTGCCCGCAGCCACCACACCAAGGCCGGTGTGCCGGTGGCGGCGCGCGCGAACCACGGGGCGCTGACCATCTCAATGAAGGTGTCCACCACCTCGTTCCGCCAAATGAACGAACTCCACAGCGGGTGCTCGCCGGGCCGGATGCGGCCCACCAGCAGCCACTTGGCCGCCACGGCACTGGCCGCGGCCGTGGCCCCGGCCAGCAGGACCACCACCCCGCTCAGGACAGCGGCGATTCCGTAGTTGAAGATGGTCGCCAGCGCATCGAAGGCGAGCATCACGCCGGCGGCGATCGCGACTGTCAGCATGACGGGGACAAACCGGCACAGCTCCCACAGGGCCCGCGCGACCTTCAGGTTCCGGGGCGGCTGGTACGTCCGCGTGTCGTCGGAGGCGATGGCCGTGCGCCGCAGCCGCACGGGCGGGCTGCCGAGCCACGATGTCCCGGCCTTCGCCTTGGCCGGCGTCGCGGAGAGGACCGCCACGAGGGAGTTCTTGGGTACGTTGCGTCCGGCCGCCGTCATGCCGGAGTTGCCCAGGAAGGACCGTTTGCCGATCTTGGCCGGCGCAATCCGCATCCAGCCGCCGTCGAGTTCGTAGGATGCCACCATGGTGTCGTCTGCCAGGAACGCGCCCTCGCCCACGGTGGTCATGCTCGGGATCAGCAGCACTGTCGAGGCTTCCACGTTGCGGCCGACCTTCGCGCCGAGCAGCCGCAGCCAGACCGGCGTAAAGAGGCTGGCGTAGACCGGGAACAGCAGATCCCGGGCCAGGTCCAGTACCCGCTCGGTCGCCCAGACCTGCCATCCGATCCGGCTCCGGACCCGGTAGTAGCCTTCGGCGAGGCCCACGCTGAGCAGCCTCGTCGTCGCCAGGATCAGCAGCAGGTTGGTCAAAAACCATGCCAGCGCCGCCAGCGGGATCGAGAGCACAATGCCGGGCAGGGCTGCCGGCAGGGAGGAGCTGCCCTGGATGAACGCGAAAATCACGAAGGCCGCGACGGCGGCGGAGACATAGGGGATGAGCGCCAGCACGGCGGATGCCGCGGCGAAGCCGGCGAACCACAGCCGGCCCAGCAGCCGGTGCTCGGACGGGGAGTCCGGCCATGAGTGCCGCGCCTTGCCGCGGCGCTCGGCCGGCGACCCGGCCACCAGTTGCCCGGCCTTGACCTTCCCGATCACCGCGGAGCCCGGCTCCACCTGGGCCCCCGCACCCACGGTGGCGCCGGGCATGAGCGTGCTGCGGGCGCCGACGCTCGCGCCGGCGCCAATCCGGATGTTGCCGATGTGCACTCGGTCGCCGTCGATCCACCAGCCGGACAGATCGACTTCAGGCTCGATGTTGGACCCGGCGCCCAGGAACAGCAGCCCGGTGACGGGCGGGAGCGAGTGCAGCTGGACGTTCTCGCCGATCGTCGCGCCGAGCGCCTTTGCGTAGTAGGGCACCCAAGGCGCGCTGGCCAGGCTGATGGCGCCGGCGAGGTCCTGGATCTGTTCTGCGAGCCAGAGCCGGAGGTGCACCCGACCGGAGCGTGGATACGTGCCGGGTACGACGTTGCGGAGCAGGACCCGGGCGGCGGCAACGGAGATCAGCATCCGCCCAGCCGGGCTGACAAAGACCAGCCAGGACGCGCCCACCCACCACCACGAGATGGTGGGGGCGGCACTGAATCCGGCGAAGGCGGCCAGGAGATTGTTGGCGGCCATCAGGTAGGTCAGCCAGCGCATGCCGACAAGGATGTGAAGCGGAACGCCCAGGAGCGTTTGGAAAGCCTGGGACTTCCGCGCGGTGGGCCGGACGGTGCGCTCCAGCGCCGCGACTGCTCCGCCTTCCGGCAGTGACTGGCGCGCCTCGTCCACCAGCGCCCCCACCCGGGGTGTCGCATAGATGTCGGCCACCGTGATGGTGGGATAGCGGACGCGCAGCGCGGACACGAGCTGGGCGGCGGCCAGCGAGCCGCCGCCGAACGCGAAGAAATCGGCATCGAGGCTGGTGACCGGGCTTCCCAGCACGGCGCTCCATTGCTCCACGATCCACTGCGCGTCGTCGGGCAGGTTCAGCGGGGCACCTTCGGCCTCGGCAGCCCCGGTTCCGCTCAGCGGCCAGGGCAGGGCATGGCGGTCCACTTTGCCGCTGGTCTTGGTCGGCAGCGAATCGACGAGCGTCAGCAGCGGGATGAGGGGCGCGGGCAGGAGCTCGCCCAGCAGCCCGCGCGCGGTCGCGAGGTCGATATCCCGGCCCGATACTGCGGCCAGGTAGCCGACCAGGATCTGGTTGCCGGCCGCGGTGGTCTGCACCGCGGCGGCGGCGCCGGCGACGTCCGGCAGCGACTGCAGGGCGGCGTCGATTTCTCCGAGCTCGATCCGGCGGCCGCCGAGCTTGACCTGTTCATCGGCGCGGCCTTGGAACACGAGGCCCGCCGCTTCGTACCTGACGAGGTCGCCGGAGCGGTAGGCGCGCGGCCAGCCCAGGGACGGCATGGGGGCGTATTTTTCCGCGTCCTTGACCGGGTCAAGATACCGGGCCAGCCCCACACCGCCGATGATCAGTTCGCCCACCTCGCCTTCGGCAACCGGCAGCGAATCGGCGTCGACGACGGCGAGGTCCCAGCCGTCCAGCGGCAGGCCGATCCGGACGGGTCCGGGCGCGCCCAGCCGCGCGGCACACGCAACCACGGTGGCTTCGGTGGGCCCGTAGGTATTCCACACTTCGCGTCCTTCGACGGCGAGCCGCTCGGCCAGGTCCGGCGGACACGCCTCCCCGCCGAAGATGAGCAGCCGGACGCTTTCCAGCGACTCCACGGGCCAGAGCGCGGCGAGCGTGGGGACGGTGGAGACCACAGTGATGCCGTGGCTGATGAGCCAGGGGCCCAGGTCCATCCCGGTCCGGACCAGGGCCCGGGGTGCCGGAACAAGGCAGGCACCGTGGCGCCACGCGAGCCACATTTCCTCGCAGGAGGCATCGAAGGCAACGGACAAGCCGGCCAGCACCCGGTCCTGCGGGCCCACCGGATCGCCCTGCAGGAAGATGCGGGCCTCGGCGTCCACGAACGCGGCGGCCGAGCGGTGCTGGACCGCGACGCCCTTGGGTGTGCCGGTGGAGCCGGAGGTGAAGATGACCCACGCGTCGTCGTCCGGGCCGGGCGGCCTGGCTCCGGGGAACGGCCGGGGGCGGTTGCTGGCGGTGACGATCTTCCCGCCGGCGCGGAGGATGCCGGCCACCTTGGCCTCGCCGAAGACCAGTTTGGCCCGCTCATCCGGATCGTCGGCGTCTACCGGGACGTAGGCGGCACCGACCTGCAGCACCGCCAGGATCGAGACGTAGAGTTCGTTGGTGCCGGAGGGGATCCGGACGCCGATCTTGTCCCCGGCGCCCAGCCCGGCGAGGTGCAGGTTCCTCGCAGTTGCCCGGACTTCGTCCATCAGTTGGGCGTAACTGAGCGAGCGGTGGCCGTCGTCGAGCGCGGAGGCATCAGGGAACCGGGCGGCGGCATCGCGGAGGATGTCGATGAGCGTCCGCTCCGCCGGAGCGGAGAGTGCTCCCGGCAGTTGCGGCGCGTAGACGGTGGCACGGATTGCCGGAAGACTCTGCACCGCATCGGCGTCGAAGGCTTCACTCGGGGTCAGTCGTTGCTCGGTCACTGGCGCATTGTCCCTGCAGGAGGTGAACGGATGGTGTTGCCGTGGGGCTTAGGGGACCGGGCGGCCTAGGGGACCAGGATGACTTTGCCGGTGGTGCGGCGCTGTTCCAGGTCGTCGTGGGCACGGGCTGCCTCGGCGAGGGAGTAGCGGGCGCCGATCCTGACCTTGAGGCTGCCGTCGGCGGCGGCGGCAAAGACTTCGTCGGAGCGCCAGCGGCGTTCCCGGGCGTCACGCAGGTAGTGGGCCATGGTCGGCCGCGTGAGGTAGAGCGAGCCGCCGGCGTTGAGCCGCTGCGGGTCGAACGGCGGGACCGGGCCGGACGCTGCGCCGAAGAGCACCAGCATGCCCCGGATGCGCAGCGACGCCAGGGAGGCGTCGAAGGTGTCCTTTCCGACGCCGTCGTACACCACGTCCGCGCCGGTGCCGTCGGTCAGTTCCCGGACCCGCGCGGCGAAACCGTCGTATCGCAGCACGTGGTCGGCCCCAGCTTCGCGGGCCAGCTGCTCCTTCTCGTCCGTCGACACGGTGGTCATGACGTCGGCGCCCTTGGCCTTGAGCAGCTGGATCATCAGAAGCCCGACACCACCGGCGCCGGCGTGGACCAAAACCCTGTGGCCGGGCTCGACCTTGAAGGTGGAGTTGATGAGGTAGTGAGCCGTCACGCCCTGCAGCGGCAAGGCCGCGGCGGTGAAATCATCCAGGCCGTCGGGAACCGGGAGTGCCTTGTCCTCATCGACGAGTGCATAGCCGGCGTAGCAGTCAGCGCCCTCGGCCGTGGCCACCCGGTCGCCGGGAGCGAACCCGGTGACGGCGTCGCCGACCTCCTCCACGGTGCCTGCGGCCTCGGAGCCGGGCGTGAAGGGGTAGCTGACCTTGTAGACGCCGCTGCGCTTGTAGGTGTCGATGAAGTTCACACCCGCCGCGGCGACCTTGATGAGCAGCTGGCCGGGCCCGGGAACGGGTCGGGCTGCCTTGTCGAGCTCCAGGACCTCGGGCCCCCCTGCCTGGCGGGCGACGATTGCGTGCATCATGTGGCTCCTTTTCCGGGCGGGAAAGTCTGTCCCGGTCCCTGGGTCCATCCTAGGGACCCTGACGGTAACCCTGAAGGGGCGGTCCGTAACCGGCCGTCACGAGATGCTGCGCCGGACGCCATCACTGACGCGGCGGGTCCTGCGCTGCCGCCGGGGTGATGCGTCCCTTGGTAGCGGCGGGAGACTAGTAGCGGCGGGTGACCGTTGCCATCGGGCATTCGAAGTGGCGGCCCGCGGCGAGTCCGACGTCGTTGAGGTAACGGACGATGATGGCGTACGACTGCATCAGCGTGGTTTCCGTGTACGGGACCTGGTGCTTGGCGCAGTACTCGCGGACGATCTTGGCGGCCTTGTCCAGCTGGGGGCGGGCCATGTCCGGGAAGAGATGGTGTTCTGCCTGCCGGTTCAGGCCGCCGAGCAGGATGTCCATGAAGCGGCCGCCCGAGATATTCCGGGAGGTGAGGACCTGGCGGCTGAAGAAGTCGACCCGGCTGTCGGCCGGCAGTACCGGCATGCCCTTGTGGTTCGGTGCGAAGGACGCGCCCATGTAGAAGCCGAAAACGGCCAGCTGGACGCCGATGAAGGCGAATGCCATGCCCAGCGGCAGGAAGGAGAAGGCGAGAACCGGGAGCAGGCTCAGCCGGACGGCGAGGATCGGGATTTCAACCCAGCGGTGCGCGACCTTGGCGCGGCCGACGATGAATTTCACGGAATCGATCTGGAGGCCCAGGCCCACCAGGAACAGGAGCGGGAAGAAGAACCAGCCCTGCTTGCGGGTCAGGAACGCGAAGCGCCCCTGGCGGTCGGCGACGGCCTCGGCGTGGAAGGCGATGGGGCCGGGCGCGATGTCCGGGTCCTTGGAAATGACGTTCGGGTGGTTGTGGTGCGCGCCGTGCTTCTGCTCCCACCAGGAATAGCTGATGCCGGCCACGGACGTGGCGAGCAGCCGTGCGGCCCAGTCGTTGGCGCGGCGGGAGGCGAAGATCTGCCGGTGCCCGGCCTCGTGGGCCAGGAAGCTCAGCTGGGTGCAAAGGATGCCCAGGGCGGCGGCGATCAGGAGCTGGAACCAGCTGTCACCGATCAGTGCGAAGCCGAACCAGGTGGCGGCCATCAGGAGGGCGAGCACCGAAAACACGGTGATGTAAAAACCGACACGGCGCTCCAGGAGACCGGCGGCCTTCACGGTCTTGAGCAGCTCCGAATAGCTGAGAACGACGGCGTTGGGTTGCCTGACTCGCGATTTAGGGCGCCCTGGGGTGGTGAGCGTAGTGGTCATAGGGAGCCTGCCTCGTTGCTGTTACGGGCAACGCTGCAGCTGGCATTTGCAGCGGCACGGTCTGGATCACCCTTCACCAAGCATACGCTCCCGGGTTTCCGCGGCCCGCCGATCCGGCGCCTGGGGCGGGTGCCTTTAGACACAGACCCATCGATGCATAAATATCGGGATCCATGCATACTCTTGCTGTATAGTCGTGCTTATGACTATTTCTGTTGCCGTTTCCGGGGCGAGCGG
>JBKPBZ010000193.1:0-15100 GCA_046727115.1 Actinomycetota bacterium | reverse complement strand
GCCAGGCTTCGCTAGAGGCGTTGGTCCTTCGCTGATTCGGGTAGTTAATCAGCCGTTTTAGAGGAAAAAACAGGTACCCGCTACTCAGGTGCTGTGAGATTGCTGAGATTACGATAAGAACCGATAAGCATTCGGGCAGCGCAAGGGATCTGCCCAGTTCACGTAGAGGAAACCTCGATACGTGAGTAAATATGGGCCCGTTAAAGCAACGGTCAGTGCGCCACAGCAGTTGCGCTGCCTCCTTTCCGTGCCCGTTATCTAGAAAGCCTGGGCTCTGTTTACGCTCAGGAAACTTCGCTAGTCGGAAGTGCGGGGGATCGGCAGATGGATATCTTCGAAAGTTTGGAGTCTGAGGTTCGCAGCTACTGCCGCAGTTGGGACACCGTGTTTGACCGTGCGGCCGGGAGCAGTCTCTACAGCGAAGACGGCAGAGAGTATCTGGATTTTTTTTCCGGCGCCGGAGCGCTGAACTACGGGCACAACAACCCCGTGCTGTTGCGGCCGCTGGTGGAGTACCTCCTCTCGGGCTCAATCGTTCATTCACTGGATATGAAGACGCCGGCCAAGCGGCGCTTCCTGGAAACATTCCAGGAGTTGATCCTCAAGCCGCGGAAATTGGACTACAAAGTCATGTTCCCCGGTCCGACGGGAACAAACTCCGTGGAGGCGGCCCTGAAGCTCGCCCGGAAGGTCACCGGCAGGGCGCATGTCGTGAGTTTCACCAATGCGTTTCACGGGATGACCCTGGGATCACTGTCAGTGACGGGCAATTCGATGAAACGGCAAGGGGCCGGCGTTCCGCTGACCAATGTCTCGAGCATGCCCTACGACGGCTTTTTCAACGGTCAGGTACCGGACTTTCTGTGGCTCCGGCAGGCCTTGGAGGACGGGGGCTCAGGACTCGACAAGCCCGCTGCTGTGATCGTGGAAACGGTCCAGGGCGAGGGCGGGCTCAGGGCCGCCCGGGCATCTTGGCTGCGGGGCCTCGCGGAGCTCTGCCGCCAACACGACATCCTGCTGATCGTTGATGACGTTCAGGCCGGATGCGGACGCACCGGGACATTTTTCAGTTTTGAAGAGGCGGGCATCACTCCTGACATCGTCTGCCTGTCCAAGTCCATCTCGGGCTTTGGACTGCCTTTGTCACTGACCCTGTTCAAACCCGAGTTGGACATCTGGAAGCCTGGCGAGCACAACGGAACATTCCGGGGGCACAACCCGGCGTTCGTCACCGGCGCGGCTGCCCTGGAAAACTACTGGCAGGACGGCAGATTCCAGTCGAAGGTCGCAGGCCTCGTTTCGCAGCTGCATGAGGGGCTTACACAGATCGCAGCGGGCGTCGAAGGCGCCACGGTCCGTGGCCGGGGATTGCTCGCGGGTGTCTATTACCCCGACTCCCAGACGGCGGGGAAGATAGCGGCTGAATCGTTTGCCCGGGGTCTGCTGGTGGAAACTTCCGGCCCGGAAGGTGAGGTACTCAAGACGATGCCCGCGCTGACTATCAGCCCCGAAGATCTGCAGAAGGGACTCGATATTCTCGCTGCAGCCGCAGTGACGGTGACCGGAGAGCCGGTCGCCTTGGGATCAACCGTTTGAGTATCCGTACAGAGGGCAGAGACGGCTCACAGGGGCCAGCACCGCTTGCAAGAATCGAAGTAGATTTCGGGGAGAGAAATGGGTACCCGCAAGGAAACAGCTCCTAACGACAGTGATCTAGCGGAAACCGACCGGGCGATTCGCCCGGGAAGTGTCATCGTACAAAAATTTGGCGGTTCATCCCTGGCGGATGCCGCGGGTATTCTCCGGGCAGCCGAGCGGATAGCCAAAACACGGACCAACGGCTATCGGGTCGTGGCGGTCGTGTCTGCCATGGGGGACACCACCGATGAACTATGCGACCTTGCTGCGGAAGTTTCCGCCCGGCCGCTCGCTGTGGACCTTGACGCCCTGCTGAGCATCGGCGAACTTGTGTCCTCGGCACTGTTGGCGATCGCACTGGCGGATCTAGGCCAGTTGCCCCGCACCTTCACCGGCAGTGCCGCCGGCCTCATTACCGACAGTATCCACGGCAAGGCACACATTACTGATGTCAGGCCGGACCGCGTCCGCAATAGTTTGATCCGTGGCGAAGTGCCCATCGTTGCAGGATTCCAAGGCAGGACGCAGAAGCGGAACAGGGTCACCACCCTGGGTCGTGGCGGCTCGGATCTCACCGCGGTCGCGCTGGCCGCAGCCCTCGGGGCTGATATTTGCGAAATATATACGGACGTCGACGGCGTCTACACCGCGGATCCCCGCGTTGTCCCGACAGCGCGAAAGATTGATGTCCTCTCGAGCGAGGAGATGCTTGAGTTCGCGGCCTCCGGGTGCAAGGTCCTGCATCTGCGGTGTGTTGAATATGCCCGCCGGTTCGGCATTCCGATCCATGTGCGGTCATCATTCGTGCCGGAGCCCGGGACGTTGATCCTGCCTGGACTTGACCGTCATCCACTCCTTCAGCCCGCAAGGGAGCAACCGGAAGTGACCGGAGTGGCCGGGGTTAACTCGGCTTCGAAAATCACCGTTGTTGGCATTCCTGACCAGCCGGACAGCATGGCGCGTATCCTGCACGTCCTCTCGCGTTCGGGAGCGCACGTCCAGGCAATTGTCCAGAACACCGCCGGCCCGGGCTCGAAGCGTTCCGACGTTGCCCTGATCGTGCCGGCCGCCCACGCGGGCACCGCCCTGGCGGTGCTGGATGCTGAAAAGGGAACAATTGGTTTTCAGGGTTTGCAGCACGACAGCGAGGTGGGCAGGGTGTCCATCACGGGGCTGGGTATGCGATCTTCCCCCGAAATTTTTTGCACTTTTCTCAAGGCCTTGTCGGACGCCAATGTGGACCTCGATCTCTTCGACATATCCGAGACGTCCGTGGGTGCTGTCACGCCAGCCCACCGGCTTGCGGACGCCGAGCGTGCCGTCCGACGGGCATTCGGCATGGCCCCGGCGGCCGAGGAAGAGATGGTGGGCCACGAGGCCCACCTCATGCCCGCTGTTGAGCCCCCGGTCGAGACGTGGGCTTCGATTTCCGCCCAGGATATGACCCCTGTCCCGCAGGACGACAGAACTGTGGCACGTCACTTCTAGCGAAGGAGCTAAAGGATGGGCAAGACCGCGAGGATCGGCAACAGCCTCATCAGTCCCCCTGAGTTGCGCGGAAAAATGTCGATGATCGGGGGTTCGGAGGGGGGAACCATCCTGACGTCGGCTGCGCCGGACCAGGCGGCGCGCTGGCGTCGTGGCGAGCGGTTGGACCAACTTTTTGAGGACAGCTGTGACCGGTTGCGGGAACAGGGGCGTGCCGCCCAGGTTGCCGTGGATGCGGGGGACATCGTCCTGACCTATACGGAACTGGACGAACGGGCCAACCAGTTGGCGCGCCATCTCCTAGTGTGCGGTGCCCGGCCCGGTGACCGCATCGCGTTGCTGTTTGACCAGCCCTGGCGGGCCTACGTGGCGATGCTTGCCGTGCTGAAGATCCACGCGGCCTATGTTCCCCTTGACCCGGGGTTCCCGCCCGACCGTCTCCAGTACATTGTGGAAGACGCCAACGCGGCGATGATCCTCTCACTGTCACATTTGAGGGACCTTGTCCCTGAAGTGGCCGCTGTGACGGTGAGCGTTGATGATGTGCAGGCGCAGATTGACGCTAAGGACACCGCTCGGCTCGACGATGCGGAACTTGTCGGGACGATGGATGAGCTGGCCTACATCATCTACACCTCTGGGTCGACGGGCCGGCCGAAGGGCGTGGCGGTGGACCAGGCGAGTATCTGCAATTTTGTCCGGGTGGCCTCTGACAATTACGGCATTCAGTCCACCGACCGCGTGTACCAAGGCATGACGATCGCTTTTGACTTTTCGGTGGAGGAAATCTGGGTTGCCTGGATGGTCGGCGCCACCCTGGTGCCTAAGCCGGGACGTTCCAGCATGCTCGGTGCCGAGCTCGCGGAGTACCTGCAGGAAAAACGGGTCACCGCACTTTGCTGTGTACCCACGCTGCTCGCGACCCTTGACGAAGATCTGCCCGATTTGCGGTTCCTGCTGGTCTCCGGAGAGGCCTGCCCGAAGGACCTCGTCATGCGCTGGCATCGCCCCGGCCGTCGCTTCCTTAATGTCTACGGCCCGACCGAAGCGACCGTGACTGCCACGTGGTCGGTCCTCGACCCGGACCTGCCTGTCTCCCTAGGTGTGCCGCTGCCCACCTACACGGCGGTGATTGTGGATCCCGCTGAGCTCCGGGTCCTGCCGCGCGGCGAAACAGGGGAAATCGGTCTGGCAGGGGTCGGCCTGGCACGGGGATACGTAAACCGCCAGGACCTGACGGACCGCGCCTTTGTCCCTGATTTCCTGGGAATCGAGAACAATCCCTCCGGCCGGATTTATCGCACCGGGGATCTCGGACGGGTGAACGAGGACGGGCAACTCGAATACTTCGGCCGGATCGACACCCAGGTCAAAATACGCGGCTATCGCATCGAGCTGAGCGAAATCGAATCCGTCCTCCTGCAGCTCCCCGGCATAGCGCAGGCAGTCGTTCAGACCTATGAACCGGAACCCGGAACGATGGAACTCGCCGCCTACTACACGCCGCGCCAGGACATCGCGGATATTGACGCCCACGACCTCCACCGGATGTTGCGCACCAGGCTGCCCGGGTACATGGTTCCTGCCTATTTTGAACAGCTGGAAGCCATTCCCATGATGGCCAGCGACAAGGTTGACAGGAAGCGGCTGCCGCGGCCAGAGCACAGGATCAGTCAGGCGGCCGCCGGGTCCTTCACCGCCCCAACAACCGCCGCTGAAGAGACGCTGGCGGCGCAGCTTGGCGTTGTGCTGAGTCTTGACAAGGTCTCTACCGATGCCCATTTCTTCAACGACCTGGGTGCCGACTCGTTGTTGATGGCGCGGTATTGCGCCCGCATCAGGAAAGAAACCGCCCTGCCTGCAGCCGCGATGCAGGATATTTATGAGAACCCGACAGTTCGGCAGCTTGCCGCGTGTCTGGAAACCCGGCACAGTGAATCGGTCCTCCGCGCCGCTGTACCGGAGACCGACGCTGTGCTTCCGGCGCCGGTGCCCCCGGTCAGCTCGTTCCGGTACACCATGTGTGGTGCAATCCAACTGCTGGCATTCTTCGGTTACCTGATGTACGCGGCCTGGTTGATCATATTTGGCTACGAATGGACGTCTGCGGGAACCAGCCCCGCTGACATGTGGCTCCGCTCCGTGGGTTTCGGTGCCTTCATGTTCGTGGTCCTGTCCGTGACGCCAATCATCGTCAAATGGGTCCTCGTTGGGCGGTGGAAGCCCGGCACCATCCGGATATGGAGCGCGGACTATCTCCGTTTCTGGACGGTCAAGACACTGACGCGGGCAAATCCCCTCGTTTTGTTTGCGGGGTCTCCGCTCTACGTGGTGTACCTGCGGCTTCTGGGCGCAAAGATTGGCAAAGGTGTGGTGATCTTCTCCCGGCAGGTCCCCGCGTGCCCGGACCTGTTCACCGTTGGCGACAATACCGTCATCCATAAGGACTCCTCGTTCCTGTGCTACCGGGCACGTGCGGGCATCATCGAGAAGGGTCCGGTGACGCTGGGACGCAACGTTCTTGTCTCTGAGCGAACCACCCTCGACATCGGAACGTCGATGGGCAATGACACCCAGCTCGGGCATGCCTCGTCGCTACAGGCCTCACAAGCCGTACCGGACGGAGAGGTCTGGCACGGTTCCCCTGCCGCACGCACCAGCACGAATTACCTGAGAGTCCCGGCCGCGACCTGCACCACGCGCCGGAGAGTCATCTTCACCCTGCTCCAGTTGTTCAACCGGCTGGTCCTGGTGGTTCCGGCGGCGATTCTGGGCCTGGCCTTATTCCTGCCGGCCTACCTGAACACCGGGCACCTGCAGCTGGGCGTTTACACGTTTTTTGTCGAAGTAGCGGCCGTCTCACTCATTGTGTTCATTGCCGGCCTGGTCACCGGTCTGGTGATCGTCGTCTGCGTTCCACGTTTCCTGAACATGTTCCTTAAGCCCGATGTGGTGTATCCGCTCTACGGCTGGCATTTTTCGATCCATCGGATGATTTTCCGTATCTCGAACGTCCGGACGTACAAAGACATCTTTGGCGACAGCTCCTACATCGTGCACTACCTCAAGGCGCTGGGCTGGAACTTGGGCAAGGTCCACCAAACAGGATCGAACTTCGGCCCCACGCTGGGCCACGAGTCGCCATTCCTCAGCTCGGTAGGAACCGGGACCATGGTTTCAGACGGCCTCAATATGATGAACGCCGACTACACCAACACCTCCTTCCGGCTCTCGCGGGTCCAGATCGCCGGCCGCAACTTCTTGGGAAACGGCATTACGTTTCCGATGGGAGCCCGGGTCGGGGAGAACTGCCTGCTGGCCACGAAGGTGATGATTCCGATTGACGGCCCGGTCCGCAGGGATGTCGGGCTGCTGGGGTCGCCGGCCTTTGAGATTCCCCGGTCCGTCCAGCGTGACGCACAGTTTGACGAACTGAAGATCGAGGAGGAAATGGAACGGCGCCTTCCGGCAAAGAACCGGCACAACATCTTGAGCATGGTGCTGTACCTGGCCGAACGCTGGTTCCTGTTGTTTGTGGCCACACTTGCCGGCGCCATCGCCGTCACGGCCCATAGTTTCCTCGGTGTGCTGGCCGTCGCCGGTTCAATGTTCGGCCTGATCATATTCCGCGTCCTGTTTGGCTCCCTGGTGGAGCGTTCGGTCATGGGGTTCCGCCGCCTGAAGCCGCAATACTGCTCCATCTACGACGGCTACTTCTGGCGGCATGAACGTCTCTGGAAGCTGCTGGCGGGGGGAGCCTACAACGGGACCCCGTTCAAACCCATGATCTGGAGGCTGTTGGGCGTCAAGGTGGGCAAGCGGCTCTACGACGCCGGCCTGAACATGCCGGAAAAAACCCTTGTCACGATCGGCGATGACTGCACGGTCAACGAGGGAACGCACGTCCAGGGCCACTCCATGGAGGACGGCACGTTCAAGTCCGACTACATCGTGATTGGCAACCGGTGTTCCCTTGGCGTGGATAGCTGGGTCAACTACGGAGTGACGATGCGGGACGGTTCGTCACTCGGTGCCGACGCTCTTCTGATGAAGGGCGAGGACGTCCCGGAGAATGCCACGTATTCCGGGAACCCGGCCCGCGAAGTGAACCCGACCGCGCCGGCAACGCTTCCGTTGCTGGCCTCCAGCGGACCCCGTCACAGGGACGCTGTCGCGGCGGCCAGTGGCCGGCTGAAGCTCTCAAAGGGAGCCCATGGCGCCCACGGAACGCACGCGGCGCACGGAACGCACCGGGCATCACGGGACAAGGCCGGGGCCCCGAGTTCTGGCTCTTAGTGCGAACCCGTTGGCAGGGCAGCGTCTTCGGGGAAGTCATCCGGGAAGTCCTCGGCCACGGCCGGCGCGGAATGACGCCCGCGGGGCAGGGACTTTTGCAGGGCCTTGCGTTCACGCCGTCCTTCCACGAGCCGGTACAGCACGGGGACCAGGATGAGCGTGAGGGCGGTGGAGGAGATCAGGCCGCCGATCACCACGATTGCCAGGGGCTGGGAGATGAAGCCGCCGCCGCCGGTCAGGCCCAGCGCCATTGGCGTCAGGGCGAACACCGTGGCGAGGGCCGTCATGAGGATGGGGCGGAGGCGCTGGCGGGCGCCGTGCGTGATCGCGTCCGCCACGCCCATCCCGGGCTCCCCGTTGCGGGGCTGGCGGTACTGGTTGATGAGGTCGATCAGCACAATCGCGTTGGTCACCACGATGCCCACGAGCATCAGCATGCCGATCAGCGATGGCAGCCCCAGCGGCACCCCGGTCACCACGAGCAGGGCGATGGCTCCTGTCGCCGCGAACGGGATGGAGACCAGCAGGATCAGCGGCTGGATGAGGGATTTGAACGCAGCCACCATGATCACGTAGACGATCGCGACGGCGGCCAGCAGCGCAAGGCCCAACTGCCGGAACGAGTCGGCCTGCTGGGTCGTGGCGCCTCCGATTGTGGCGGTGACCCCCGGCGGCAGCTGGACTGATTTGAGGCGGTTCTGCACCTCGGTGCTGACCGCGCCGAGGTTGGCGCCCGACGGCGTCACCGAGACCCGGGCGGTGCGCTGGCCGTTGCTGGCGGTGATGGAGACAGGCACGTCGACCTGTTCCACGGAGGCGATGCTGCCAAGCGGGACGGTGCCGGCCGCCGTCGGGAGCGGGATTGCCCTTACCGCCGCGATGCTCGTGAACCGGGTGCCTTCGCCGATCCGGACCGGGAAGTCGTTGGTGTCGATGCGGACTGTCCCCGCCGGAATCGGGCTGATCGTGGCGGCCAGGACCCCGGCCACGCGCTCCTCATTCAGGCCGGCGGCGACGGCCTTGGCCCGGTCCACCTTGACCTGGACCACCGGTTGGCTGGCGGCCAGGTTGGTGGCCACCTCGCTGCTGCCCGGAACCCCGTCCATGGCCTTGACCATCGCGTCACTGGCCTTGCGGAGGTCGGCGGTCGAGGCCGCCTTGAGCGTGATGTCTACTGTCGATGACGTGCCGAAGCCGCCCTGCTGGGAACCGACGGTGATCTTGCCGGCGTCGCCGAGCTGGGCGAGCTCGCCGCGGACAGTGTCCTGGAGCTTGCCCTGGTTGGCCTTCTCGTCCGTCACCACCGTAAACGTCGAATTCGAGGCGCCGCTGGAGAGCAGGGCCGAGAAACCGGTCTGGGCGTTGCCCGTGGTGGACTGGACGTCCTTGATCCCGTCAATGCCCCGCAGGACACTCTCGACCCGGATCGCCGATGCGCTGGCTTCGGCCAGGCTGGTGCCGGCCGGCATGGCCTGCCGGACGGTCATGCTGTTCTCGCCGGAGCGGCCGAGCAGATCGGTCGCGAGCAGCGGGGACATCGCCACGGTTCCGCCGAGCACCAGTGCCGCGGCGATCAGCGTCAGGGCCGGGTGCCGCTGGGTACCGGCGAGGACGGGCAGGTAGCCGCGCTGCAGGAGCGTGCGCTGCTCGGCTTCATGCGCCTTGGCGGCAACGCCAGCGGCGGAACCGGCGGCGGAGCCTGAGGCGGAGCCTGAGGCGGATCCAGCGGCCCGGGCACCGGCAGCGGAGTCGGCGGGCGTGCGCAGGAACCAGTACGCCAGCACCGGCACGATGGTCAGCGAAACCAGCAGCGACGAGAGCAGGGCTATGGTCACCGTCAGGGCGAACGGCCGGAACAGCTCGCCGGCCAGGTCGCCGACGAAGGCGATCGGCAGGAAGACGGCCACGGTGGTCAGGGTGGAGGCCGTGATGGCGCCGGCCACTTCGCGGATCGAGGTCAGGATCGCCGTGATCTTGGTTTCGCCGTAGCTCAGATGCCGCTTGATGTTCTCGATGACCACGATCGAGTCGTCCACCACGCGGCCGATCGCGATGGTGAGCGCGCCCAGAGTCAGGATATTGAGCGAGTAGCCGGTGGCCGAGAGCCCGATGAACGTGATCAACAGGGACAGCGGGATGGACACGGCAGTGACCAGGGTGGAGCGCACGGACATGAGGAACACCAGGATCACGGCGACGGCGAAGCCCAGGCCCAGCAGGCCCTCGGTGGTGAGGTCCTTGATCGACTTCTCGATGAACGGTGCCTGGTCGAAGACCGGGGTGAACTTGGCGTTGGAGCCAAGCTCTGCTTCGAGCTGTGGGATGGCGTCCTTGACCGCGTGGGAGATCGCGACGGTGTCGCCCTCGGGCTTCTTGGTCACGGACAGGGCCAGGGTTTCCTTGCCGTTCGTCCGCGTGATGGAGGTGCGGGCGTCCTCGACGAGGCTGACGTCCGCCACGCTGCCGACCGTCGCCGCACCGCGGGCTGCGCCCAGGGGGAGGGCCTTGATGGCGTCGAGGGAGTCCACCGGGCTGCCGATCTGCAGCGAGAGGGTCTTGCCCTGTTCTTCGATGGTGCCGGCCGGAACCAGCGCGCCGTTGTTCTTCAGCGCGTCACTGATCGACTGGATGCTCGCACCCGAGGCCGCCAGGTCCCGGGGCCGCGGCAGGATCTGGATGTGCTCGGTGGCGCCGCCGGTGACGTCGGCGCCCCTGACGCCGTCGAGCTTCTGCAGCCGGGGGACACTGAGCCGGGCGAGGTCGGCGTTCAGTTCGCTGAGGGGTCTATCCGAGGACACGGCCAGGAACACGATCGGGAAGTCGCTGATGCTCCCGGCGATCGCCTGCGGCTGGACGTCCTTCGGCAGGGCCTGCTTGGCGTTGGAGATTGCGCGGTCGATCTGGTTCCGGGCCCGGTCCAGGTTGGTGCCGTACGTGAACGCCAGAGTGATCTGGGAGACGCCGTTGCGCGATGTTGACGACGTCGACTCCAGGCCCTCGACGCCGTTGAGCGCCGTTTCCAGCGGGGCGCTGATCTGTTTGTCGACCACTTCCGGCGACGCGCCGGGCATCGAGGAGATGACGGTGATCTGCGGGAACTCGATGGACGGGATGAGCTCCTGCTTCAGCGAGGACATCGTGATCACGCCGAATACGGACGCGAAAACGGTGATCAGCGCGATCAGGGCCCGGTTGGCGAGCGAGAGCTTTGCGAGCCGGAACATCTCATGGTCTCCTGGTGGGTCTAGAACGTACTGCAATAGGGGACGTCAGTGAGATGCAGCGGTCCCAAACCAGCAGTGTAGACCAGCCGTGGCCCGACACCCGGCTTAGTTGTGGGCGGAGACCTGTTCGAGTTGCAGCGTCTTGGCCGTCTCGGCCTCGAGCTGCGCGGCGAGCTCAGGGTTGTCGTTGAGCTTGACCCCGTAGCCGGGCATCATGTCCTTGAGCTTGGACTGCCAGCCCTTGAAGTTCTTGGGGAAGGACTTCTGGAGCAGCTCGATCATGATCGGCACGGCCGTGGACGCGCCCGGGGAGGCGCCGAGCAGGGCGCCGATGGTGCCGTCACGTCCGGCGATGACCTCGGTGCCGAACTGCAGCACGCCGCCCTTCTTCGGGTCCTTCTTGATGATCTGGACCCGCTGGCCTGCGGTGATGAGCTCCCAGTCGCCGTCCTGCGCCTCGGGGTAGTACTCCCGCAAGGCCTCGACCTTGTCGCCGTGGCGCTTGGCGACCTCCTTAATCAGGTAGGCGGTGAGGTCCATGTTGTCCTTGGCCACGGCCAGCATCGGGATGATGTTGGAGGGGCGGATGGACAGCGGCAGGTCCAGATAGGAGCCGTTCTTGAGGAAGTTCGTGGAGAAGCCGGCGTAGGGGCCGAACAGCAGGGAGCGCTTGCCGTTGACGTAGCGGGTATCCAGGTGCGGTACGGACATGGGCGGGGCGCCGACGGACGCCTGGCCGTAGACCTTCGCGCTGTGCTGGGCCGCGAGGGCGGCGTCGGTGCAGCGGAAGAACTGGCCGGAGACCGGGAAGCCGCCAAACCCCTTGCTTTCCGGGATGCCGGACGCCTGCAGCAGGTGCAGGGCGCCGCCGCCGGCGCCGACGAACACGAATTTGGCGCGGATGGAGCCGTGCTCACCGGACTGCGGGTGCTTGAGCGACAGGTCCCAGCCGCCGCCGGAGGCGCGCTTGATGTCACTGACGGTGTGGCCGTAGTTGACCTCCACGCCGTTGTTGCCCAGGTACGTGGTCAGCTCGCGGGTCAGGGCGCCGAAATCGACGTCGGTGCCCTCGGCCGCGCGGGTTGCCGCGACGCGCTGTTTGGGGTCGCGGCCCTTGACGATCAGCGGGGCCCACTTGGCGATCTGCGCGTGGTCCTCGGAGTACTCCATCGACCGGAACAGCGGGTTTGGCTTGAGGGCCTCGTAGCGCGTGCGGAGGAACTTGGTGTGGTCCTCGCCGATCACGAAGCTCATGTGCGGAACAGTGTTGATGAAGCCCTTGGGGGAGCCGATCAGGGAATTCGAGACGAGGTGGGACCAGAACTGGCGGGACAGTTGGAACTGCTCGTTGATGTTCAGGGCCTTGCCGGGGTCCACCGAGCCGTCTTTGGCTGCGGGGGAGTAATTAAGCTCACACAGGGCCGCGTGTCCGGTGCCGGCGTTGTTCCACGGGCCGGAGCTTTCCAGTCCCGGTTCGTCGAGCTTCTCGAAGAGCGAGATGGTCCAGGTCGGCTCAAGCTGCTTGATGAAAGCACCGAGAGTGGCGCTCATGATGCCGCCGCCAATCAGGACGACGTCGGCGTGTTGGGTCTTGGAAATGAAAGTCACAATCAGTCTCCGATAGCAGCGGCTCTGGCTGTCACAGAATATCCCGCACCGTCCACTAACTGAAATTGGCCCCGTGCGTCAAGGCTTTAGCTCGACCTTTGTGAAAACTTCATTGAGCACCGGCGACGCCGGGTACTTCAGGACCCGGTCCGAGAGCGCCAGTGCCGAGATCGGGAAGGCAATGGGAACGGCGGGCACCGTGGCCGCGATCTGCGCGTTGATGGTCTGGTACTGCGACGTGCGGTCCGTGCCGTCCGGCAGGCCGCGGGCCCGGGCGATCTTGGAGAAGACCTGGGGATCCTGGTAGCCGAATTCGCCGGTGTTCGCGCCGAAGAGCGGGCCCACGAAATTGTCGGGGTCCGAATACGAGCCGTTCCAGCCCAGCAGGTGCAGGGCGTGGTCGCCCGGGGTGGTGACCTTCTGCAGATAGCCGTCGGCCCAGTCCACGGGCACGGGCTTGATGTTGAGCCCGATGGCGGTCAGTTGCCGGCTGATCTCGGCGTACACCTTCTCCGGCGTCGGCAGGTAGGGCCGGGTGACGTTGAGCGGGTAGTAGAACTTCAGCGCCTCACCCTTGTAGCCGGCCTCGGCGAGGAGTTCCTTGGCCTTGCCCGGGTTGTAGCCGAGCGCAGGGGCGTTGTTGTTGAAGCCGCTGAGCTTGGGCGGAACGAACTGGGACGCCTGGGCTGTGTTGTCGATGAAGAACCGGCGGATCAGCGTGTCCTTGTCCAGGCCCATCTCGATCGCCTGGCGCACCTTGAGGTTTTGCAGGATGGGAATCTCCTGGTTCATGCCCAGGTACATCACGGAGAAGGGGTCCCGCTGGATGATCTGCTTTCCGCTCTTGACGAGTTGATCGAAGTTTCCCACGGTGACCGCGTCATAGGCGTCGATCTTGCCTTCGAGGAGTGCCTGCATCCGGGTCTGCGGCTGATCGTAGGTCACGAACTTGATGGTCCCGATCTGACCCTTGTCGCCCCAATAGTTCTTGTTACTAGCCAGGGTGACGCTGCCCGAGTCCCAGGAGCCGAAAACGTACGGTCCGGTGCCCACCGGGTGGAGGCCGTAGGCAGACATGGGCTGCCCGCCCCGGCTCTGGTTCAGGGTGTCCGCGTGCTCGGCGGCGAGGGCCTTGGGTGACGAGATCGCGAAGGCCGGAAGGGTGAGGGCCTGGAGAAATCCTGTGAAGGGCTGGGTGAGGCCGATCCGTACGTTGTTCGGCGCCACGGCTGTGCAGCCCTTGTAGATGGACAGCGGGGCCTGGTCCGCGTGGGCCTTGAACACACCCTTGAATGTGGTGCCCGAGGCCTGTTTGCGCAGCGCCGGCGAGAAGTTGAACCAGCGGTTGAAGTTGGTGCAGACCGCGGCCGCATCAAACGCCGTCCCGTCCTGGAACTTGACGTTCTCGCGCAGCTTGAACTCGTAGGTCCGGCCTTCATCGGTCTGGGACCATTCGGTGGCCAGCAGTGGCGTGGGCTCGCCGGTGGTCTGGTCAACGCCCACAAGGCCTTCGAGGACCTGCCGGGTGACCCGGTAGGACTCGACGTCGGAGACCAGCGCCGGATCGAGCCCCAGCGGCTCCGAGCCGGTGCCGAAGGTGAAGACCGCGGTAGGTGCCCCGCTGGGGGTGGGTGAGGCGGTTGCGGAGCTGGGTGCCGGGCCGAGGCTGCCCGTGCAGGACGCGAGCGGCAGCACAAGGAGAGCGGCACCGATGCTGGCGGCAATCCGCCGCACTGTCCTGCTGGGCACTGTACTGCTGGGCACTCGAGAATCACCTCTGGGAACTGGATGGTCCGCCGGCTGCGGAACAGCCCCAGTCTAGTTGACAGCCGGGTCCGGCAGCTTTTGTGGCACACCGTCGCCGGCCACCAGCCACGGTTCCGGCAGCACAAAAAAGCGAAGACCCGCACCTGGTGGTGCGGGCCTTCGGTTCTCCTAATGGTCCAGGGAGTCAGGCTGGAGCCGGGCAGGAGGGCTTGGACTGTCTACTTGGGCATCAGCACTGAGTCGACCATGTAGACAGTGGCGTTGGCGGTCTGGACGCCGCCGCAGACAACGTTGGCGCCGTCGACCTTGAGGGCATCCTTGGTGCCGGTCACCGTGACCGAACCGCCCTGAACCGTCTTGTGGGTGCCGACGATCTGGTCGGGGGAGATCTTGCCGGGGACCACGTGGTAGGTCAGGATCTTGCTCAGCGTGGCGTCGTCCGTCTTCAGGGCCTCGATGGTGGCCGGGTCGATCTTCTTGAAGGCGTCATCGGTCGGGGCGAAGACGGTGAATTCGCTGCCGTTGAGTGTGTCCACCAGGTTGACCTTGGGGTTGAGCTTGCCGGATACAGCCGCGGTCAGGGTGGTGAGAATCGGGTTGTTGGAAGCCGCGGTGGCTACCGGGTCAAGCGCCATGCCCGAGACGGAGCCGGCACCACTCGGAACCTTGGCGGCGTAGGCTGCGCAGCCGGAGCCGACAAGGTTGGCAGCCGGATCCATGGCTGCTGCGGAGGCGCTCATGGACGGGGACGGCGCCATGCTGGATGCCGACGGCGCCGCCGAGGCGGGTGCCGACGAGGCGGTGGTGCTGGATCCGCCGCAGGCAGTGAGGCTGAGCATGGCGGCAGCTGCGATTCCTGCAACGGCGAACGTGGTGCGCTTGATGTTCTGCATTTCGGTTTCTCCTTTGTTGTGCCGATGGTTGCCTGCGGCGAATGTTGCCGCTGCGGCCTTTCCCGACTGTTGGGCACCGACCCTTGGTTGGTGTCTCAATGGGTATTCGGCTGCTCGGAGGAAACGGATGGGTGCAGATGTGAAATTCTTTTTGGCCTCTTCACGACCGCTGGAAACCGCTGGAAA
>JBKPBZ010000192.1:0-25262 GCA_046727115.1 Actinomycetota bacterium | reverse complement strand
ACGTAGCCGGGCTCGTCCCAGCGCCAGGCGTCCAGGTGGTCGCCGGAGACGGCGATTTCCAGGCCGTCGTAGCCCCAGCCGGAGGCCAGGCGCGCGACCTCCTCGAACGGCAGGTCGGCCCACTGGCCGGTGAACAGGGTGAAAGGCCGGGTCTGTTGGTCTGTCATGGTTCATTCTCTTCCGGTGGGTACCGCTTACGCCGCGGCGTAAGCGATGACGTTTTCTTTGGTTGCTTGGGCCTTGTCCAGTGCGGCCACGACCCGACCGGCTCGCATGACCATCACCCGGTCGGAGAGCTCAAGGAGCTCGGGGAGCTCGCTGGAGATCACGAGCACAGCCACCCCTTCACGGGCAAGCTGTTCGATCAGACGGTGGATCTCGGCCTTCGCACCGATGTCTATACCCTTTGTTGGCTCGTCCAGGATGAGAACCTTGGGATTGCTAGCCAGGCACCGCGCGATGATGACCTTTTGCTGGTTTCCGCCGGATAGGGACTGGATCGGGGTCTCCGCAGAGGGAGTCCTGACATCAAGTTCCCTGATGTATTTTCCAACCATTTTCTTTTCATAGCCGAGCTTCAGCACACCCCACCGACTGACCTGCTTCAGGAGTGTCAGCGTGGTGTTTTCCCGGATGGACAGCATCGGGATGATCGCCTGCAGCTTTCGCTCCTCAGGGACGAGGGCGATTCCCGCAGCGATCCCCGCTGTGGCACCGTGAAGACGCACCTTGCGACCGCCCATCTCGACGGTACCTGCATCGGCCCTGTCCGCTCCGTAGATGCACCGAGCGACCTCGGTACGGCCGGCGCCCACGAGTCCGGCCAACCCGACGATTTCGCCGGCATGGAGCTGCAGATCCACGTCCGCGAAAGCGCCAGCACGACTCAGGCCACGCGCCTCCAGAACCAGATCGCCGCGTTCGCGGGGAATATGCTCATAGAGATCAACGTCCTTGCCGACCATGAGCTGCACGACGGAGCGGGCGTCGAGCTGGTCCGCCGGGAGGGAGGACGCGACGGTTTTGCCTTCGCGGATCACGGTGATCTTGTCGGCAAGGGTGAAGACTTCCTCCAGCTTGTGGGACACGTACAGGATGGCCATCCCGTTGGCACGGAGCTCGTTGACAAGTCTGTAAAGTTTCTCGACGTCGTGCTCTGTCAGGGCGGTGGTGGGTTCGTCCATGATGATGACCCTGGCGTCCTGGGCCATGGCGCGGGCGATTTCGACCATCTGCCCGTCGACCGTGGACAGGGCCATGGCTGGGGTGTCGAGGTTGAGGTGCGGGGCGACCTGTTCGAGGGCTTTCCGGGCACGTTTGCGAATATCGCGCCGGGAGAGGAATCCTTTTTTACCGCCCCAGTTGCCAAGAAGGATGTTTTCCGCCACGGAGAGGTCCGGCACGAGGTTGTGCTCCTGGTAGATGGTGGCGATACCGGCGGCCTTGGATGCCACGGTGCTGGCGTGCATGAGGTGGCCGTCGACGTAGACGCCGCCTTCGTCAGGAGTGTAAAAACCGCTCAGTGTCTTGATCAGCGTCGATTTGCCGGCGCCGTTTTCGCCGACAACGCAGTGCACCTCTCCGGCATGAAGCTCAAAGTTCATGCCGGAGAGGGCGACAACGCCCGGAAACAGTTTTACAAGATTGCGTGCTTCGACAATGGCCGGAGCACCTCCGGGCTTCTCGGTCACGGCAATTCCCTCCTCAGGAACGTGAGTCCGTCACGGGCCAGTGCGTCCATGGACGACGCTACAGGGCGCCACAGGGACACGGCTTTGGCGATTTCCTCAACAGTGGGCAGGAAAGACTCGACGACGATGGAACCCTGGTAATCGATGGACTTCAGCGCCTCGAAGGTTTCGGCCCAAGGGACGTGGCCGCTGCCGGGCGTTCCGCGGTCGTTCTCGGAAACCTGGAAATGGAAAACCTTGTCACCGGCTGAGGTGATGGCTGCACCGATGTGCTTCTCTTCGATGTTCATATGGAAGGTGTCCAGCATCAGTCCGACGTTGTCCCGTCCGACGAGCTCGCACAGTTCCAGTCCCTGTTCAACGGTGTTGACCAGGTCGGTTTCGAAACGGTTGAGCGGTTCGATGGCAAGGGTGACGCCGCGTTCGGCCGCATAGTCTGCCACTTCGCGGAGGCTGTCCGCAGCCCACTGGCGCTGCTGGCGGCGTTCCTCCGGGGGAAGCAACCGTGCTTTGCCTGTGGCGGAGTACATGGGACCAGCCACGTGCGGAGATCCGACTGCTTGGGCGATGTCGACGCACAGCTTCAGGTAGTCGATGCCCAACTGCCGCTTCTCGGGGTCCTCGTGGGAGACGTCCCGGTCCGGTCCGAACGCCCCGCAAATGGACACTGGCAGTCCGGTGCGCTCGGAGGCTTTCTTGAGCGCGTCTGCGCTCACGACACCGGGATCTTCAATGCAGACCTCGATGAGGTCGTATCCCATCTCCTTGGCAACGTCGAACTGGTCAACGTCCTGATCGGTGAAGGGCGAGACGAGGATGAAGGTGCTGACGCCGAATTCGTACTTACTCATTGGGCCACAGCTCCTCTTCCAGCTTCTTCATTTCGTTAATGGCCTTTTCGGTGTAGGGGTCCAGGAACTCCAGGTGGCCGCCGCGGGCCATCATCGCAAAGGGGTTCGAGGCGGCGGGCAGGAGTTCGAAGGTCAGGTAGCCGTCGAAGTTAATGTCCTTCATCGTCTGCAGCGTCGGACGGAAGTCGATATGTCCTACACCGGGGGCGGCACGGTTTGAATCCGCGAGGTGGACGTGGTTGACCTTACTGCCGGCACGGGAGAAGGCGCCGTGGATGGTGTCTTCCTCAATGTTCATGTGGAAGAGGTCGCCGTGGACACCACCGTTCGTCAGCCCCGTCGCGTCCAGGAGCTCAACGGCGCGGTCGAGGCGGTTAAGGAAGTGCGTCTCGTAGCGGTTCCACGGCTCGAGAGTGATGTTCACGCCCACGCTGGCGGCGTATTCACCGAGCGTACGAACGTTCTCCACCGCCCATTCCCATTCCTGTTCGTCGCTGGCCAGCGCCTCGGTCTTGCCGACCGGCGACGGTCCGACGATGATGGTCGGGGCTCCGACGCCGGCGGCGAAGTCTGCGACAGACTTGCCGTAGTCCAGGGCCTTCTGCCGGTTGGCGGCGCTGGGGTTGATCAGATCGCGTTCCTCGCCGAACCAGATGCTGCAGATGGAGCTGACGTCGATGCCGGCGTCCTTCGTCAGTTTGTTGATTTCTTCGACGTTATGGGTTGCCGGTTCTCCGACGAGTTCGATGGCGTCGTAGCCGTAGCGGGCGACACGCTCGATTCCCTTCGCGATTTCTTCCTGGTAGTAAACGATGGCGTTGTAGGAATACTTGAAGCGGGACACTGTTTTCTCCTTGAATCAAATTACTGTTCGGGCTGGCCGGGCCGGGCAGTGGTGCCAGGCCCGGCCGTTTATGGCTTTGGGGCTCTAGTCCTTGAAGATGTTGCCCCAGAGCTTGGGGTCATCGACGTTCTCTTTAGTGATGAGCTGAGTGTCGGTCAGCTGCATCTTCGGGACCTGCTTGCCGTCAAGCAGATCAACTTCGGCCTGAAGGGCCAGTTCTCCCATCTCGAACGGGTTCTGGTCCATAGTGGCGTCCTGGACGCCCTTGCGGATCCGGTCCAGGGCCAGCGGTGTGCCGTCCACTCCGACGAGCGGGATGTGGCCAGCGGCTCCGACCGGGGCGGCCTTGTTGATCTGGGAGAGGCCGGAGACGATGCCGCGGACCATTTCGTCGTTGTGGCTAAAGAGGCCGTTGATGCTCGGATCCGAGGTGAAGTTGTCTACCGTCAGGGACAGGGCGTTGTCGGCTGTCCACTGCGCGTCGCGGGAAATGACCTTGATGTCGGGGTGCTGCTTGATGCCTTCGGTGAAGCCCTCGCCGCGGAGAATAGCGTGGTAAGCGCCCTTCGCTCCCTGGTACTCGAGTACCGTTCCCTTCTTCCCCATCAGCTTGGCCAGCGCCTCGGCGCCGAGCTCTCCGGCTTTCTTGTTGTCGAAGGCCACAGCCGCGTCGGCGACGTCGCCGGGAATCACAGAGTCGACCGTGGTGACCGTCTTACCGGCGTCGTGGATCATCTGGACCCCGGGAGCCAGTTCAGCCGAGTTGTTCGGGCTCAGGACGATGCCGTCCACGCCCTTGGCGAGCTGGTCCTGGATCTGGCTGATCTGCGTGCTGGAATCACCCTTGGCGTCCAGGAGCGTCACTTCGACGTTGAGTTCCTTGGCTTTGTCCTTGATGCCCTGTCCGAGGGCGACCATGAATTCAAAGCTCTGGCTGTAGAGCAGTACCGCGATCTTCTTTGGCTTCGGTGCACCGCTGGCGTCCTGGGGCGACGAAGAGGGAGTTGCCCCGCAACCGCTGAGGGCGATGGTGGCGGCGGAGACAGCCGCAAGGATCGCCAATTTGGGTGAGGTCTTCATTGACTTACTCTTTCTGTTGGTTATTCGATGTTTCACCGGCGTGCATGCGGGTGTGCATGTCCTGCCGTCGTGAGGAGGTGGCTAGGCAGGTGTCCCGGCGGGATGGTCTTGTCCGGATTCCGTGACGGTAGGGCTCACGGTTTTCGGGTCTGCCGCGGGAGGGGGTCCGATTTTTCGTTTCCTCGAGAGGTTCCGCTTGACGTACTTGTAGCGGTAGACGTCCAGGGCGGCGGCAGCGAAGATGACCACGCCTTGGACGATCTTGTCGTAGGAGGACGGGATACCGAGAAGGTTGACGGCGTTGGAGACCATGGCGATCAGCAGCACACCCAGGAGCGTGCCCTTGATGTTGCCTTGGCCGCCAAAGAGGCTGGTGCCGCCGATGACGACGGCGGCGATGATGGTCAGTTCGATGCCGTCCCCGGCACGCGGGCTGCCCGAGGCCAGACGGCCGGTGAGCAGAAGGCCCGCCATTCCGGCTGAGAGGCCGGCGATGACGTAGGCGTTCATGGTCACACGGTCAACCCGGATACCGGCCAGCAGCGCGGCTTCCTTGTTGCCGCCGACGGCATAGATGGAGCGCCCGTACGTGGTGCGCGTCAGCGCGAGGTGTGCCAGGTAGGCCAGCAACAGAACCGCCGGGATGAGCAAGGGGATGCCTGCGATCTTTGCGCTGACCATGTTGGTCAGCAGCTTCGGAACCGGGGTGATGTTTCCCCCATCGGTGTAGGCGAAGGCGATGCCGGATCCGGCCGACAAGGTGGCGAGCGTGGCGATCAGCGGGGATATGCCCAGTTTCGTGACCATCAGCCCGTTCAGGGCCCCCACTACCCCGCCAACGACCAGGCCGGCAAGGAGGCCTACTTCGGCGGGCATGTTCATTTTCACGATGACGCCCATTGATAGCACGGAGGCCAAGGCCGCGGTGGAACCTACTGAAACATCGATGCCCCCTGTCAGGATCACGAAGGTCATGCCGATGGCGAATACGCCAAGGATGGTGCACTGGTAGAGCAGGTTGACCAGGTTCACCGGTGTCAGGAACACCGGGCTGAGGAAGGTCAGCAGTACACCGAAGAGCAGGACAACGACGAGCAGACCCTGCGCGCCGATGAAGCTGCCGACGCCGGAAAGCTTTGATCGGGTCTCGTCCCCGGACTTGCTGGGGCCAGCCTTCCTATTAACCGTGCCGGCCGCGCCGGTGGTTGATTGTGGCATGGTTGTTTCTCCAGTCATTTCGACACTTCCTCGGGTCGGAAGTGCTAGTTGCTGCCGAAGAGCTCGGCGTTGGTCTTCAAACGAATCGGTGCCCCGTCCTGGCGGGCGGAGTCGGCGGTGGCCATGACCAGCTGCAGGCTCTGGATGTTGTCCGTGACGTCCGTCTCAGCCTTCTGGCCGGTTTCGATGGCTTCGCGGAACGCAGCCAGTGTTCCCAGGCGTTCCTCGACCGGCAACGGATCCAGGTCGACGTGCATGACGCCGGAGCGTTCCACCGCACCGGCAAGGAACACCGTGTCAAACAGCGACGCGAAGTCGATCGTGACCTCGTTGTTCTTCCAGGTGATGGCGCCTTTGCTGCCTTGGATTTCCCAGTCACCGTCCCAGCTGGTCTGCGGGCCGTAGGAGCTCCATGAGCCGGTGTAAACGACCCTCGCACCGTTGTCACAGTCGAACTGCACGACGGCGGAGGAGTTGCCCTTGAACCGGGAGGTTGCCGTGTTCCATGACCGTGCACGGACCGCGGTTGGTTCTACGCCGACGATCCCGCGAAGCTGGTCCAGGTGGTGGATCATCGCATCGACGATGAGGGGCTCATCCATTTCGAGCCGGAATCCTTCGAACGGCGGGTTCTTCTTGTAGTCGATGAACACCTGCTCCAGATCACCGATGACCCCTTCGCTGATGAGGCGCTGGACGGTCCGTGCCGCGCGCTTGAAGCGGTAGTTCTGGGACACCATCGCCTGCTTGCCGGATTTCTCGGCGGCGGTGATGATGCGGATACCGTCCTCGAGGGTGTGGGCCAGAGGCTTCTCGATCAGCACGTGCACACCGGCTTCGAGGGCAGGGACGGCTACAGCGGCGTGGTATTCGGGTGGAACGATGACCAGGACAGCGTCGAAGGATTCCTTGTGATTGAGGGCTTCCTGAATATTTGCGTAGGCGGGGATTCCGTATTGTTCACCTGCTGCTCGCGCAGCGTCTGCATTGACGTCCACGACACCTGACAGTTCCCACGTCTTGCTCTGGTGAATTACGTTGAGCCATGACGTGCCCCATGCGCCGAGACCTACCTGGATGATTTTCATTGCTGGACTCCTTCTAGTTGTTTCACGCCTGGGACGTCGATCCACTGACCGCTGTTGCTCGATTCGATAATGCTCTCGGTAAGAATGGCTGCCCTGAGTCCGTCCCGGAATGTGGGCAGGCCCTCGCGGATATCTCCGCTGATTGCCGCGTAAGTATCGGCGACGAATGCGTTGAACGCATCCTGATAACCCTGCGGATGCCCTGCCGGCAGAACAGACAGCCGTGCCGCATCTGGCGACAAGGAAGCCGGGTCGCGGACAAGAAGCTGGGATCCGGTCCGTTTGCCCAGCCACAGCGTTTCCGGTGCTTCCTGGTCGAACTGGACTGTGCTTTCAGAACCGGAAATCTCGATCATCAGGCGGTTCTTCCGACCGGGCGCAACCTGACTGACCAGAAGATTTCCCACGGCTCCGTTCTCAGTTGCGAAAACAGCCGAAACGAGGTCCTCGGTCTGGACATTCTTGTGGTTTGCCCTGCCCGTAAAAAGAGTGCGACTCAGTGCACCGACGCGTGAAATCCGGTCCCCGGTCACGAATTCGATCAAGTCACACAGGTGGGATCCGACGTCGGCAAACGCCCTGGAAGGCCCGCCGATTCCGGCGTCAACCCGCCAGTTATCGTCGTCCCGGGACAACAGCCAGTCCTGAAGGTAGGAACCCTGGATCGTGGAAATCCTTCCGGTCTGCCCTGACGCGATGCGCTCCCGGGCCTCCCGGACCATTGGATGGAACCGGTAGACGAAGGGAACGGTCGCGACCGACCCGGCCGTAGAGGCCAGCTCCACCAGATGGGTGGCATCCTGCACGTTGGTAGCCAGAGGCTTCTCACAGACAACGTGCTTGCCGGCCTTCAGCGCTGCCTCGGCCAGTGCGACGTGGGAGGCGTTCGGGGTGCAGACGTGGATGACGTCGATCTTGTCGTCCTGGACGAGGTCCTGGGCGGAGGCGTAAGCCCGGTCGACGCCCAGGCGGTCTTTGGCGCGGGCGGCACTGGCAGGGTTCGAGGACGCGATGCCGGCGATTTCCACCCCTGCGGCACGTGCGGCTCGGCTATGCACCTCAGCCATGAACCCGGCACCGACGAACCCGGCCCGTAACCGGGAGGGGGCTGTCGTGGTTCTGTCGTTTTCCATGCCGAAACAGTGACACGCCCCACGTGGCTTTAGTCAGTCCGCCAGCAAAAGTCTGCACCTTTTGACGCTGTTGGCGATGGAATGCACACCGAAGTTGCACTTTTTGATGCTATGGGCATCGACGAGTGGACGGGAACGAGTGGGCACCTTGACACTGAGTGGAGATGAGGTCCCCTTCGGGGTCCTGGGAGCGCGATGTGTTAAGACCTCACGCTCCCCATTCACCTCTTTTGAGCCCCCGAAACGGAGAGACATGGACAACGGTGCCGGTGAACTTTTGCGTATCCTGCGGGACGGACGCCCGCGAACCAGGGCCGACCTGGGCGAGATAACGGGCTTGGGGCGAGCTGCCATCAGTTCTCGCCTCGAGTCGCTCCTTGAACTTGGGCTAGTTGTACCGGTGTCGGATGCAGCTTCCACTGGAGGCCGACCCTCGGCGCGACTAGCCTTCAATCCCCGTGCAAGGCTGGCCGCTGCCGCCGACGTCGGCGCCACACACGCGACCGTGGCTCTCACGGACCTGTCGGGAAGAATTCTCGTGGAAACCACTGAACGAATTGAGATTTCGTGCGGACCGGAAACTGTTCTTGGCTGGCTAGCGATGACGCTGCAGGGTCATTTGGAAACGGTCAAGCGTCCGGCAACGGACATCGTCGCTGTTGGCATCGGGCTGCCCGGTCCCGTTGAACACTCCACCGGAAAACCGACCAGCCCCCCAATCATGCCCGGCTGGGACGGCTTTGACGTACCGGCGTACGTGCAGCAGACGTTCGATGTTCCGGTGCTGGTGGACAACGACGTCAACATCATGGCCCTTGGAGAACGGGCAACATGCTGGCCTGGCGAGGACAACATGATTTTCCTCAAGGTCGCGACAGGCATCGGCTCCGGCATTATCAGCGGCGGCACGCTACAGCGCGGTGCGGACGGCGCGGCCGGCGACGTCGGTCATATAGCCGTTTCGCGTGGGGCGGGAGTCCAGTGCCGCTGCGGGAATACCGCATGCCTTGAAGCGATCGCGGGAGCCCCCGCACTAGCCGCCAGCCTTCGCGAAAAGGGGTTGCAGGCAACTAGCGGCTCGGATGTCGTATCTCTGGTCCGATCCGGCGACCTGGCCGCCATTCAAGCCGTCCGGCAGGCCGGACGCGACATCGGCGAGATGCTCAACATGTGTGTGAGCATCATCAACCCCTCACTCATCGTCGTCGGCGGTTCGCTGGCGCAGTCGGGGGAACATCTCATCGCCGGAATCCGTGAAACCGTCTACACAAGGTCCACCCCCCTGGCCACGCAGCACCTCAATGTCACACAGTCCAAAACGGGCGCTGAAGCAGGAGTTGTCGGGGCCGGCATCATGGCAATCGAGTATGCCCTCGCCCCTCAACGAGTCAACGACTTCGCGACCAGGCAGCCTCCCGGCGGACACCGAAATTCCGACAGTCTGGAGAACGTGGAACACATCGCCCAGACATCCAAGCCGCTCCGTGACGCCGTGGCCGAACAAATGCACCCCGCATTTCCTTGACCACGTCTCCAAACGAATTGTCGAAGACAGGCACGCCATGGTGTGGAGTGCCGAATAGCGTCGTTCCTCCAAGTCCGTGCCTATCCAACGGCATACTCGCCCAGGCCAAGACGGTGGCCCATACCGGTCGTGTGGGGCGCCGGGACCAAACGCATCGACACACGAATCGAAAACGTACACAGGTAAGATTGACCTAATAGCTGAGGTCCTTTCTGGTCAGCCCTATGAACTACCGCAACCGCTTCCTCAGAAGTCGGAGCCACCCCCAGGACGGCCAGAAAAGTTCAGCTGGCGAAAAGGAGGATGGCATGCCTCAATCTGCTTCCGAGAACAGCGGTCATCTGCGACGATATGCAGTGCCGGAGGGGCTTACTCCCGAACAAAGGTTTGAACATTGGCGAACGTGGTACGGCAGTGCTGTCGAAACTCCGATGCGGTTGGAAAAGTCGGCGCATGCTGCTCCCGTGCCTTTCACTCCTTCGGCCATCAGTCTTGCCGGCCCAGGTTTCAGCCTCATAGAGATCTACAACGCCCCCGCACTGGGCTCGTGGGCGCCGAATCCCGACACTAGGGATCTGCGCCTGGCCTACTTCCGGAAAGCGCCGGCCCTAACCCTCGCTCTCAACGGCGTGCCTGAGCCTGTAGCACCGGGCTCCGTGAAGTTCATCGACACCTCGCTGGGCGGCAGTTTCGATGCCCCCGAAGGCTTTCACGCGTTGCAGATCAACATCGACCGCAGCAGCCTAGATGTGAGCGAGGCCGGCCTAGGCTCCCTGCTTCGCCTGCCTGACCTCGCAAAGCATCCGCTCGTGGGCACTTTCGTGATTCCTGCACTGTTGAGTTGGAAGCGGCCCGGCATCGACCGGGAGGCATCGGGAACCGCAGACATCCTCCGATCCGTGATGGCAACCCTGGTGGGTTCCCTGCTTGAAACGCCGGTCGACGATGAGGCGCAGAAACCGGCCCTAAGTCGGGCGGTAAAGAAATACCTTGATGCCAGCTATGACAACCCCGATCTGGACGTGGCAATGGTCGCCGAAAGGTTCAACCTCTCCCGTCGCTCCCTCTTCTACTTTTTCGAGAACGAAGAACTCAGCTTGGGTGAGCGCATACGCGCCGTGAGAACGCGCAAAGCACTGGAGCTCTTCCTTCAGTCCGACGCCCAAAGGGTCACCTACTCAGAAATTGCGTCATCGTGCGGATTCACCAACGTGCAAAGCATGCGCCGTGCGGTGAAAGAGTTTACCGGGATGAATGTGAGGGAGATCCACCGATCCGAGACCGTCGTTCGTGTTGCGCTGCAACAGCTGCGGGAGTCGCTCATCATCTAGCGCCTGGCCGAGCTGGCGGAGGCAGCAAAAGACTCCCTCGCCATCGCCTCCAACAACTCAGTTCTCCGGCTGGACCAAGACCTTCACCCACCCACGACTGCGCGGCGATTCGTTGACCGCCTCACGAACGGCGCAACACCCTCGAAACCGGGCACCGACCGGCTCCTGCCGCCTCGCCCACACCCCCTGAGAATCGACGCACGCTCGCCGCTGACTCCTGCCCAAGTCATGACAGTCCAGGGCTGTCGGCGCGGTAAGTTCTCTGTCCTGGGCCATTCAATGGGCGGGGCGGCAGCGCTCCGCCTCGCGACGCTGATGCCGGATCAGGTGCTTTCCGTGGCAGCCCTTACGCCCGTTTCGCCCGCGGGCACAGCACTGAACGCAGAAACATATGACGCTTTCCGCCGTGCCTGGGCCGATCCCGCTGCAGCCATCAAGGGCTCATTGTCGCCGAATATGGATCCGGAAGACCTGCGCCGTCTGGTGGACCGGAACCGCGCGACCATGAACGAAGAGGTCTGGTCGGCTTACCTCGCCAACTGGACCGGGCCGGACTTCATGGATGAGCTGGGCTCCCATGAGATCCCAACAACGCTGCTCTACGGAGAGTCTGATCCATTCGTCACGGCGGATTACCTGGCGGAAACGGTGGCAAAGCTGTGCAAGGGTACGATCCGGCAGCTTCCCAAGGCAGGGCACTACCCCATGATCGAAAACCCCGGTGCCTCGGTGGCGGCGTGGGAGGCCGCCCTCACCGGGACCGCAACAAGCCAGGCCCAAACCATCTAGAGGAGCATTTCATGACAACGCATGTAGTCCACTGGTCCTATACCCCCGACAAGTCAGTGATGGAGGCTTCCCGCGCTGAGCATCTCGCCTACGTCAAGCAGCTGGTCTCCGACGGCAAACTTCTGGAGGCCGGGCCTTTCGAAGACGAATCCGGCGCCCTGCTGATTTTCCGGCTCGAGTCGGCCGGTGAATTGATTGAGCTGCTGCAGCGTGACCCCTATACCAGCGGCGGGGTCGTCACGGAGACCCGCATCTACGACTGGCGCCCAGTGCTCGGACCCCTTTCCTGAAAGCGGAGGACGGCGTCCGCTAAAGGACCGCAGCCGGCCTCGCCGCGGGACACCCGCGGCGAGGCCTGCTCCCAAGGACGATACGACCTTCTGGCGAGCACAGCATTAGGACACCGAGGGCTAGGCGTCAGCCAATTCGTCGTCAGCCTCCTCGAACTTGACGGCCGCCACGATCTCCATGGTCTCCGGGTCGATCATGAAAGCCTCGTCGTCCTTTTCCACCATGAGGAACTCGCCTTGGTCCGTGGTGAAATGCCAGGCCAGGGCGGCCTCACCGTTGTGGTCGTAGTTAGGGTCGTCGCTGGTGATCTTCACTAGCGGCCGCCTCGCACAGCTCGCGGATGATCAGCTCGAAACTCCGGCCGTCCATCAGCTCGTCCTCGGCCGCCGCGGCTGGTATTCCTCCAGGTTGGGGATCCGGGACGCCGCTCCTCGACATGCCGTTCGAGCTCGCTTTGCAACGGACTGAGGAAACAGGGCCACATAAGCGCCACATGTGATTCCCATAGCGCGTGTAGATCCATCCAGTTCGAGGTTGAAGCGTGGTCAACACCTCGCTAGGTCTCCAGGGCTTTGGCCATCAACCATGGTTCCCTGTTGGCGTATTCGAAGCATGGATCCATCAGGGAGCACCCGCGCTGCTCGTAGAATCGGCGTACCGTGTCAGGTCTGTTTATTCATCGCATCGTAGCTCTGTTAGGAGACAGCGGAGCCGCGTGGCTTCCGAGTACAGCCTTACGCAATCGCTGTTACTCCGCTAAATATTCATCCGCGAAGCGGTCGTAAGGTATCGGTAGATCGTGGCGCGGGAGACTCCAGGCATCTTACCGATGTCGGAGGCGCTGATCCTTGCCTTTGAGTTCCTTGGCCCGGGCTGCGGCAGCGTCGTCCACTTTGCGGGGCCTTCCACCGTGGATCCGCTAACACCGTTGTCGGCAAAGGTCCGGGCTGCGCCGGCGGACTTGAGTGCAGTGAGCCGCAGATCAAGGTTCTGTTCCGCGGTGGAAACCCTCGCGTACCCGATCACAGCCATGGGCTTCCCCGGCTTCTCTTAAAGCCGGGCGATTCGCCGTTATGGGACTACCTGTTATTGGACGGCATTCTGAGACTTAAGAGGGGCGTGTCGAACCCGCGGGATCCTCCGGCATTCCTTACGCCACCTCAAAAGCGGCCCGACCGTCTCAGTAATCGATCGTTTTAAAGAATCCGGGTGGGACGCGCAATGGCCTAGCCGGGGATCGAGGAGGTCAGTGTTCCAGGAGGCCCCGAGGGTCTTCGCCGCTCAGTGCTGCCTGGAGGAGGCGGGTGAGGTTCTCGGTAGTGACGGGGCGCGGGTTCGATGCCGGTACGGTCGGCTGGACGACGGCGGCGGCTTCGGCGACCCCGTCCGCGGTAAACCCGTAGTCAGACAGAGCTTTGGGTGCGTCCAGGCGTTTGCGGAGTCCCTGGAGTCCGGTCAGTGCCTCGGCGGTGCCGAACGCTGCGGCGATGCGAGCTTCGGAGTCGGAAGCATAGGGGGCGTTGAATGCGAGAACGTAGGGCAGTACGGTGGCGTGGGTCTGGGCATGGGGGAGATTAAATGTGCCGCCCAGGACGTGGCAGATTTTGTGGTGCAGCCCGGAGCCGGCGGACGCGAATGCGACGGCCGAGAGGTAGGCGCCGTACAGGGCCTGCTCGCGCCCCTCGGCACCTGCGGGGTCTTCGGTGATGAGGGGCAGGCCGTGACTGAGGGCGCGAATGCCTTCGACGCCGAGCGCTACGTTGATGGGGTCGGCGCGGGGGGCCCACATGGAGTCGATGCAGTGAGCAATGCCGTTCAGGCCAGACGCAACGGACATGGCCACGGGCAGGGCCAGCGTCAGTGCCGCGTCGTAGATGACGGTGACGGGCAGTACGGCATCGTCCACTCCGGTGGTTTTTCGAGATGCTTCGGTTAGGCCCCACACGTTGGTGGCTTCCGAGCCGGCATAGGTGGTGGGCACGGCAATGATCGGCAGGCGCAAGGTCATCGCGATCGCCTTAGCGAGTCCCGTCGTCGAACCCCCGCCCACACAGACGAGCAGATCGATGCAGTGCTCGCCTGCAGCGGCCCGGGCCTTCTCTGCGGTTTCTATGGGCACGTGCATCACCACGTCGTGGTGCCACAACGCCACTTCGACGTCGGCAGTCACCGTACACGCCGTCTCCCTCGCGCGGTCGGAGGTGATCACCATCACGCGCTGCGCACCCAGGCGGGCCACTTCGGAGGCGAGGCTCGCAGCGGCCGCGCCGGTGCCGAAAAGGACACGCTGGCCCAGGGTCACATGCTCAAAAGTCAGACCCATAGTCAGTCCTCCCGGTGATGGAAAGCAGTCCCCGGCGCAAGCAGATCGAAGTCGGGATGCCGTGCGGATTGTCGGGTTTTGTCGTCTGGGGCCAGCGATGCCTCTTACCGGGTGAGCGGCCCTGCCTATGCCGACCGGCAGCGCCGCTCATTCGGTAGAAATTAGCTGCGTTTGAGGAACAGGCTGACGTCGTCGTTGCTGATCAAGTCGGGCACGGTCCAGCCGTCCAGGTCGTATTCGGCGAGGCACTGGTCCGCGAAGCCCTTCATGTAGTCCGTGGTGCCCTGGGCCTGCGCGGCGAAGAGGATCTCGGCCTTCACGTTCTCGTGGTTTCCGGAGTAGTTCCGCTCGTAGAGTTCATGCCGGCCGCCAAACTCGGTGCCGATCGAGTCCCAGAGCAGCTTCATCAGCTTCACCCGGTCCACGGCCTCGACGCCGTCGGAGCCGCGGATGTACTTGTCCAGGTAGGGCCGGATTTCCGGGGTCTTGAAGTCCAGGGCTGAGGAGTTCAGGTAGATCAGGCCGGATGCGACGTCCTGTTCGATGATTTCTTTGATCCGCGGGTAGCCGATGGACATGAACATCCGGTAGGACAGTCCGTAGTCGAGCTTGGGCAGCACGGTGCCGTTGGGGCCATGGTCGGGGTTCAGGGTCATGCCGTCGATTAGGGCGTGGAACATGTTGCGCCAGCCCAAGACCTCGCCCACCCGGGTCTGGACGCCGCGGAAGTCCTGCGTTCCGGCGACTTCCAGAGCCTTCATCAGCAGCCCGGCGATGAAGTCGAGCTTGGTGGCGAGGCGGATCACGCCTTGGAAGGTGAAGCGGTTGATGAAGCCGGTCTGCGGAAAGAAGTTGTTGACCTTCTCCACGTCCCCGTAGGCGAAGACGTTCTCCCACGGGATCAGGACCTTGTCGAAGATGAAGACCGAGTCGTTCTCGTCCATCCGGCTCGAAAGCGGGTAGTCGAACGGGCTGCCCATCACGGCGGCCTGATGGGCGTAGGAGGCCCGGCTGATCAGCTTCACACCCGGGGCGTCCATCGGCACCGTGCAGATCAGCGCGAATTCCTTGCGCTTGATCGGCAGGCCGTAGTGCGCGATGAAGTTGTAGTTGGTGATCGCGGAACCGGTCGCGACGACCTTGGCGCCGGAGACGATCAGGCCCGAGCCGGTCTCCTTCTCGACCTTCATGAACACATCGCCGACCTGGTCCGCCGGGAGGTGCCGGTCCACCGGCGGGTTGATGATCGCGTGGTTCCAGTACAGGACCTTCTCCTGCGATTCCTTGTACCAGCGCTTGGCGTTCTCCTGGAACGGCTCGTAGAAGTCCGTGTTGCCGCCCAGGGTGCCCAGGAACGCCGCCTTGTAATCCGGTGAGCGGCCCAGCCAGCCGTAGCTCATCCGGGACCAGGTCTCGATCGCGACGCGGTCCTTCTTCAGGTCCTCGACGCTGTGCGGGGTGCGGAAGAAGGACATCGTCTTGCCGCCGGACCCGGTGTCCGTGGGCACCATCAGCTTGTCCTGCAGCTCGGGCTTGTGCATCGCGTCGTACAGCCGGGCGGCCATCCGGATCGAGTTGCGGAACGCCGGGTGGGTAGTGACGTCCTTGACACGCTCACCGTAAATCCAGACCTCTCGGTCATCCTGCAAAGACTTAATGTACTCATCCCCGGTCATCGGCATCTTCGGATTCGCCGGCGTCGTTCTGTCACTCGTCGACGGCGTGGAGGACGCCGAGGAATCGGTGGCGGGAACAGACTGGTCAACAATTTCGGTCATGATCGTCCCTTTCAGGGGAGGGGTCTCTGAGGTGAGGAAATCTCAGGAGTGCTTGGTGTGATGCGGGTTAGTGCGTGGAGCCGTGAAGCGGCTTGAAGGAGCTGGAGCCGGCGAACCAGCCCGATTCGGGGGCGTCGCCGGAGTGGTCCCAAGGGGCGCCCTCAACGAGCCGGCCGATCTGGCGGAATTTGCCGCCGAAGAACAGGAGCGGTTCCCGCTTGGTGATTTCCATGCCGATGACCTCGCCGACGACGATGATGTGGTCGCCGCCGTCGTAGACGTTCCACGGCCGGCATTCGAGTGTGGCTGCATTCCGGGTCAGCACCGGGACATTGCCGTCCAGGGTCCATTCCGGCTCTTCGTCGAGAACCTTGCCGGCGAAATGCAGGGCCACATCCATCTGTTCGAGGGACAGGATGTTGATGGCGAAGGCGGCACCTTCTAGATAGCGGGCGGCGCGCGAGGTCCGGGTCAGCGTGACCTGGGCGAGCGGCGGATCCAGGGAGACGGCGGTGAAGGCATTGACCGTGGCGCCGTGCGGGACACCGTCGTCGGACCGGCACGTCACCACCGTGACGCCGGTGGCAAACGTGCCGAAGACGTGGCGCAGTTCACGGGTGTCAATGGCCCCCATGACTTCCTGAGTCATCGACTCCTCCTTTCTGCTGGTGGCCACTACTGTGGCGGCGGCCTAATTTTGGGCGTGCGGCCTTACGGCGGGTACTGGTGGTGTACGGGTTGGGCCCGGGGTCGACAGTGTTCCGGCCCCGGCCCGGGACTGGAGCTTTAGTCCTGGGGGTCGAGAACGAAGTTGTAGGTGACTTCGCGGCCCCTGCCGTCGGCGCGCTCTGTGGGGGCGAGGACCAGTTCGGGCTTCACGGCCGAGGCGATGTCGTCGGCGACGTGCTCGTCGCCTTCGAAGTAAAGCTGGGTGGTGATGAGCTGGTGCTCCGGCGCGGAAACCTTCAAGTGAAGGTGGGCAGGCCGCCAGGCGTGCCAGCCGGCCGCGGCGATAAGGGCACCGCAGGCGCCGTCGGTGGGGATCTGGTAAGGCGCCGGCTGCATGGTGTTGATCTGGAAGTTGCCCTGGGCATCGGCAATGATGGAGCCGCGGAGGTTCCATTCCGGCAGCCCGGGGGCGAACTGGGAGTAGAAGCCAAGGTCATCGGCGTGCCACAGTTCGATCAGCGCGCCGGCGAGCGGCTCACCAGCGACATTCGTGACCTGACCCTGGAACAGCAGCGGGGTGCCGGGTTCGTCGTCGCGCATCGGCAGGGTGGCCGGGGTGTTCTGCGAGGGGGCGTTAGGGATGTAGTACGGTCCCTCAATGGTGCCCTTGGAGCCGTGCCGGTTGGCGTTGGCGACCTCCTCGACGGAGTGTTCCACCCAGACGTCCAGGAACAGCGGCCATTCGCCGTCCTCGCCGACCTGGATGAGCCAGGCCTTGAAGGCGTTGTACTCGTCATAGGTGACTTTCTCATCCAGGACGGTGTTGTTGATCGCCTTGATGATGCGGCCGGCCAGCGTGCTGACGCGTTCCTGGCTCGTGCCGGCGCCGATGTGCTTGTTCTCCCGGAAGCGGGCGGTGGCCCCCGCGCCCGAGGAGGCTGCTGTGGCTTGGATTTCCGTTGTCATGGTGACTCCCTTGTCAAAGAATGGTTGCTCCGGAACCTTGGTCTGAAACGGTTCGAGGGTTCCGGTATGTCGTGCGTGATGCCGTTTAGTGCTGCACATCACATTCGGTGTTGTTTCCACGGTAGGGCCCTCATTGAGCGAGGGGAAATACCTATTTCCGGATCATTGAAAGCTCTTCGATATGAATGCGGTGCGTGTTATTCGATATAAATGCGGTGCGCTACTCGATACGAATGCGGTGCGTGTTATTCGACGGCGGACGGGTGCTTCGCCAGCGGCGTGACGTTGATGTCCATGTATGGGAAGAGTGGCAGGCCTGAGAGGAGGGTGTGCAGCTCGTCGTTGTCCGCGACGTCGAACACCGAGTAGTTGGAGTACTCGCCCACGACCCGCCACAAGTGCGGCCAGCGGCCGTCGTGCTGGAGCTCCTGGGAGTACTCCCGTTCCTCCGCCTTGATGGCGTCGGCGTGTTCTTTGGGCATGTCCGGCGGAATATTGACGTCCATGCGGACCAGGTAGAGCATGTTTTTTTCCTTTCGGTGGGGGTTTTCTGAGGGCAGACATGGCCGGACAGGCCTAGTCCTGACGGTACTTCTGCAGCTTGTCGGCGTCGATGGCTGCCCCGACGCCGGGGACCTCGCGAACGCGGATGGCGCCGTCATTGATTTCGAGCGGCTCCGCAAGCAGGTCATCCGTCATGTCCAGGTAGTTGGAGAGCTCCCCGGCCCGCCGGGAGCTGGCCTCGAAGGCCGCGCCGAAGGTGACCGTGGCGAGGCTGCCGACCTGGGTGTCGATCTGGTTGCCCATCGTGACGTCCACGCCGAGGCCCTCGCAGAGGCCGAGGATCTGCTGGGCCTCGGTGAAACCGCTGCGCGCTGTCTTGATGCAGATCGCGCTGCTTCCGCCGGAGAGCAGTTCCCGGGAGACGTCGCCGAGGGTGGGGACACTTTCGTCGCCCACGATCGGGATGCTCGAGTGCTGGACCAGCCGGCGCCGTCCCATCGCCTCGGCGGCATCGCACGGCTCCTCCAGCATTGACAGTCCCAGGCCTTCGGTCCGGCGGAGCACCTCCATGGCCTCGTTCGCCGTCCACCCGCGGTTGGCGTCGAGGTAGATCTCAGTGTCCGCACCGAGGCCTTCCCGCAGCACATGGCAGGCCTCGACGTCCAGGGACAGCGGCCGCCGGCCAACCTTGAGCTTGAAGGTGTCAATGCCGTACGTGTCACGGAACCGCAACGCTTCCTCGAGGAGCTCGCCGGCGGGCTTGAAGCCCAGCATGTGCGAGACCCGCATGCTGTCGCTGAAGCCGCCCAGCAGCTTGTGCACGGGGGTGCCCAGGGAGATGCCGATGACGTCCCAGAGTGCGATGTCCAGGGCCCCCTTGGCCGTGGGGTTGTTGACCGTGCGCCGGAGCAGCTGCTGGACTTTGGAGCGGTCCATCGGGTCCATCCCGATGAGCTGCGGGGCGAAGACCTTGGTCACCACCGACACGATCGAATCCTGGGTTTCGCCGTATGTGTAGGGCCGCGGCGGGGTATCGGCCACGCCGCAGATACCCGCGTCCGTGTGGATCCGGACCAGCACATGTTCCGCGGCGCTCACCTCGCCGCTGGCGAACTTCAGCGGCCGCGCGTACGGGATGGCATAGGGAATGGCCTCAATGCGTTTGATCTTCACGGGGTCTGTCCTTTGGAGGCTGCCGACTTACCTGCGGGGGGCTGCTTGGCGGGGAGGGAATCGAAGAGACCGAGGAAGGCGCGCAACAGCGGCGTTTCCTTGTCGCTGTTCCAGGCCACCGCCAGATCCATCGGCGGGGGGTCCCGGAGCGGCCGGAAAGCAACGCCCTGATAGGAAAACATCCGCGATGTCATGGGAACGAGTGCTATGCCCATACCGGAGGCCACGAGCGAGAGCAGCGTGGAGGTCTCCTTTGCCTCCTGAACGACCCGGGGCTGGAATCCGGCCTTGCGGCAGGCGTCAATAAAGATGCTGCTGACCGCGGAATAGCCGGGATATCCGATGAAGCCCTCCCCGGACAGCGCGGCCAGCTCCAGCATTCCCTTCTCTGCCAACGGCGAGTCCGCGGGCAAGGCCGCCACCAGCTGGTCCTGTTCCAGCAGCTTCAGGCCGATGGCCCCCGAATGGACAGGTGGGCGGAGAACGGCAGCATCGAGCCTGCCCTCCTCCAACGCAGCTTCCATCTGCGGCGTCAGCATTTCGCCCTGGACCGTGATGCGGAGCCCGGGCAAGATGCGTCGCGCGGCCTGGACGATGATGGGCATTAGCCGGTATGTGGCCGTGCCGGTGAACCCTACTCGGAGTACTCCCGTGGCACCTTCGCCAACCTGCTGCACATCGGATTCCAGGACTTGCAGTTCCTGGAGCAGCACCCGCCCCCGATCCAGCAGGACCTGACCTGCCGGCGTCAGCTCCACCTTCCTGGTAGTCCGGACCATCAGCGGGGTGCCCAACTGTTCCTCCAGCTGCCGGATCTGTTGGGACAAAGGCGGTTGCGCCATGTGGAGTCTGGCGGCGGCCCTGCCGAAATGCCGTTCTTCTGCAACGGCTATGAAGTACTTGAGATGTCGCGTCTCCATTGAGGCCTCTCAGTAGGTCTGCTGGCGCAATGCCATCCAGAAACAAGCGTAAAAGCGCGTATTCGTAAAAAGAAATACCTATTTATCCGTTACTAAGAGCTCTTAGGTCCGAATAATGCCGATATTCACCGGAGTGAAATGTTGCTCCGGAGGCAGGCCGATGCCAGACCGCCACTGGAAATGGACAGCGGAAACCTCCCGCCGTGGGAGCAATGCGGCGGAGCCTTATTCCACCTCCGTTGCACCTGCGTCGCTGAGGCTTTCGCTGTCAGCGACCAAGACCGGCGGGTGCGAGAACGGCTTCGGCTTCCTCGGCGAGATCGCGGTCTTCAAAGCCAACGCTCAAAATCTCGGCGAGCACTGCGGTAAGAGCAGCTTTGGGATCCTGAACCATAGAGTGGGCGCGCCAGCCGATGTGCTTGTCCGGGCGAACGAGGATGACACCGTCTTCCTCGATCTCCCGCTGGCGGAGCCAGTCCCCGTAGAGGTCCTGGACCTCCTGGCCTTCGCCAATCACCACGGCCTTGAGCTCAATCCCTAGCCGAGCGGCCACATTGACCGCGGCGTCTGCCCAAGCCTGCCCCGTGATTCCGGTGAAAATGGTGAAACCGGTGCCTTTGGCGATGTCGTGAGTCGAGTACTTGGACTTGGCGTTTCCAAGCCAGGCGTGCGGCAACCGGAGGCCCGGGAACGTGGACTTCTGGTGATGCAGCAGCTCGTCCTCGGTCCGCGCAGGCCGCTCACCGCCGTCGGTCACCACAGCCGTTGACTCGTAAAACTGACCGATCTCGGTACCCTGTGCATTGAACTCATAGTCCTTCGCGTCGAGTGCGGCGCGCAGTGCCCCGCGGCGCGCCGCGCCCTCGGGCGAGTTTTCCTTGCGAAGCTGGAGCTTCTGGGTGAATTCCTCGTCCGTGGCGGCGTCCGTGACCCCCAGGGCGTCAAAGATCGGCTTGTAGTCTCGGCTGGACTGGTTGGCCCGGTTCACGATCTGCTTGGCCACAGGTGCGCGCTCCGTGGAGTAGGTGTCCAGCAGTTCGGGACCGGCCTGGCCCCTGATTACGGCGGCCAGCTTCCAGGCCAAGTTGTAGGAATCCTGTATGGATGTGTTGGAGCCAAGTCCGTGGCTCGGCGGGTGCTTGTGGATGGCGTCTCCGGCGCAGAAAACGCGGCCCTTCTGCAAGTGGGTGGCCCACTGTTCGTTGTTGCCCCACAGCGAGTAGCCCAGGATTTCGACGTCGAGGTCCGCGACGCCCACCAGGTTCCGGATGATCCGGATTGCTTCGGCATTGTCCAGGACCGGGGGCTCACCGTTGATGTCGAAGCCCCAGCAGATCAGCCACTCATTCCAGGGGCGGACCATGCGGATCAGGCCGGCGCCGAGACCGCCGATGTTTGAGCCCGGGTTGAACACCCAGTACAGGATTGACGGGCGGTGCTTCACGAGGTGGGTCAGGTCCGCCTTGAACGTGATGTTCATAGAGCCATCAATGTCCATCAGGCCCTCCATGGGGAGCTCGACGTCGGCGGCGACCTTGGAGCGCGCACCATCGGCGCCAATGAGGTACTTCGCCCGGATTGTGTATTCGTGTCCGGTGAGGCGGTTCAGCACCTGTACGCTGACGCCATCTGCGTCCTGCGTATGGGACAGGTACTCCGTGGAAAACTGAACTTGGGTGCCGCGCATCGCCGCGTTCTTGACCATGATCGGTTCAAGGAGCGTCTGCGGAATGTCGCACGGCATGGAAGGCGATGCGAGTTCGTAGTCGGCGCGCCGGTCCGGCCGTGTGCCCCAGGTGGGGCGGCGGCCGATCTCTTCTCCGGCAAGGGATTCACAGTAGACCGTGTCACCCATGAGTTCGTGCGGCGTTGCCTCGGCCAGGACCTGGTCTTCGATGCCCGCGTCGCGCAGCACTTCCATGGTGCGCTGGTTGGTGATGTGGGCGCGGGGCGTATGCGCGGTCCAGCGGTACTTGGTGATCATGATGTTCGGGATGCCTTGGTTGGAGAGGAACAGGGACGCGGAACTGCCGGCAGGGCCGGAGCCCACAATTAGCACGTCGGTAGTGACGATGCCTGTACCTTCCGGGCGGGCAGTGGCGGTGATTCCGTCATTGAAAATTGGCATGACAACCTCCATTGGTTGTGGTTTGGACAACGTGGCTTGGCGCTCGGCCCCGCGGTAGTGAGGCAGCCGAACCGCGGCATCACAAGAAGTGTTGCAGGTCACTATCGCCCGTGGTGCCGACAAGAGCTGATGGGTCCGGTGGGTGCTAAAAAGCGTCGGCGCTGTCCTAAAACAAACCGTTCGTGTTGCCGCGGACTACTCCAGCGGGACGCCTGCCCTGGCCGCCTTGCGCGTCTGCAGCGGCGTGGCCTTGAACCGTTCTTTGAAGGCGCGGGCGAAATAGTTCTGCGACAAGAAGCCGACCCTGGCGGCGATCTCGCCGACGCCCAATCCCTCCGCAGCAGGTGATGCGAGAAGTGCCCGCCCGTGATCCAGTCGCAGCCCCAGCACGTAGCGGCCTGGCGTAAGGCCGGCGGCCGCGAACGCACGTCCCAACTGCCGCTCACTGATGCCGACGGCGGCAGCCACCTCCGCCGTCGACAGGGCAGGATCGCCGAGGTGCCGTTCGATGTACCCTTTAGCGGCAGCCAAGTAGCCCGCATCACTGCCAGCGCTGCCTCCCGAGGCGATCGAGCGAAACAGTTCCAGGACAGTGTCCTCGACGTCATCCGCTGGCTGCTCGGACACCAGCGCCGCGCGGATCATCCGGGCGAGCTGCTGCGCCTGGGGCCCGGCGCCGGGTCCGAAATCGAAGCGCGCCGGACGGTTCAGGGCTGTTCCGCCGGACAGCTCCCGGAAAAGAGGCCGGGGAACGGTGAGGACCAATTCATGAAGCCCCTCGGCGAAGCCGCGCATGAACGGCAGGTCCGCGTCGTACATGATGGCTTGGCCGGGCTTCAGGGACTCATGGCCGCCGCGGTGGTAAAAGAACGCATCGCCGGCGAGGGCGAAAAAGATAGCCACCACATCGGTGGGGTTCTGCCGGATGAACGATTCCGAACGCTCCACAATCTGGGCCGTTCCCTGTACTTGGGCCAGGCGCAGGGACGGGAACTGGAGATTCAGTTCGGCAGCGTGAAGCGGGGACTCATCGATGGTCCGGATATCGAGCGAAATCAGGGCCTTGGCGTTGTGGCTTTCCCACAACCGGACGCGGCTGACGGGCGCGATGCCCTGCGTGGTGAACCGAAAGGTGCGAGGCAGGGCGGGCAGATCGTTCTGCTGACTGGCCATGATTCCGTCAATTCTAGTCTGTCCCAGCCGATCGCCCGCCGCCCGCTCGCCTTGGAAGAACTGCACCTTCTTCTGGAACGCCGGTGGGCAAACTCGGCAAGCCCCTGACCCGGAACACTCCACCGATACCCAAGCCACGCCGCCCTCGCCAGGCTCAGCCGCGGCAACTTCCGTCTCATCGGCTGGCTCTTCACCCAGATCGAAAGGGTCTCAAAGTCAACGAGCTAAACACGATCACGGACGACGTCATCGTGGCCGCACGACCAACCCTCCTCATTGGAAAGGTCCATCACAACCGATGGCATACGACCCGTTTTGAGCACGGTGCGGGTGCCGTTGCGGGAGTTTCCCGCTAACGCTTGCTGATCCACTTCAGTCGCCATTGGATCCATGGTTCCGCTCATGATCAGTCCTCCCCGCCAGGCACCGCCCCGTGTGTCAGGCCAACCCGGATCCACCGTTATTCAGACACTCCGACAGGCGAGGCTAGGGCAGCCGGTCCAGCCTTAGGAGTGCCTGCGGGGTGTGCCAGAGGACATTTTTCATCCATTGGCTTCCGAGTCCCCAGCCTTCGAGTACCTGAATCTGGTGGCTGTAGGAGTAGGGAATCGAAGGATAATCCGTGCCGAAGACAACTTTGTGTGACAGCCCGGCAAGGGTGTCCTGGTATCCGGGCGGGATCGGGGCGATCTGCTCCATGTAGGAAGTCCCGACCATGGTGGTGTCGAGGTAGACGTGAGGATTGTTTGCGGCAAGCTCGGCGTACTCCATGTACTCCGGCAGGCCTGCGTGCGCGATGATGAGCACCAACGAGGGGTACCTTTTGATGAGTTCACGTATGGGTTCAGGCCCGGTGTATTCTCCGCGGTGCGGACCGTTGCCGCAGTGGATGACCACCGGTGTAGCGGAATCCTCGATGAGCTCCCATGCGGGCGCAAGCTGGGGGTCCAAGGGTGAGAATCCTCCCACCTGGATGTGTACCTTGAAGATTTGAGCGCCTTGTTTCAAGCTGTGCGCGACGACGGTTTCCACGCCTGGCTCTGGATAGAAAGTGGCAGAGTGGATGGCGTCAGCATGGTTCGAGGCGAATGCTGTTGAGTAGTCGTTGAGCCACTGCGCCATGCCGGGGCGGTGTGCATAGTTCAGCGTCGTGAATGCCTTCACTCCCATATCTCGCAGCGTTCGCACCCGTTCCTCTTCGGAGTCCCGGTAGGTGATGGGCCAGGGGGGAGCCCCGCTGTCCGCAACACGGTCAAAGAACAGCCACACTTTCTCCAGCACCTTGAAAGGCATGAAATGCACATGCAGATCAATAATCCCCGGCAAGCCCAGCGAGTCGAGGTACGGGCGGATATCCGCGTCTGAACGCGGTACAGGTGCTATAGCCAAGACGAACCTCCTGCGTTCCACATCTCATCAGCCCCAGAACATTGTCAACCCGATGAAGCTCGCTAGTGCGGGAGGCCTCCCGCGCAGGCGTGACAGGGCCATTGCCCTGCTAAATATATGTAGAGAGACACTGCTATCGCTCGGCGCCATCCTCTGCCGTCTCCTTAGCCGGTCCCCCACCGCGACACGTTCCGCCCGCACCGGCGCTGCGAGAAATCCGAAACAGCTACAGGAAACCTGGCTTCGCGTACACCCCACCCGCAAACTGTCCCGCCAAGTTGGTCAATCGCGCAACGGTTCCACCCGCCCGCGCAGATCAGTGGCTGCGTCCGGGTCTGCAGCAAACGAACAGGACCCGGCAGCGCCGTGCAAAGCGCTTACGGCTCTGGGCGCAGCGG
>JBKPBZ010000191.1:0-12765 GCA_046727115.1 Actinomycetota bacterium | reverse complement strand
TGTGAAGAGGGCGGTTAACGCCCACAAGAAGCGCCGGGTTATCCTCGAACGCGCAAAGGGCTACCGCGGACAGCGTTCACGCCTGTACCGCAAGGCAAAAGAGCAGCTGCTGCACTCGTTTGTGTACAGCTACGGTGACCGCAAGAAGAAGAAGGGCGACTTCCGCCGTCTTTGGATCCAGCGCATCAACGCTGCGTCCCGCGCCAACGGCCTGACCTACAACCGACTGATCCAGGGCCTGAAGGCCGCTGAGGTTGAGGTTGACCGCCGTATGCTGGCCGAACTGGCCGTTTCCGACGCCAACGCCTTCGCCGCGCTGGTCAAGGTCGCCAAGGACTCGCTGCCCGCCGACACGTCCGCTCCGGCCGTCCAGGCTGAGGCTGCCGCGGCTCCGAAGGCTGCCAAGAAGGCTCCCGCGAAGAAGCCTGCTGCCAAGAAGGCTGACGCCGAGGCCGCAAAGTAGTTCCTGCCGTAGTCGAAAGACTGCTTCGTTCAAGAACCGGCTGTGAAAGCAACTAAGGTTCTTATATGAACGAAACCGGGCGCCCGCAAGATTTTCCACTTTCCAATCCTCGAGCTGATCGGGTGAGGAAGGTGGCTCAACTTGCCGGGCGCCCGGCCCGTTTAAAGCGCAGCGAGTTCCTGGCGGAGGGCCCGCAGGCTGTCCGGGAGGCCCTGACCTTGCACCAGAAACGGATTGCCGCGGGGGAGCCCGGCATTGTCTATGAGGTGTACGCGAGCGAGGCATGCCTGGATCGGCACCCGGACCTGGAGGTACTCGCAGAGGGCACCACCGCCTTCCTCGCCACCGACGAAGTGCTGGCCGCGATGGCGGACACGGTCACCCCGCAGGGCATTCTCGCGGTCTGCGGTTTCCTGGACGTGAGCCTTGAGCAGGTACTCGACGCCGGCCCGCGGCTGATCGCGGTGCTGTGCCAGGTCCGCGACCCCGGCAACGCCGGAACCGTGCTCCGGGCAGCCGACGCAGCCGGCGCGGACGCCATTATCCTGACCGCATCCAGCGTTGACATCTACAACCCCAAGGCCGTGCGCTCGACGGCGGGATCCCTCTTCCACCTGCCCGTGGTGCTCGGCGCCGACGTCGAGGAGCTGGTGGCCCGCTGCAAGGAACGCGGCATCGGAGTCCTCGCGGCGGACGGCCAAGGCCAGCTGAACCTGGACCGTCTCCAGGACGAGAATGCGGCCCGGCGCCTGGGGGCCTCCGCGGCCGAGTCGGTCTTCGCGCTGGAAAACCCCACGGCCTGGCTGTTCGGCAACGAGGCGCAGGGCCTGACCGAGGACGAGATCGCGCTGGCCGACCACCGGGTGGCCGTGCCGGTTTATGGGGGAGCTGAAAGCCTGAACCTCGGCACCGCAGCCACCGTCTGCCTCTACGCCAGTGCCCGCTCCCAGCAGGCGCCCTAGGGGCCCCGCAGGGAGCTGGCACGTAGGGCCGGGAAATCCCCGGCCAGAAGACCTCCCAACGAACGACCTCCCAACGAACGGCGGGGCCCACCGAATGGTGGGCCCCGCCGTCGTACTGTCACTGCCGCCCCCTACAGCGTGGGGCCAGTGCCTTGCAGAATTATGAGGTCTTGTTGCGCCCTGTGATGGCGCCGTAAATGCCCGCTACGGCGAGGCCGCCGACGATGGCCAGGAGCCAGGAACCGAGATTCCAGAATTCCATCTTGCCGCCGCCGAACAGAAGGTCCCCGATCCAGCCGCCGACAATTGCGCCGACGACGCCGAGCACGAGGCTGGTAACCCAGCCGCCGCCGACCCTGCCGGGCATGACTGCCTTGACGATTGCACCTACTATGAGTCCGAGAATGATCCAGCCAAGAAAGCCCATGTCTCCTCCTACATATTCGTCGGCACCCAAATTGTGGATCCCGAATATGGCTTCAAGCTAACATAGGGCGGATTCGTTGTCAGCAGGGGACTACCCAATCGTTACGTGGCCGTCGGCCCCTGCCGCGGTTCGGCTGCGGCCCGGAAACGGGTACGGTATTCCTTGTGGGCGCTGGGTTCTTCCGGTGTTCGCGTACACCCTGAAGAACCCCATAAGGAGAAGCTCACGTGGCTGCAAATGGCGGTACCAAGGCGATTCTCGCGGCGCTGGCCGCAAACCTGACCATCGCCGTTTTGAAGTTCGTCGCCTACTTTCTGACGTTTTCCTCGTCCATGCTGGCCGAGGCGATTCACTCGCTCGCAGACTCCGGCAACCAGCTGTTGCTCCTGGTGGGCGGCAAGCGCGCGCAGCGGAAAGCCAGCCCCGAGCACCCCTTCGGCTACGGCCGCGAGCGGTACATCTACGCCTTCATCGTCTCGATTGTGCTCTTCAGCGTCGGCGGCCTGTTCGCCCTGTATGAGGCCTGGGGAAAGATCCAGCACCCGCACGCCATCGAAGGGGACTTCTGGTGGGTGCCGCTCGCCGTCCTCATCGGCGCGATCATTGCCGAGTCCTTCTCGTTCCGGACAGCGATCATCGAATCCAACCACCTCCGGGGCAAGCAAAGCTGGGTCAAGTTCATCCGCAATGCCAAGCAGCCGGAACTCCCCGTGATCCTGCTCGAGGATTTCGGTGCCCTAGTGGGCCTGGTGTTCGCACTCTTCGGCGTGGGGCTGACGCTCCTGACCGGGAACGGCATCTGGGATGCCCTCGGCACCGCGATGATCGGCCTGCTGCTCGTGGCGATCGCTGTGGTGCTGGCCATGGAAACCAAGTCCCTGCTGCTGGGCGAGTCGGCCACGCGCGACGACGTGGCCAAGATCCGCGGCGCGATCGAAGCCGGCGGCACCACCATCATTCACCTCAAGACCATGCACCTTGGCCCTGAGGAACTGCTGGTTGCCGCCAAGATCGGCATCGCCCGCTCGGACTCGGGCCAGGACATTGCGAAAGCGATTGATGACGCAGAGGTCCGGATCCGCGAAGCCGTCCCGATTGCACGGGTCATCTACCTGGAACCGGACGTACAGCGCGTCAACGCCCCCTGAGCCGGCAGCAAAGCGCTCAACAAGCGCTAAACACAGCGGCCCTAAACACAACGGCAGCCCCTAAACACACCGGCAGTGCCTAAAGAAAACGGCAGTCCTGTCCAGTACTCCACTGGACAGGACTGCCGTTCTCTTTGAGCGTGTCCGCCTTATGCCCTGCCGCGTTGCCGCGGCCAAGGGCCGGCTAAGAGGCCAGCGGCCGCCTGCGTTCCACGGCGCCGCTGATGGCCGCGACCCCGAGCCCCAGGACGGCAAGGACCGCGCCGACGAGAGCAGGCGCGACGTAGCCCCAGCCCCAGGCAATCACAAGCCCGCCCAGGAAGGCACCCAGGGCGTTGGCGACGTTGAGCGCCGCATGGTTGAGCGAGGAGGCCAGCGACGGCGCGTCCGGCGACGCATCCAGAAGTCTGGTCTGCAGCGCCGGAACCAGCATGGACCCGGCGGCGCCAACCACGAACACCATGACCAGCGCGGACCAGGCCCAGTGGACGCCAATGGCGTAGACCACGAGTGCCACCGCAGTGCCGGGCAGGACCCAGTAAATCGTGCCCATGACAGACTTATCGGCGATCCGGCCGCCCACGATGTTGCCCGCCACCATGCCCACGCCGTACAGCGCCACGACCAGCGGCAGCCAGGGCGCCGGGACACCGGCCACGGAGGTCATGGTGTGCGAAATGTACGTGTAGGTCGCGAAGAAACCGCCGAAGCCGACGATGCCGACGAGGATGGCGAGCCATACCTGAAGCCGCTTGAGCGCGCCGAGCTCACGGCGGAAGCTGGCATCTGCGTGCGGCTTCTGGAACGGGACGAACTTCCACAGCATGGCGAGCGTCATGATGCCGATCAGGCCCACCAGCAGGAACAGGAGCCGCCACCCGTAGCTCTGGCCCAGCCAGGTAGCGAAGGGGACGCCAATGACGTTGGATACCGTCAGCCCGGCCATGACCATCGAAATGGCCCAACCCCGTTTGGTCGGTGCCACCAGGGAGGCAGCAATGACGGCCGCGACCCCGAAGAAGGCGCCGTGGGGCAGCCCCGCTGCGAACCGGGACACCAGCATGGAGCCGTAGTCCGGGGCGAGGAAGGAACTGAGGTTGGCGATGCTGAAGAACAGCATGAGCCCCAAAGCCAGATACTTCCGCGGGAGTTTGGCCCCGACGGCGGCCAGCACGGGCGCGCCGATCACGACACCGAGGGCGTAGGCCGAAATCAGGTGGCCGGCCTCGGGCGTGGTGATGTTCAGGCCCTGTTCGATCTCCTTGAGCAGGCCCATCATGGTGAATTCCGTGGTGCCGATGCCAAATCCGCCCATCGCCAGGGCAATGATGGCCAGGGCAACATGACGGGTGCCGGTCTTGGACGGCGCCGGGGCGCGTGTGGTGGTTGTCATTCGTCTTTTCGGGGAGATTCTCCGGAAGCGGCCGGAGGTATCGGACAGATAAATATGCTTTAAAGAACTGGGAGGCGGCGCCGAATATTCCCCAAACGGTCGCAAGGGGTCTGCGCGGCCGCCCTCACTATTGTCCCTTACCCGGCCGCTCCTCAATCGCGGCCCCTGTCGCCGCCCCACGCGAGGCTCCGCCGCTCGGACGCGCCTTCCGCCGCCCGGTCCCGTGTCCCGGTCCCGTGTCCCGGCCCGGTTCCCGCCCGGCCCGGGCACGGCGGCCGCCTTAGACTGGTGGGCGTGACTGAACTCATTGGCGTCGTTGGCGGCGCAGTAGTGGACTCCCTGGCGGAACCAGGCCTGCTCCTTGCGGCGCGGCGCACGGCGCCGCCGCAGTTTGCCGGGATGTGGGAGTTCCCGGGCGGGAAGGTGGAGCCAGGCGAAGCAGCCGAAGACGCCCTGCACCGCGAACTCAGCGAAGAACTGGGCGTGCTGGTGCGGCTCGGCTCAGAGCTGCCGGCGGAGACCGCCACGGGCTGGCCGCTCAACGAGAAAGCGGCGATGAGGGTTTGGTTCGCCGAACTTGCTGAGGGAGAGCCCCGGCCGCTGGAGGACCATGACGAACTGCGCTGGCTCGACCTCCGCAAGCCGGCGGAGGTCCTGGGCCTGCCATGGATCCCGGCGGACTTTCCCATCGTAGAAGCCCTGCTGGCCGCAGTCCGGGCCACCGGGCCGCGCGGAGTGGGAGCCGGGCTTAGCCGCTGACCGGACGGGCCGACCGGCTTCGGAGCCCCCGCCTCTCGCCAAACAGTCGGGCATGTGCCTACTCTGAACGCAATCGAGAGGAGTGGCCGTGCAGGTCGGTGTCGGACGAGAGCAGCGAGCCGGAGAACGCCGTGTAGCGGCCACACCGGAGACGGTCCAGCAACTGACAGCGCTCGGGCTCCATCTCCTGGTGGAGAGCGGCGCCGGAACCGAAGCAGGATTCGTGGATGCCGCCTTCAAGGAGGCCGGCGCCACTGTAATCTCCGAGCTCCCGTTCGAGGCCCTCGACGTCCTGCTGCATGTGCGCCCGCTCACCCCGGAGGCCGCTGCCCGGCTTCGGCCCGGCACGGTCACCATCGGCCTGGCGTCGCCGGCCTCGGAACTGCCGACCGTCCGCGCGCTGGCCGCCGCCGGGATCACCTCGTTCGCCCTCGAGCTGCTCCCTCGGATATCCCGGGCACAGTCCATGGATGCGCTCAGCTCGCAGTCCCTCGTCACGGGCTACCGGGCAGTACTGGAAGCCGCCCTGCGGTACCCGCGATTCTTCCCGCTCTACATGACCGCCGCGGGGACCATCCCGCCGGCCAGGGTGCTGGTCCTCGGGGCCGGTGTCGCCGGGCTGCAGGCGATCGGCACGGCGAAACGGCTCGGCGCCCGGGTGTCGGCCAATGACATCCGGGCCGCCTCCGCCGACGAGGTCGCCTCGATGGGTGGCACTTTCATCAATCTGGACGTGGATGCGGGGGCCGAAGGAACCGGAGGCTACGCCCGTGCCCTCGGCGAGGACCGGGCACAACGCCAGCGCAGCCTCCTCGCCCCGCACGTCGCTGCAGCTGACATCCTGATCACCACCGCTGCCATTCCGGGCCGGGCTGCTCCCTTGCTGGTGACCACCGCGATGGTGGCCAGCATGCGGGCCGGATCGGTCGTCGTCGACCTCGCCGCGGAGTCCGGAGGCAACGTCGAAGGCGTGATCGCCGGCCAGGACGTCCAGGTGCCGGCCGACGGCGGGTCGGTCACGCTCGTGGGCCTGCAGGACGCGGCATCCGCCATGCCCTCGGATGCGTCCCGGCTTTTCGCCCGGAACGTCAGCAACTTCCTCGCCCTCATGACCGACGCCGGCTCAGTAGCCCCGGACTTCGACGACGACGTGGTTGCCGGAACGTGCCTGACCCACGGTGGCGCCGTGCTGCATGAACCCACCGCGGCGGCGCTGGAAACGGAGACATGATGGGCCCGGTCGCTTTGCTGACAGTGGTGGTGCTCGCGGTGTTCGTCGGCTTCGAAGTCGTCTCCAAGGTCACCAGCAAACTGCACACGCCGCTGATGTCCGGCGCCAACGCCATCCACGGCATCATCCTGGTCGGCGCCGTCATTGTGGCCGGACAGGCCAGCGACCCGTGGGTGCTCGGGATCGCGCTGCTGGCCGTGGTCCTGGCAACCGTCAACCTGGTGGGCGGCTTCGTGGTCACGGACCGGATGCTTGAGATGTTCAGCGGGCACAAGCGGGCGCGAACACCGGCACGGACCGGCGCCGCCGCAGGTGGCGGAAGCGCGGGAGAAGGGCACTCCGGTAACGGAAGCTCCGGCGGCGGGCCGGGGGAGGGCCGGTGAATCTCCTGAGCCCCGAATGGACAGCCCTGCTCTACCTTGCAGCCGCCGTCTGCTTCATCCTGGCACTCAAGGGCCTCAGCTCGCCGCGAACTGCCCGCCGCGGCAATGCGATCGGTGCAGCCGGGGCGCTCCTCGCCGTCATCACCGTGTTCTTCTCCGCGCGGCTGGAAAATATTCCGCTCATCCTCGCAGCCGTTGCCGTGGGCTCCGTGATTGCCGTCCCCGTGGCCCGCCGGGTGCAGATGACCCAGATGCCCCAACTGGTGGCGGCCTTCAACGGCGTCGGGGGCGGGGCCGCCGCGCTCGTGGCCGTGCTGGAACTTGGCCACCAGGAGGATCCATGGGTCCGCCTGGCCGTGGTCTTCACCATGCTGGTGGGCGCGGTGTCCTTCGCAGGCTCCGCGGTGACTGTGGGCAAGCTGCAGGAGCTCATCAGCACCCGCCCGCTGCTGTTTCCCGGCATGCCCTGGGTCATGGGGGCGGTCCTGCTGGGGGCGGTCGTCTCGGGAGCACTGGTGGTCCTGACCGGTTCGCTCGGCTGGTCGGTTGCGCTGCTGGGCCTGGGACTCGCCGCCGGGCTGCTCCTGGTGTTGCCCGTCGGCGGGGCGGACGTGCCGATCGTGATCTCCCTGCTGAACGCCTTTACTGGGCTGGCCGTGGCAGCGTCCGGCGTGGTCCTGGGCAATGTCCTGCTGCTCGTCGCGGGGACGCTTGTCGGCGCTAGCGGCACAATCCTGACCAAGGCCATGGCCTCGGCCATGGGACGCGGAGTCGCCGGCATCCTGTTCGGGGCGTTCAAGGGCGGCTCGACGGCGGGTTCCACCGCCCTGAGCGACCGGCCTGTGCGTTGCTCGTCGCCGGAGGACGTTGCCGTTCAGCTTGGCTACGCGCAGCGGGTGGTGATCGTTCCCGGCTACGGACTCGCGGTGGCGCAGGGCCAGCACACCGTGGCGGAACTCGCAGCGGCCCTGGCTGCCCGCGGCGTGGAGGTGGTTTTTGCGATCCACCCCGTGGCGGGACGCATGCCGGGGCACATGAACGTGCTGCTGGCCGAGGCCGACGTGCCGTACGAGTCACTGCGGGAGCTGGCCGAAGTGAATCCCGAGTTCGCGAACACGGATATCGCGCTGGTGGTCGGCGCCAATGACGTCGTCAATCCGGCGGCGAAGACTTCCCCCGGCTCGCCGATTTACGGGATGCCGATCCTGGAGGTGGTGCAGGCCCAGCAAGTCGTGTTCCTGAAGCGGTCGATGCGCCCGGGGTTTGCCGGCATCGAGAACGAGCTCCTGCACGATCCCAAGACCTCGCTCCTGTTCGGGGATGCCAAGGATTCGCTGTCCAGGGTGCTCGGCGCGGTCAAGGCGCTTTAGGTTCACGGCGCTCTAGGTTCACGGCGCTCTAGGTTCACGGCGAGATACGTTCACGGCGGGCGGCGCCCCTAGGTCCAGGGCACTTCGAGGCGGGGCGGGCTTCAGAAAAGGGTGGGCTGGGCTGAACCGGAAGGTGCTGCACCGGAGTGGGCTGTGCCCGCGCGGCCGGCGTACCGGCCGCCCGCGTGCCCGGCAGTGTCCGGGATGCTTCCGGCCGGGTATTGGGCTTCTTCCTCGCGGGCATCGTGGTGGTCCGTGCCGCCGTCGAGATCCCTGTGGCTGAACCCCTGCGAGCCGGAAAAGCCGTGCAGGTCCTTGAAGTAGCGGATGCGGCCTGCCAGCCACGCCCGGTATTCCTTGGACGCATAGGACCCGCTGCCGTACAGGCGACGGTACTTGCCGGCCAGCTGCGGATGCTCGCGGGCAATCCACTGCATAAACCATTCGCGGGTGCCCGGCTTCAGGTACAGCGCGCCCGCCGTTACCCCTGTGGCGCCGGCCGCCGCCAGGGCGCCAAAGAGCGAGTCGAGCGCGTCGTCGCTGTCCGAGAGCCACGGCAGGATGGGCATGGCCATGACCCCGCAGGGCAGGCCTGCCTCGCGCAGGCGGGAGATGAGTTTCAGCCGTGCGCGCGGCCCAGGCGTGCCCGGCTCCACGGCCTCGGACAGTTCTTCATTGGTCATGGCCAACGAAATCCCCACCCCGACCGGCACCTGGGCGGCGGCATGCTTCAGGAGCGGGATGTCCCGGGCAAGGAGCGTGCCCTTGGTGAGGATGGACAGGGGAGTGCCGGAGTCGGCCAGGGCGCCGATGATCCCGGGCATGAGCTGATAGCGGCCCTCGGCGCGCTGGTACGGGTCCGTGTTGGTGCCCAGGGCCACGTGCTCGTGCTGCCAGGAGGGCTTGGCCAGCTCCTTGCGCAGGATCTCGGCGGCGTTGATTTTGACCACCACCTGGCTGTCAAAGTCCAGGCCCGCGTCGAAGTCCAGATAGGTGTGGCTCTTGCGCGCGAAGCAGTAGACGCAGGCGTGGCTACAGCCGCGGTAGGGGTTGATGGTCCACTCGAACGGCATCCGCGAACCGGCGACCACCTTGTTGAGCACCGATTTGGCGGTGACCTCATGGAAGGTGATCCCGGCAAAGTCCGGGGTGGAGACGGACCGCACCAGTCCGGCCAGCGGCAGCAGGGCCGGTGCGGCCGGCGAATCGGCGGAAAGGGCGGCCGGGGAATCGCCGCGCTCAAGTGCTTGTGCGTCCCATCTCATGCCTACATTCGAATGTATGTTCGACTAAATGTCAAGGATGCCGCGGGCCGGCGGCTCCCATGTCGCCACGTGGTGTGCCGTGCGCAGTGCCGCCGGGCAGTCAGGCCGCAGCGTGAGGGCGCATTGCTAGGCTGGGGCGATGATTCTCCTGACCGGGTTCGAGCCGTTCGGCGGCGATACCGCCAATCCGTCCTGGGCCGCGGCCCGTTCGGCGGCACGGGTGCTTCAAGCCGAGGGGCTGGATGTCCAGACGGTGGAACTGCCCTGCGTCTTTGGGGACTCGGCCAGGGTATTGGTTGAGGCCCTCCAGCGGTTCCAGCCGGAGCTGGTGCTGTGCGCCGGCCAGGCCGGCGGGAGGGAGCGCATCTCCCTGGAACGGGTGGCCATCAATTGCGACGACGCCCGGATCCCGGACAACGCCGGCAACCAGCCGGTGGACCAACCCGTGGTCCAGGGCGGACCGGCGGCCTATTTCACGTCGCTGCCTGTCAAAGCGGCACTCGCGGCACTGACGGCGGCGCAGATCCCGGCTGACGTGTCCCAGAGCGCGGGGACCTATGTCTGCAACCACGTCTTCTATGCGCTCATGGACGCCCTGCGGACACGTCCCGGCACCAGGGGAGGGTTTGTCCACATTCCCTACGCGGACGCCCAGCTTCCGGCCGGGAGCAGCACCCCGTCGCTGCCGGCGCATCAGATGGCGGCGGCGCTCGCCGTCGTCGTCCGCACCGCGCTGGCGACGACGGCGGACCTCAGGCTCGCTGCCGGCGCAACGCACTAGCGGCCCGGCTGGCCTCCGGAGGCTCCTGCCGGTCGCAGCTTCCGTCGACGACTCGAACAAATTGACTCGAGCAATTACCCGAACATCAGTCGAGCAGTTCCCAGACGACGCCGACCATGGCGGTGACGCTCGACTCGCCGGCCTCAACAGTGAGCGAGTCCGCCGCCACCGCCCGCTGCATCTTCGCCACCGGGATCGGCGCCTGGAAACCGGTGTGCTGGGTAAGGGATAGGACCCTGCCCAGGCCTGCCCCGGAGAGCGCGGCGTAGTGCGCGGCGGTGGTGCGGGCGTCCTGCCAGGCGGCCTCCCGGGCCCGGGCCTCGACGGCGGCGGGGTCAGCGAAACCGAGGCTCAGCCCGTTCAACCGGACGGAGTCGCCGCCGGCGGCAACGGCCGCGGCGAGAATCTGTGAAGACGCGGACAACGCACGGATCCTGACGGTGAGCATGCTGGAGGCCAGGTAGCCGGTCACGGTCTGGCCGCGGCCATCCTGCCAGTTCAGCTCGGCCCGGACGTTCAGCCCGGAGGTGGATATGTCAGCGCTGTCCACCCCGTGTTGCCGGAGCTCCGCCGTGATGGCGGCCGATCGTGTTCCTGCCTCGGCGTAGGCCTCGGCCACGGTATCGCGGCGGCATTCAACGCCGACCGACAAGGTCAGCAGGTCCGGTACCGCCTCGGCGGTGCCCGTCCCTGTGACCGTGACGTTTCTGGGGGTCTCTGTCATGTCAGGCCTCATAACGTTTGGGGGCAGCCGGGCCGGTTCTTCGGTGCGTCCCCAGGGCGGTCCGGGGCATGGCGGTCCTGGGCCTACCGGGGCGGGGGTAGCCGCCTGCTTCCAAACCGGCGTGGCGCTCGAAGAAGTTGGCGCTGCCCGGGTTGCCTGTCCGCCAGAGGGACCAGCACGCGGCGATGAAGTACAGCGGAAGGAAGGGCCACCCAAGGCACCAGGCGTACTGGGTGCTGTGGCGCTCCTCGTGTCCCAGGAGTGCCGGATTGGCGGCGGCGGATTCCGGGCCGGCGCGGAACAGGATCACGTTGCCCACCGTGAAGGCCGCGGCAAACGGAACCGGCCAGCGGTAGCGGCTCGCAATCAGCAGGCCCCGCGGACCGGAGCTGACGTTCGACCGGGCGCAGGCTGCCAGCAGCAGGCCCAGGAGCGTGGACCCGTTCAGCAAGTTGGCGATCTGGCGCAGCCGTTGTCCGGACGTCATGAGGCCATGGTAGCCGGGCGTGTGCCAGGCGGTCAGGGCCACGCGGGACGTATCAGTGCCCGTGGGTGATGTCCTGAGATTAGCCCTCATGTTCAAGCGTCAGGGTTCAGCATCAGCGTTCAGCGTCCATGGGGGCCGCGGGGACGAAGCGTCACGAACGCCTGGCGATTGACTGGCGGCCGACGGCCGTCTACTAGACTGGGGACAGTGACCATAAGCCTTGCCGAGAACCCGCGCCGTGCCCTGTGCCCGTGCCGTGTGCTGTGGCATGATCCGACTCGTAGCTAAGAACAGTAGATGACTGAAACTTTGCCGGGCGCCGCCGTCCCGAACCCTCTGGATGAAGCCGCCATTACCGCTGCCGTAGACCAGGCCGTTGCCGCCATCGCCGCGGCCTCCACCCTCGATGAACTCAAGGCCGTGCGCCTCGCGCACACGGGCGAAAAGTCCGCGCTGAGCCTCGCCAACCGAGAGATCGGGGCGCTTCCCAAGGACCAGAAGGCCGCCGCCGGCAAGCTCATGGGCGCCTCCAGGGGACGCGTCAACAAGGCGCTCGCGGACCGCACGGTGGAGCTGGAGGCCGAGAACGACGCGCGGATCCTCGTCGAAGAGACCGTGGACGTCACCGCGGGCCCGCGCAGGCGCCGGGCCGGAGCACGCCACCCGCTGTCCACGCTGCAGGACCGCGTGGCGGACATCTTTGTCGGCATGGGTTGGGAAATCGCCGAGGGGCCCGAGGTCGAGTCCGAATGGTTCAACTTCGATGCCCTGAACTTCAAGCCGGACCACCCCGCCCGCGACATGCAGGACACGTTCTTCGTTGAGCCGCCCGAGGCCCACCTGCTCATGCGCACGCACACGTCGCCGGTGCAGGTCCGCTCCATGCTGGAACGGGAGCTGCCCATCTATGTGCTGTGCCCGGGCAAGGTGTTCCGCACGGACGAGCTCGACGCCACGCACACCCCGGTGTTCCACCAGTTCGAGGGCCTGGCCATCGACAAGAAGCTGAGCATGGCAGACCTCCGCGGCACGCTGGAACACTTCGCACGCCAGATGTTCGGCGCGGAAGCCCAGATCCGGCTGCGCCCCAACTATTTCCCCTTCACCGAGCCGTCCGCGGAGCTCGATATCTGGCACCCGGGCGCCAAGGGCGGCCCCAGCTGGATCGAGTGGGGCGGCTGCGGCATGGTCAACGCCAACGTCCTGCGCGCCGCGGGCATCGACCCGGAAGTCTATTCAGGCTTTGCCTTCGGCATGGGCATCGAACGCACCCTCATGTTCCGCAACGAGGTTGGCGACATGCGCGACATGATTGAAGGCGACGTACGTTTCAGCGAGCACTTCGGGATGGAGATCTAACAGTGCGTATCCC
>JBKPBZ010000190.1:0-8572 GCA_046727115.1 Actinomycetota bacterium | reverse complement strand
GCCTGGCCGAACGGGGCCTTGTCGGAGGCCGGGTGGTTCAGGACCTCCACGACTTCCAGGTACTTGTGTCCCGCGAGCGGGATAATCATGTTGCGTGTCCCGAAACGGGGGTGCACTCCACCCTTCACGGCTTCGACGCCGAGGGCAGACGCAATACGTTCAGTGGTGGCTGCCAAGCCATCGTGTTCACAGGCGTAAGAGACGTGATCCATGCGCATGCCATCATCTTGGCACTTTGTGATGGACCTCTCAGCTTAGGTTCCCCTAACCGTCGTGGGATGTCCCGGGGCGCCCGACGCGGTGTCACGGGAGGCGCCGCCACGGCAACCGTCTTCATCTTCGTCACAAAGCTATCCAGGGCTCCGCCGCGATTCCTACACTGATCCAAGGTCATGAGTGCCAGCGCACAGCCCCGGCTTGCTGGCCGGCAACCCTCGTATCGCGGTGGGGTGCCCCGGGTGAGGACCTGGCCGTCCGGCGCCCGCCGGAGGGCAAGCGCGGCGCCTGCGCCGGTCTGGGCCCCAAGTCCCGCCCGGTGCTGTGCCCAGTTCTTTGAGGAGCATCAATGTCCAACGCCTGGTCCTTCGAAACCCGCCAGATCCACGCCGGCCAGGAGCCGGACAGCGCCACCGGCGCGCGTTCCCTGCCGATCTACCAGACGACGTCGTTCGTGTTCCCGAGCGCCGAAAGCGCCGCGAACCGCTTCGCGCTGGCCGAACTCGCCCCCATCTACACCCGGATCGGCAACCCCACCCAGGACGCCGTGGAACAGCGCGTGGCCAGCCTGGAAGGCGGCCTCGCGGCCCTGCTGCTCAGCTCCGGCCAGGCGGCGGAGACCTTCGCGATCCTGAACGTCGCCGAGGCCGGGGACCACGTGGTGGCCAGCCCCAGCCTGTACGGCGGAACCTACAACCTGCTGGCGCACACGCTGAAGAAGTTCGGCATCTCCGTGACCTTCGTGGAGGATCCGGACAACCTGGACCAGTGGCGGGACGCCGTGCGGCCCAACACCAAGCTTTTCTTCGGCGAAGTGGTCTCCAATCCCCGCCAGGACGTCCTGGACATCGAGGGCATCGCCGGTGTGGCGCACGAGGCCGGGGTCCCGCTGATCGTCGACAACACGCTTTCCACCCCGTACCTGATCCGGCCGATCGAGTGGGGCGCGGACATCGTGGTCCACTCCGCCACCAAGTACCTCGGCGGGCACGGCGCCGCGATCGCCGGCGTGATCGTGGACTCCGGCAACTTCGACTTCGGCAAGGACCCGGAGCGGTTCCCCGGCTTCAACACCCCGGACCCCACCTATAACGGCCTGGTCTACGCCCGCGACCTCGGTGCGGACGGCGCGCTGGGCGCGAACCTTTCCTACATCCTCAAGGCCCGCGTCCAGCTCCTGCGCGACCTCGGCTCCGCCGTGTCCCCGTTCAACGCGTTCCTCATCGCCCAGGGCATCGAGACCCTGAGCCTGCGCGTCGAACGCCACGTGGCCAACGCCACCCAGGTGGCGCACTGGCTCGAGGCAAGGGACGACGTCGAATCGGTCGCCTACGCCGGGCTGCCGTCCAGCCCCTGGTACGAGCGCGGCCGCAAGTACGGGCCCAAGGGAACCGGCGCCGTCGTGGCGTTCAACATCGCCGGGGGAGCCGAGGCCGGCAAACGGTTCGTCGATGCCCTCGAACTGCACTCGCACGTCGCGAACATCGGCGATGTCCGTTCCCTGGTGATCCACCCGGCGTCGACTACCCACAGCCAGCTCTCGCCCGAACAGCAGACCATCGCCGGGGTGAATCCCGGGCTGGTGCGGCTCTCGGTGGGCCTGGAGCACATCGACGACATCCTGGCGGACCTCGACGCCGGATTCCGTGCGGCCAAGTCCGCCTAAGTAAAACGGCCGGCCAAACCTGACGGCCGGGCGGCCGGTGTCCCTGGAACGGGACGGCCGGCCGCCGGGCCGTCAGATGCCCGAGTTGTCACATGGAAGTCACAATCTTCGTGATTTCCGCACCCTCTTTCGTAGACTCGTACCAGGTCATGAGTGCCAGCGACAGCCCCGGCTTGCTGGCCGGCAACCCTCCTTTTGCGGCGGGGTGCCCCGGGTGAAGACCTGGCCTGCCGGTCAGCTGACGGCAGGCAAGCGCGAAGATAGGTCCTCACATGACGATTGCCGTCACCCGCACGGGTGTTCCCGAAACCAAGCCATCCCGCAACCTGGACGGAACCGTCCAGTACGTCAGGATCGGTGACCTGCAGCTCGAATCAGGGATTCCGCTGCCGGATGTGGTCCTCGCCTACGAGACGTGGGGGACACTGAACGCTGACGCCTCCAACGCCGTCCTCATTGAACACGCCTTGACCGGCGACACGCACGTGACCCGCGGCCACAGCGAGGAACCCGGCTGGTGGGAACAGCTCGCCGGCCCCGGTGCCCCCGTGGACACGGACAAGTACTTCGTCGTCTCCATCAACATCCTCGGCGGCTGCCACGGATCCACGGGACCCTCCACACCCGCCCCCGACGGGCGGCCCTGGGGATCGCGGTTCCCGCTCGTCACCCTCCGGGACACCGCCGCCGCCGAGGCGCGGCTCGCCGACGCCCTGGGCATCGGCAGCTGGTACGCCGTGCTGGGCGGCTCCCTTGGTGGCGCGCGCGCCCTCGAATGGGCCGTCACGTTCCCCGGCCGGGTCCGGCGTTGCGCCGTGATTTCCGTCGGCGCCAGCAGCACAGCCGAACAGATTGCCTTCGCGCAGGCCCAGACCCTGGCCATCCGCCAGGACCCCCACTTCAACGGCGGAAACTACTACGGCGGCCCGGAACCCGAAGCAGGGCTCGCCCTCGCCCGCCGCATCGCGCACATCACCTACCGCTCCGCGGCCGAACTGGACGGCCGGTTCGGCCGGAACCCGCAGGAGCCCGAGGCGCCCCTGGAGGCCGGATCGCTGGCCGGACGCGGGCGCTACCAGGTGGAAAGCTACCTGGACCACCAGGGCAGCAAGCTGGTCCGACGCTTCGACGCGAACAGCTATATCGCCATAACCGAAGCCCTCATGAGCCACGACGTCTGCCGCGGGCGCGGCAGCCTCGGGGAGGCCCTGGCCCCGGCCACCGCCGAGTTCCTGGTGGCGGCCGTGGACTCGGACCGCCTGTATTTCCCGGCCCAGTCCCATCAACTGGCCGAGGCCCTGCCAGGTGGCCCGGAAGTGCACATCATTGAAGCGCCGATCGGCCACGACGGCTTCCTGACCGAAATCGGCCAGCTCAGCGGCCAGCTGCGGCAGGCCTTCTTCGGCCACTAGTCGGCCACCAGGCACAACTGTTTGTGCATTTTTGCAGATGCGCTCTGCACTAATGGCCGTTGAGGCTCAGGGCGGGAGCGTCCATACTCATGGGTAATGACGCCATGTGCCCTACATCACTGGCGTCCTCAGCCCAATGGTCCACAGGGTGTCGACGGAGACACCGAAGGAGTCACGATGAGTACGGACAACGCCGCAAGGCGCGCTGAAGAAACGGACGTCAAATCGTCCGGCCTGAAGAAGGTAGTAACGGCCTCCATGGCCGGCACGGTGGTTGAGTGGTATGAGTTCTTCCTCTATGCCTCCGCAGCCACCCTGGTCTTCGGCAAAATGTTCTTCCCCAATTCAGGCACGGAACTGGACGGCATCATCGCCGCCTTCCTCACCTACGCTGTCGGCTTTATCGCCCGCCCGATCGGCGGCATTGTCTTCGGCCACTTCGGCGACAAGTTCGGCCGCAAGCAGCTGCTCCAGCTCAGCATCATCCTGGTGGGTGTTTCGACCTTCCTGATGGGCTGCCTGCCCACCTTCGCGCAGATCGGCTACTGGGCCCCGGCGCTGCTGGTCTTCCTGCGCTTCGCCCAGGGCTTCGCCGTCGGCGGTGAATGGGGCGGCGCAGTCCTCCTCGTTGCCGAGCACAGCCCCAGCAAGTCCCGCGGCTTCTGGGCCAGCTGGCCGCAGTCCGCTGTTCCGCTGGGCAACCTGCTGGCCACGGCAGTGCTGTTCACCCTGTCCGCCACGCTGTCCTCCGCCGACTTCCTCAGCTGGGGCTGGCGCGTGGCGTTCTGGCTCTCCGCCGTGATCGTGCTGGTTGGCTACTACATCCGGACCAAGGTCACCGACGCCCCCATCTTCCTGGAAGCGCAGAAGGAAGTCACGGTCGAAAAGAAGGGCTACGGCGTCGGCGAAGTGTTCCGCCGCTACCCGCGCGGCGTCTTCACCGCCATGGGCCTGCGCTTCGCGGAGAACATCCTCTACTACCTTGTGGTCACTTTCTCGATCACGTACCTGAAGGTGATTGTCCAGACGGACACCTCCCGCATCCTCCTCCTGCTGCTGATCGCGCACGCGATCCACTTCGCTGTGGTGCCGATGGTCGGCCGCATGTCGGACCACTTCGGCCGCAAGCCGGTCTACATGGCCGGTGCCATCCTCGGCGGCACCTGGGGCTTCTTCGCCTTCCCGATGATGGACACCAAGAACGACTTCATCATCCTGGCCGCGATCACCATCGGCCTTCTCTTCCACGCGCTGATGTACGCCGGCCAGCCGGCCATCATGGCCGAGATGTTCCCGACCCGGATGCGCTACTCGGGTGTCTCTCTGGGCTACCAGGTCACCTCGATCGTGGCCGGTTCCATGGCCCCGATCATCGCCGCTGCCCTGCTGAGCCAGTTCAAGTCGTCCACTCCGGTGGCCATCTACCTGCTTGGCGCCTGCCTGGTAACGATGGTGGCCGTGTACTTCCTCAAGGAAACCAGGGGCATCTCGCTCCGCGACGTGGACGCCGCCGACGCACAGGGCACCGCGGACCTCCTCGCCGCCGGCAAGCGGTAAACCCGCCCGTCTGAGGACACCCCGTTAGGGGGGCAGGCTGCCCGGACCCGCGCACCACGCGGGCCCGGGCAGCCTGCGTTAACGCACGCCCGGCAGCGGGCTCAGGCGGACAACTCGTCCTGGCGCTCCCGGATTTCGCCGCGGATCGCCTCCAGCACGGCGCGGACGGGGGCTGAGCGCAGCGACTCGGGCCGGGCCACGGCCCAGATGGGCAGCTGGCGCTGGAAGTCATCCGGCAGGACGGGCAGGAAGCCGGACCGGCCCGCCACAAGGAAGTTGGGGAGCAGGCCTATCCCGGCGCCCCGCCGGACGGCCTCCAGCTGGGCGAAGACGCTGGTGGCCTGGAAGCTGGAGCGCGGCACCGGCAGCTGCGTGGAGCGGTGCCCCAACTCGGCCACCTGGAGCGCCGACTCCACGTAAGAGACGAAGCCGTGCTGCCGGACGTCGTCGAGCGTTGCCGGCAGCCCGTGCTCCTGCGCATATTCCGGACTGGCGTACAGCCTGAGGAAGTAGTTGCTCAGGAATATGGCCTGGGCGTTGGCGCTGTCCATGTTGCCCACCACCACTTCCAGGTCCACGCCGGAGCGGTTTTGGCTCACCTTACGAGTGGCGCTGAGCAGCTCGACGTTGAGCAGCGGATTCGCGCGCTGCAGCCGCACGAGCGCCGGGGCCAGGAACTCGGCACCGAAGCCGTCTGGGGTGCTGATCCGGACAAGGCCGGAGACCACGTCGCCGGAGCGGGCAATGCTGCTGGACAGGGCACCGAGAGTGCCCTCGATGGCCTCCGCGGCTGCGACGGCCTGGCTGCCGAGCTCGGTCAGCTCCCAGCCGTGCGGGCTGCGTTCCAGCGTCCGGCCGCCGAGCTGCTTGTCCAGGGCGAGGACGCGGCGGGAAATGGTGGTGTGGGTGGTGCCGAGGGTCTCCGCCACCGCATTGAACCGGCCCAACCGCGCTACGGTCAGCAGGATCAGCAGGTCATCGGGGCTCGGAAGCCGACGTAGGTCCACTTGTGTCCTCTTCAGCGGGTGTGGTCAACGGATGCGGGGGAGCCGGCAGCCACCATGTGCATCTGTGCACATGGCATCTGTGATTTTTTCCCTTGATTGCACTCTAGCAGGGGTGTGATGCTGGACACCGGGATGCCGGAGTTTCGGCATCAGGCCGGAACGCTGAGGCGCCCGGCAGCACATCAAGCAAAGGAGCTTATGCCATGGCAGTCATCGCCTGGATCGGACTCGGAAACATGGGCGGGTCCATGTCCGTCAACCTCTCAAACGCCGGACATGAGGTCCGCGGCTTCGACCTCAACACCGCAGCCGTTGCCGCTGCCGAGGCCGGCGGAGTCAAGGCCGCCGGAAGCATCGCCGAGGCCGTCGCCGGAGCGGACGTCGTCTTTACCATGCTTCCCAAGGGCGAGCACGCCCGCGCCGTGTACCTCGGCGAGGACGGCGTCCTGGCCCACGCGGACACCCGCACCCTGCTGGTGGATTCCTCCACGATCGATATTGCCTCCGCGCAGGCCCTGCACGACGCCGCCGCTGCCGCCGGCTTCCGCTTTGTCGACGCGCCCGTCTCGGGCGGCATGAGCGGCGCCAAGGCCGCCACCTTGACGTTCATGATCGGCGGTGAGGCCGGCGCCGTTGCCGAGGCCACCGAATATATCCGCCCCATGGCTGCAAACATCATCCCCACCGGCGGCGCCACCACCGGCCAGGCCGCGAAGATCTGCAACAACCTCATGCTCTTCATCAACCTCGCCTCCACGGCCGAGGGAGCAGTCCTAGCCGACCGGCTCGGCCTGGACAAGCAGGTTTTCTGGGACATCGCGTCGGTCTCCTCCGGCGACAGCTGGGCGCTGCGCACCTGGTACCCCGTGGCCGGCGTCGTGCCCACCGCGGCATCGAACAACGACTTCGCCCCGACCTTCACCACGGAGCTGGCCAACAAGGACATCGGCCTGGCCATCAGCGCCGCGCGGGACACCGGCACCCCGCTGGAAATCGGCGAGCACGTCCAGCAGCTCTTCCAGCGGCTCATCGATTCCGGCCAGTCCGGCCAGGACTGCTCGATGATCGTCAAGCTCGTCGACGGCACGCTCGACCCCGCCAGCTAGCCGACCCCGCCAACCAGCCGGCCCCGCCAACCAGGCGGCCTGCCCGTCAAGGCCAACGCCTTGAGGGCCCGCACCGTCACGGCCCTGCCCTTCACGAAAGAGACCCACCCATGGAACGCATCCCGCACTTCATCAACGGCGCCCTGATTTCCGACGCCGAGCGCTTCGGCCCCGTCTTCAACCCCGCCACCGGCGAGCAGGAGAAAGAGGTGGCGCTGGCTTCCGCAGCCCGCGTCGAGGAGGCCGTCGCAGCCGCCCGCGCCGCCCTGCCCGGCTGGCGCGCCACGAGCCTGGCCAAGCGCACCGGCATCTTCTTCAAGGTCCGTGAACTGCTCATGCAGCGCCGGCCCGAACTGGCGGCCCTGCTGACCAGCGAGCACGGCAAGGTCCTCTCGGATGCCGAAGGTGAAATCACCCGCGGCCTGGAGAACATCGAATTCGCCACCGGGCTGGCCCACATGCTCAAAGGCGAGCGCTCCGAGCAGGTCTCCGGCGGCGTCGACGTCCATTCGGTCCGCCAGCCAGTCGGCGTCGTCGCCTGCATCACGCCGTTCAACTTCCCCGCCATGGTGCCGTTGTGGATGATCGGCAGCGCCCTGGCCTGCGGCAACACCGTGCTGCTCAAGCCCAGCGAAAAAGACCCGTCCTCCGCCATCTTCATCGCCCAGGTCTTCGCCGAGGCCGGACTGCCGGCGGGCGTGCTCAACGTGGTCCACGGCGACAAGGAGGCCGTGGACGTCCTGCTGGAACACCCGGACGTCAAGGCCGTCAGCTTTGTCGGCTCGACGCCGATCGCGCAGTCCATCTACAAGCGCGCCGCCGATCACGGCAAGCGTGTCCAGGCCCTGGGCGGCGCGAAGAACCACATGGTGGTCCTGCCGGATGCCGACCTCAACATGGCCGCGGACGCCGCCGTCTCGGCCGCCTACGGCTCCGCCGGGGAGCGCTGCATGGCAGTCAGCGTCCTGGTTGCCGTTGGCAGCATCGCCGATGAACTCGTGGACGCGATCAGCACCCGCATGGCCGCGCTCACGATCGGCCCGGGCACCGACCCGGCCTCCCAGATGGGCCCGCTCATCACGGCCGAGCACCGCGACAAGGTGGCCTCCTACGTTGCCGGCGCGGCCCACGAAGGCGCCACCGTGGTGGTGGACGGCCGCGAGCACGAATTCGACTCCAACGGCTTCTTCATCGGCGTCAGCCTGATCGACCACGTCAAGCCCGGCATGAAGGTCTACGACGACGAGATCTTCGGCCCCGTCCTCTCCGTGGTCCGCGTCGAGACGTACGCCGACGCCGTGAAGCTGGTCAACGACAACGAGTTCGGCAACGGCGTGGCCATCTTCACCCGCGACGGCGGCGCCGCCCGGCAGTTCGAGTTCGACGTCGAGGCCGGCATGGTGGGCGTCAACGTGCCCATCCCGGTTCCGGTGGGCACCTTCTCCTTCGGCGGCTGGAAGAATTCGCTCTTCGGCGACACCCACATGTACGGCCCCGAAAGCATCCGCTTCTACACCCGCGGCAAGGTGGTCACCACCCGCTGGCCGGACCCGTCCACCTCGGTGATCGACCTCGGCTTCCCCCAGGTCGACTGACACCTCTTCGTTT
>JBKPBZ010000189.1:0-4413 GCA_046727115.1 Actinomycetota bacterium | reverse complement strand
CTGGCTGCGGCTCTTGCGGATAACAAGGCCATCGCAGCAAAATGCGTGGAGAAGACCGGTCCGGTCCTGGCCCACGTCGACACGTTCAGTGCCGCCAAGGACCTCGACATCCTGCGCGGGGTAGTCAACGACGCGAAGCTGAACTATCTGGGCTACTCGTACGGGACCCTCCTGGGCTCCACCTACGCTTCGCTGTTTCCGGACAATGTCGGCCGGCTGGTCCTTGACGGCGCCATGGACCCGTCGCTAAGCAACGAGGAACTGACCCGCGACCAGACTGCTGCCTTCGACAAGGCCCTCCACGCCTATGTCGCCAAATGCCAGCAGAGCAGCGGATGCCCGCTCACGGGAAGCACCGAGGAAGGTGTCCAGCAGATTCGTAATGCCATCACTGCCGCGGAGGCCAACCCTTTGCCGACGAGGGACGGGCGCAAGGTCTCGGGGTCGACGTTCGTCAGCGGTCTCATCATCCCGCTGTACAACAATGACAACTGGCCGATCCTCACCCGGGCGCTAGCGACGGCCCTCACCGGCGACGGCACGGGCATGCTTCAGCTGGCCGACTTCGGCGCCGACCGGGAACCCAACGGCACGTACAGTTCGAACAGCTCCTTCGCTTTCAACGCCATCAACTGCCTGGACTACCCGATGGTGTCCGACACCACTTCCATGCGGGCCGAGGACCAGAGGCTGCGCCAGCTGTCGCCCACGTTTGGTTACTATTTCGCCTACGGCGGCAGCAACTGCAAGGACTGGCCGTACAAGAACGTCCGGACCCCCGCCGCGGTGGAGTACAAGGGATCGGCCCCGATTGTTGTTGTGGGAACCACCGGCGATCCGGCTACTCCCGTGCAATGGGCCAGCGACCTGCGCAAGCAACTCGGGAACGCGTCACTGCTGACCTGGAAGGGCGAGGGCCACACGGCCTACGGCCGCTCCAACAGCTGCATCGGCAACGCCGTGGATGCCTACCTGGTGGACGGCAAAGTCCCGGCGGACAACACCGTCTGCTAGGACCGCCGGGGAGCCGCAAGGCGGACCCAGACGCTCATTTTGACCCGGACGCCGGGACTCTATTACAGTTGTCTCTTGCATGATCCGCCCGGTTCGCCGGGCATTCATGTGGTTGCTTCCTTAGCTCAGTTGGTAGAGCGTCTCACTCGTAATGAGAAGGTCGCCAGTTCGATTCTGGCAGGAAGCTCGAGAAGAACCCCCGGAAATCAACGATTTCCGGGGGTTCTGTCGTTTTCGTTGACGGTGGGGTGAAGGCCAAGGTCAAGTCCATTACCAAGGTCACGACCGTCACCGAGGCGATGGACGAGAACCAGCTCCTGGGCCGGAACGGCCAGTACACCTCCCTTGCGTGGATCACCGATTCAGGTGCCACCGCCGGCAAGACCGGAACCGACGGAGGCGCCGTCGTCGAGATGTTCGCCAACGCGGAGGACGCCAAGACCCGATCCGACTACATCCAGAAGGTGTTGAAGGCGATGGGTCCGGCCGCCGGCACCGAGTGGCACCACCTGGAGGGGGCAACCCTGCTGCGCGTCAACGGCAAGCTCAAGCTGAGCGTCAACGCCCAGTACACCGACGCTTTCGGCAAATAGTCCCCACCCTCACGGAAGCCCGGCCACCCCTCGAGGCGGCCGGGATTCTTCATGTCCTGGCAGTTCCGGTCAGCTCTCTTCGGTGAGGTCCACGACGTCAGCCCCGGCGTTCTTCTTCACGGACTCGACCCCGTTCAGGGCGCTGGCTTTGGTTTTGTAGCTTTCCGAGGAAACGATCGTCTCCCCGTTGCTGTCCTTGACCCGGAACCGGTACCCGCCGGAGTTGTCCTCGTAGACCTCAAACATGCCCTCCACGGGAATCTCCTTTGCATCGTGGACTCGGCGGTCGGCCGCTGGGGCACACACTACCGATGCGCAGCCCGGCGGACCAGACACCGGGGAGAGGCACGGTGTCTGGTCCGCACACATGGCGTCCATGACCTCCCTGCGTGATGAAGCCCAGAACACCGAGACCCCTGCTGCGCGCCTGCACGAGCTCATCCAGCTGCTCGGCGACCGGGCGGACGGCGACTCGGACGGCCGGCTGGTGCGCGAAGACGTCGCCGCGAACCCGTCCGCGTTCCTGGAGACCCTGCGGGAGCTCGCCGCCGACCAGGAAGACTTCCGGGCCCGATGTCGTCCGCATACCGGTCATCGACGGCCCGCCCCGGCGCTACCCCGTCAGACTCCCGGTCGGCACTCCCCCTGGCCGAGGAGGGCCAGGCCGTTGAGGTCCCCGACCTGGTAGTTGTTCAAGCCTTCAGCGTCGGACGGGTTCATCAGCTGGGCCGGGTCCTGGACATGGTCCAGCCCCACAAGATGGCCGAGTTCGTGTTCGATAGTGCCGCGGGCCTGGGCCCGGCCTTCCTGTTCGATCAGGGACTGCAGGGCGATCGCGTTCAGTTTCACCTGGCCGCTGACGTAGGTGAAGTCAGTGTCCCCGATGCTGACGGCCTCGCTGCCGCCCCGGCCCAGGATAGTGTCCCCATCCTCGAGGTCGGTGAAGCTGGGGTCCTCGGCGGTGGTTGCCCAGGCGATGAGCACCGGCGCCCAGCGGTCCCCGTACCGGTCCGGCTGGTAGGACTCGCGCTGCGCCGACGGTGCCTCCGTCGTGGCGCCGTCGTCGATGAAGACCAGTCCGGTCGCGCGGGAGACCGCGTCGATGGCCTGCTGGATGAGTTCCGGTCCGGCGGCGGGCGAGTTGGCGGCACGGGTGACGTAGTGGATGGGCCGGCACGGGTCGTACTTGATCGGGTGCCCGTCATCGCCTGTGTCCAGGAAAGCGTAGGCGGCGGACGCGGCAGGCACCGGTCCGGGCCGTCCGAGCGGGGCAGCGGCCTCTTCCCGGCCCGGGGTCGGGTACTCGGTGAGGGGCCCGGACCCGGCGGTGTCCGCCGGATACGCATCTGCCGGAGGCTGGACGAAAGGCGCCAGCAGGTTGGGCATGCCGAGGTCGGGAGCTTGCGCAGGGCCGCCGAGGAAGGCCGACGGTTTCAGGTCACCGTGCAGATAGAGGGTGAAGCCGACCAGGAGGACGCCGGCGGCCAAGATGGCGGTGACCTTGAACAGTGCCCGGAAGAGGCGGATCGGCCACGGGACGCGGCGGACCCGGACGTCCCGGACGGCGGTGGATGAGGTATGGACCTGACTCGCGTCCCAGCCCGGCAGCAGCGGTGCGGAGTTGCCGCGCCAGCCCTCGGGCGGGGCCGGGTTGCCGGCCATTTCCTCAAGCTTCCACAGCGGAATCCGCTTCGGTTCCCCCTGCTCCCCCGGCTCACTCATTGGCGCTCATACCCTCACCATCGTCCGTGCCGGTGGCAGCGTAAGGGAATCCGAGACGTCGCACCACGTCCAGGGCCGCTCGTACCCGGCCTCATAGGTGTCATCCGTGTCGCCGCCGCTGGGCGGCAACGGACCGCCAAGACAGCGACAGCGTATTCGCGGCGGATCCGTTTCCGGGCCTCGGAGTGTGGCCGTTGCTACTTAAGTGGTCGGAGTGCCGATCGCACCAGAATGATGTCAGCGCCGTACTTGCTGTCCATTTCTCGCTGGATAGTGCCGTCATCGTACGCAACCAATATGACGAGGTAACCGTTCTGGATCCCTGATGTGAGGATGGGCTGGCCACCTGCAGATTCAAGATCGTGTTGGATCTGCATGAGCCGTGCCTTGTCCCCCACTCCCGGCTTCCCCGTGACAGGCCGTGCAGCGTCAGGGATACCTGTCTCCGTGGGCGGGACCGGCTCGCGGGTTCGGACGAATTCGCCGTTGTCCCAGGTTCCCGTCACCGTATAGCTCCCCCAAGTGACGCCGGCTGCCTTTTCGTATCCGGTCAGGGTGGACCAGACCCAGTTCCTGAGGACAGGGCCACCGCACGCTTGTGGCGGGTAAGAAGTTGTCATGGCACCCAGGCAGAACACCGGCGGGTTGTCGCCTTTCTGCAAGACCGTCCCGCTGCCGGTCAGTTCGCCCCGCACTGCGGTTTGCGGAGCGGTCTTTGACGGCTCGGCAGCAGGAGGGGCTGGGGCAGCGCATCCGCTCAACAGTGCGGCCACCGTTGCAACGACACAGGAGATGCGCTTATTCATAGGGACATAGTCCCCTGCCGTTCCAGTTAGGAGAACGATGGAGGCAAAATTGACACAGTGCCGTGACCTCATGTGCGGCGGGCTGGCTGCCGCTGCCCGGATCAGTCTTCGTGCGGGTCAATACGGTCTGGCTCGGCGTTATCCTCGGCTTCTCGATAGCGGATTTCGGCGACCTTTTTCCGGGCGTCCTCCCGGACATCGGAAAATCTGATGACAGGCAAGTCGTAATTTGCAATCAGGTCCGTGAGGCGCTCGATGATGAGGCTCCCCTCGAGCTG
>JBKPBZ010000188.1:0-10045 GCA_046727115.1 Actinomycetota bacterium | reverse complement strand
GACGCTCAGGGCCACGCGGACCGGGACGCCGGTGGCCAGCGACTCCTGCGCGGCATCAGCCACCCGGGACGCCGCCACGGCGTCTTCCGGGGTGCAGGGGTTCTCCCGGCGGCCCAGGATCAGCTCGACGAAGGCAGCCATCTCGGACCGGTACGCCGGCTCGAACCGCTCGGCAAAGGTCAGGTGCGGCTTCCCGGCGGGGAACGCGATCCCCGGCTCGGCGGAGGCGAGCGCCGCCCTGTCGTCCAGACCCACCATCAGCGAACTCCGGGAGCCCTGGATTTCCAGCCGGACGTCGTGGCCCGCCCCGTTGTAACGGGTGGCGGACACCGTTCCCACGGTGCCGTCGTCGAACGTCACCAGCGCGAGGGCCGTGTCCACATCCCCGGCCTCGCCAATGGCCGGATCCCCGTTGTTGGAGCCCTTGGCGTAGACCTCGACAATTTCGCGGCCGGTCAGCCAGCGCAGGATGTCAAAATCATGGACCGAGCAGTCCCGGAACAACCCGCCGGAGCTGGCCAGGAACTCAACCGGCGGCGGCGTCATATCGCAGGTGACTGCGCGCAGGGAATGAATCCAGCCCAGCTCACCGGCCTGGTAGGCGCGGCGGGCCTCCAGATAACCGGCGTCGAACCGGCGCTGATGCCCGATCTGCACCACGCCCTGGCGGTCCCGGATGTACTCGAGCACCGGCAGGGCGTCCGCCACGTTCAGGGCCACGGGCTTCTCGCAAAAGACCGGGACCCCGGCGTCCACACCCGCCTTGATGAGCTCGGGGTGGGTTCCCGTTCCGGTGGCGATGACGAGGCCGTCCAGCCCGGAGCCAAGCAGAGCCTGGACCGACGGCAGGAATTCGGCGCCGAGACCCGAGGCCACCGTCCGGGCATGCTCTTCGGCGACATCGGTGAGCCGGAGCCGGACGTTGATGCCCTGCGGATTCAGGACCTCGTTCAGGGCGGCGATGTTGTTGGCGTGCATCACGCCGATCCGCCCGACCCCGACGAGTCCGAGAACGACGTCTTTCATGCGGCTGCCTTTGCGGTCACGGTGAATGCTGAACGGAAAGCCTCCAGGGCCGCATAACTGTCGCCGCTGGCCCACGCTTCCATGCCCACCGTCCCTTCATAGCCTGCGTCCGCGAGCGCCCTGGCGACGGCGGCGTAGTTGATTTCTCCGGTTCCGGGTTCGCAGCGGCCGGGAACGTCCGCCACCTGGATTTCGCCGAGGTACGGCAGGGCGCTGCGGACGAGCTCGATCAGGTTCCCCTCCCCCATTTGGGCGTGGTAGAGATCCAGCATGAGCCTGGCGTTCGGGTGCCCGGCGGCCTGCACGAGCGCCAGGGTGTCCTTGGCCCGGGCCAGCGGGATGCCGGGGTGGTCCAGGATGGTGTTGAGGTTTTCGAGGCAGAACGTCACGCCGTACTTTTCACCGAGCTGCCCGAGCCGCTCCAGGGTCCGGGCGCCGGTGGCCCACATGTGGCCGCTGGACCGGTAGACCGGCCGGGCCGCGTGGCCGTCGATGAGTTCCGCAGGGTGGACCACCAGCCGGCTGACGCCAAGCTCCAGGGCAGTGGGGATCAGGGACTCGGCGGTCCGCACCACGTCGTCCGCCGTGTCCGGATCGACCAGGCTGCCGGAGGTGTACCCGGTCATGGACGAAAACACCGCTCCGGTGGCCTTGAGCGCGCCGATGTCTTTGGACCGCGAGTCCCAGAGTTCGACGTCGAAACCGGCGTCGTGGAGTCGGCGCACCCGCTCCGTGAACGGCAGGTCCGTGAAGACCATCTCAGCGCACACGGCCAGCCGCATCAGAGGACCGCCTTCTCGTTGACGGCCACAGGCGTGCCCTGCTTGACCGACTCGATGCAGGCCAGCGCCATGGCCAGTGCGCGCCGGGCGTCTTGGGCTCCCGGGGTGAGGCTGAAGGGCTTCGACGCCGGCTCCGTACCTTCCCGCCGGCCGTCGCGCTGGGCGCGCACCGCGTCCGCGAAGTCCACGAGCTCATCCGTGTAGGCCTGCCGGAAAAGCTCGACGTTCAGCCGCGGGGTGTCGGCGGACATCCCCTCGGCAGTGAACCGGCGGGCGGCGGTTTCAGTGGCGCGGCCGGCCTGGACCATGCCCCTGGAGCCGAAGACCTCCCCGCGGATGTCGTAGCCGTACAGTGCGCTGAAGTTTGCCTCGGCCACGGCGATCGCGCCGTTGCTGTAGCGGATGGTCACGACGGCCGTGTCCAGGAACCCTTGGTCGCGCAGACCCGGTTCCACGAGCGCGTCGGCAACGGCGTAGACCTCGACGGGTTCGGCGCCTTCGTTGAACCAGTTCAGGGTGTCGAAGTCGTGGATCAGGGTCTCCAGGAAGATGGTCCACGCCGGAATCCTTGCGGCGTGGCCGATGCTTCCGGTGCCCGGGTCCCGGGTCAGGGAACGCAGCAGTTGCGGCTCCCCCGCGATTCCGGCGGCAAGGTCCTTTTTGGCTGCCTGGAAGTCCGCGGCGTACCGGCGGTTGAAGCCGATCTGGAAGTGCACACCGGCGGCGTCCACGGCGGCCAGGGCGGCGTCGAGCTCCTCGAGCCCCAGCCCGGCGGGCTTCTCGCAGAAGACGTGCTTCCCGGCGGCTGCGGCCTGGCTAATCAAAGCGGAGTGGAAGCGCGCCGGGCTGGCGATCACGACGCCGTCAATCTCCGGATCGGCCAGGAGGTCGGCGGCGTCGGCGGTCACCTTCGTGGTGCCCAGGGCGCCGGCCAGGGCCTCGGCGGATTCAAGGTTGGGGTCCGCGATGGCGGCAAGGACGGCGCCGGGGACGCGGCGGGCGATGCTTTCGGCGTGGAAAGCGCCCATCCAGCCGGAGCCGATGAGCCCGATCCGCACGGGCAGTGCGGCGTCGGACGGGTTGCGGTTGAGGTAAGCCAAAGTCGTGTCCTTTCAGGTTGGGACGGCAGTTACTCGTAGGACTTGCCGGTCGTCTGGGACACTTCGGCGACCTCGCCCTGGACTTCCTTGACGATGTCGCCGTGTCCGCCGAGTTGTTCGAGTTCGTGGGCGAGTTCGGCGAGTTCGGCGCCGCCGGCCATCTGGGCGGTGAGTTCGTCGAGGGTGATGTCCTTCTTGTCGTAGTAGCCGATCGATTTGCCGCGTTTGAGCAGCAGGAACCGGTCCCCGACGGGGAAGGCGTGGTGCGGGTTGTGGGTGATGAAGATGACCCCGAGGCCGCGGTCGCGGGCCTGCAGGATGTAGCGCAGCACCACACCGGACTGCTTCACGCCCAGGGCCGCGGTGGGCTCGTCCAGGATCAGGACCTTCGCGCCGAAGTACACGGCCCGGGCGATCGCGACACACTGGCGTTCGCCGCCGGAGAGCTGGCCGATGGGCTGCTCCACATCGCGCAGGTCGATGCCCATTGCGGCGAGTTCCTTGAGCGTGATGTCCTTCATCTTCTCGACATCCATGCTCTTGAACGGGCCGAAGCCGGACGTCAGTTCCGAGCCGAGGAAGAAGTTCCGCCAGATCGGCATCAGCGGGACCACCGCGAGGTCCTGGTAGACGGTGGCGATGCCGACGTCCAGGGCGTCCCGGGGGGAGCTGAATTTGCGTTCCTCCCCCATCACGTTCAGCGTCCCGGCGTCGTGCTGGTGCAGGCCGGCGATGATCTTGATCAGCGTGGATTTGCCGGCGCCGTTGTCGCCCAGAACGCACGTGACGCGGCCGTTGTCCACGGCCATGGTGACATCGGACAGAGCGATGATGTTGCCGTAGTGCTTGGCGACCCCGTCGAGGGAGAGCAGGTGTACCGGGGTGTGCGTGAGGGGATCTTTTTCGTTCTGGAGCAGCGTTTGCTGGTCGATCTCTTTGGCATTCATGTTCTCTTCAGGCCCTTTACTTCAGTTCCGCGCGGCGCTTGACGATGAGGTTGACGATGGTGGCCAGCAGCAGCATCAGGCCAAGGAAGAACTTGAACCAGTCCGGGTTCCACTGGGCGTAGACGATGCCCTTGTTGGCCATGCCGAAGATGAACGCGCCGATCGCGCCGCCGATCGCCGAGCCGTAGCCGCCGGTCAGGAGGCAGCCGCCGATCACCGCGGCGATGATGTAGAGGAACTCGTTGCCCACGCCTTCACCGGACTGCACGGTGTCGAAGGCGAAGAGGTTGTGCATGCCCAGGATCCAGGCGCAGAAGCCCACGGCCATGAACAGGCCGATCTTGGTGGCCTTGACCGGCACACCCACGGCGCGGGCCGCGTTCGCGTCGCCGCCGACGGCGAAGATCCAGTTCCCCACCCGGGTCCGCATCAGCACCCAGGTGGCCACCGCGACCAGCGCGAACCAGATGAACACCGTGATCTTCACGTCGACGCCGCCGATGGTGACCGAGGACGCGAACACCGCCCGGGCCGAGTCGAAGCCCTCCATGTTGGAGATCGAGGGCGAGGACACGCCGCCGCCGATCAGCCGGGTCAGGCCCAGGTTCAGGCCGGTCAGCATCAGGAACGTCGCCAGGGTGACGATGAAGGAGGGCAGCTTGGTCTTGATCAGGATCCAGCCGTTGATGAAGCCGATGGACAGGGACACGACCAGGGCCAGGCCGACGCCGACCCAGACGTTCGTGGTGAAATACCAGCTGAACAGCGACGCCGTCAGCGCCGAGGTGATCACGGCGACACCGGTGGAGAGGTCAAACTCCCCGCCGATCATCAGCAGGGACACGCCTACCGCCATGATGCCGATCGTGGAGCTGCCGTACAAAATGGTCGCCAGGGCGCCAGGCTGGGTAAACGTCGGGGAAACCAACGCGAAGAAGACGAACAGGACGATCGCGCCCACCAGGGCACCGACCTCGGGACGTCCCAGAAGCTTCTGGAACGGACTGCGCTTGGCGACGCGCTCATCGGGCGCCGCTGACTCTGTCTTGGTCTGGGTGACGGTCATGATGATTCTCCTTGCTGCCGGGCCGGCGACAGCCGGCCCGGCCAGCGGACTGTTAGCGGATACCCTGCTGGGCGAAGGTCAGGACCTCGGCCGCATTTGACTTGTCGACGAGGCTCGGGCCGGTGAGGACCGACTGGCCGCCGCCGATGCTGAAGCCGCCGCGCTTGTTCTGCCACAGCGCGTCAACCGCGCCATAGCCCTGCAGCCACGGCTGCTGGTCCACGGTGAACAGAACTGCACCATCCACAATCTTCTGGGCGAGATCCGCGTTCAGATCGAAACTTGCCACCTTGGCAGAGCTGCCGGCGTCAGTGACCGATTTGAGGAGAGTCAGTGTGATGGGAGCGCCGAGGCCGATGATGACGTCGGCGTCCTTGGATGCCTGGAGCTTGGCAGTCGCGGTGGACTGGACGGAGGTCATGTCCTTGCCGTCAACGTAAAGGATCTCCGTTCCGGGCACCTTCGCCTTGACGCCGGCGCACCGTGCTTCAAGTCCGACGTGCCCCTGTTCCTGAATCACGCAGATCGGGTGCTTGAAGTTCTCCGCCGCGAGCCGCGTGCCGACTGCCTCACCGGCGAGCTTTTCGTTCGAGCCGAAGTGGGTAAACGCTCCCAGCTGCGCCGAGACACCCTCGCCGGCGTTGAGGCTCACAATCGGGATGCCGGCGTCGGCGGCCTTCTTCAGGACGTCTTTGAGGGCTTCGGGCTTGGCGAGGGTGACCGCGATGCCGTCGACCTTCTGGTCTATTGCCTGCTGGATGAGCTGAGCCTGACGCCCGGCTTCGGGGTCGGACGTGTAGAGGAGTTCGACGTTGTCCTTCGCCGATGCCTCCTCGGCGCCCTTGCGAACAATGTCCCAGAAGGTATCACCTGCTGCGGCGTGCGTGATGAGAGCGACCTTAATCCGGTCTGTAGTGGCGACCTGGCCGCCACCGGCCGCATTTCCTTGGTCTGCGGGCTTGCCGCCGGTGCTGGAACACGCGCTCAGGGCCAGCATGGGTACAACGGCCGCCGCGAGGGCCGCCTTCCGCCACGAGAACTTGGTCACGATCAATCTCCTTTGATTCCGGGCCACGCCGGCCGCTTCATCGCGTCGGTCTGTGAGCCATCTACACCGATCATGGTGATTCCCATCACGGTTGTCAATAGTTTGTCCTGACATTAGGATGTTTTGACGTCACGCGACGTGAAGGGATGATCAAATTTGCCGACCAGACCATTCCGATACTGCCCGTCCAGCGCCTACTCTCCGGGCTCCTCAGGGCGGCCCTTGGCTGCCTGCGGCTGCCCTGTTACTATCAGAAAAAGGCAGTATGTCCTATCAAGCGAACATAGCCTGACATACGCGGACCGGCGGGCACCAAGGCCGCCGTGCAGCACAAGGGAGCACGCCCAGTGGCGAATCAACTAAATCTGCGGATCGACCGTTCTTCCCCGGTGCCCCTGTACCACCAGGTGGTACAGGGCATCGAGGCCGCGATACACACGGGACTGCTGGAGCCCGGCAGCCGGCTGGAAAACGAGATTGACCTGGCCGCCCAGCTGAACCTTTCCCGGCCCACCATGCGCAAAGCCATGGATGAGCTGGTCCGCTCCGGCCTCCTGGTCCGCAAGCGCGGCGTCGGCACCCAGGTGGTCTCCAGCCAGGTCCGCCGCCCGCTGGAACTCTCCAGCCTCTACGACGACCTGAGCAACAACGGCAGCAAGCCCACCACCGATGTGCTCAGCTTCTCGCACGAGGAGGCCGACCCGGCGACCCGGACGGCGCTGCACCTCCCTGCCGGAGCCAAGGTCTACCACTTCACCAGGCTCCGGAAAGTGGGCGGCAAGCCGCTGGCCCTGATGGAGAACTGGGTGCGGGACGACATCACGGCCATCGATGAGGCAAGCCTGGGCTCGCAGGGCCTCTACGCCATCCTGCGCAACGGCGGAGTGAACTTCCGCCTGGCCTCCCAGCGGATCGGCGCCATGATCGCCAACGACTACCAGGCGCCGCTGCTCGAGACCACGCCCGGCTCCGCCCTGGTCACCATGGAGCGGACCGCCGTGGACGATACCGGGCGCAATGTGGAAACCGGCCACCACGTCTACCGGGCGGATTCCTACAGCTTCGAAATGACACTGGTTCAAAGATAAGAGCTCAGAGGTAACAGTCCAGAGATAAGGGGCTCAACGCAGGCGCGCCAACGACGGGGCGTCGAGTCAGGCTGCCAATGCCACCGGCTCCAACCCCGCACACACACGCGCCCTCCTCCGGCGCGACAACGAAAGGGCAGTATCCATGGCCAACTGGGTCTATCCGCTCGGCACTGCAGCCGAAGGCAAGTGGGACATTTCCATCGGGACGTCAGATTCGGGGCTGGAGGTGGACGGCTGGGCACACACCGGGCTGAAGGTCGCCACACTGGCGGCCGGCGGCGCCGTCGGACTAGACGCCGCGGCGGAGGAACGTATCGTGATTCCGCTCAACGGTTCCTTCGTGGCGACCGTGGACGGGCAGGACTATCCCCTGGCCGGCCGGGAGAGCGTCTTCCATGGCCCCAGCGATGTGCTCTACACCGGAGCGGGCAAGGCGGTGGCCATCACCTCGGCCGACGGCGGACGGGTGGCCTTGGCTACCGCCCCGGCCAAAGCCTCGTATCCGACCCGCCTCATCACCGCTGCCGAGACGCCGGTGGAACTGCGTGGAGCGGGCAACTGTTCCCGCCAGGTCCACAATTTTGGTACGCCCGCCGCGCTGGAAGCGGACCGTTTCATTGTCTGCGAGGTCCTCACCCCGGCCGGGAACTGGTCCTCCTATCCCCCGCACAAGCATGATGAGGAGAAGGACGGCGAGACCAGCCTCGAGGAGATCTACTACTTCGAAACCCGGGTGACGCGCGGCGCACCGCAGCGCCCGGGCGCCGACGACGCCATCGGCTACCAGCGCGTCTACGCCTCCGACGAGCGGCCGATCGACATTGCGGCCGAGGTCCGGACCGGCGACGTCGTCCTGGTGCCGTACGGCTGGCACGGGCCCGCCATGGCCGCCCCCGGCTACGACCTGTATTACCTCAATGTCATGGCCGGCCCTGGCCCGGTCCGCGACTGGCTCATCAGCGATGACCCGCACCACGGCTGGATCCGCCAGACCTGGGAGGGCCAGGCCCTGGACCCGCGGCTGCCGTTCGGCCGCTAGACCGGCTGCCGCAGGTCCGGTGGGCCGAACAGGTACGGAAGGCTAGCCGTTAAACGTGGCCGGGTCCGGTCCGGTGCGCCCGTTCCGCTCAAGGACATTCACGGCTGCCAGTTCGGCCTCGGCCAGGTCAAAGTCGAACACGTCCAGGTTCTCCCGGATCCTGGCCGGAGTCACTGACTTGGGGATGACGATCCTGCCCTGCTGCAGGTGCCAGCGCAGAATGATCTGCGCCGGGGTTCTGCCGTGCCGGGCGGCGATCTCCTGGATGGCCGGGTCTGCCAGCAGGGCGCCTTGGGCCAGCGGGCTCCAGGCCTCCGTCGCGATGCCCTGCGCCTCATTGAACACCGTCACGGCGTGCTGCTGCAGGGCCGGGTGCAGCTCCACCTGGTTGACGGCCGGCACCGTTCCGCCCAGGTCGATGAGCCGCTGCAGGTGCCCCGGCTCGAAATTGGAGACGCCGATGGCCCTGACCCGGCCGTCGGCAAGAAGTTTCTCAAGTGCCAGCCAGGATTCGGTGTATTGGTCTGACGCCGGCGCGGGCCAATGGATCAAGTAAAGATCCAGATAGTCGAGACCCAGCTTGTCCAGGCTCGCGTCGAAAGCAGCAAGGGACCGCTCGTAGCCGAGGTCGTCGATCCAGAGCTTGGAGGTGATGAAAAGGTCCTCCCGGGCGATCCCGGATTCGGCGAGAGCGCGGCCTGTTCCGGTCTCGTTGCCGTAGATGGCCGCCGTGTCGATGCTCCGGTAGCCGGCCGCGAGCGCCGCCGCTACCGCCTCGGTGGTCTCGGCGTCGGGAATTTGAAAGACGCCGAAGCCGAGCTGGGGCATCCGCACCCCGTTATTGAGGACGATGTCCGGGATTGAGTTCATGGTGTCTCCTGTTGTTGTGGTTGGGCGGTCAGCGGGCAACGGCTGCGGCCTCGGTGGCGGGAAGGTCTGCGCTGGTGCCCGCCGCGGCAACGGCGGGAACGGTGGATCCGCCGGTGCCCGGCAGGTCGGCGTCGTGCTTCTTGGCGGCGGCTGCCGCGAATGCCATCACCGCCAGGCCGAGCAGGGTGATTCCGGCGCCGGCCCAGATGGGCGAGGTGTAGCCGAGGCCGGCGGTGATGGTGACGCCGCCCATCCAGGCACCCAGGGCATTGCCGACGTTGAAGGCGCCGATGTTGGCGCCGGAGGCCAGAGTGGGAGCGCTGCTGGCGTACTTCATGACGCGCATCTGCAGCCCGGGAACGGTGGCGAAGCCGAAGCCGCCCAGCAACACCATGGAGGCGATGGTCACCGGCTGGTTGCCGGCGGTCAGGGCGAACATCACGAGCACCACCACCAGGACGGCGAGCACCACGAGCAGGGTGCGGTCCACATTTTTGTCCGCCGCCTTGCCGCCCACGGTGTTCCCGATGAAGAGCCCGACGCCGAAGAGGATCAGCAGCCACGGGACCGTGGTGGCGGAGAAGCCGGTGACCTCGGTGAGGGTGAAGGCAATGTAGGTGAAGGCGCCGAACATGCCGCCGTAGCCGAGGATCGTGACGAGGATGGAGAGCCAGACCTGTCCGGACCGGAAGGCCCGGAGCTCGCCGCGCAGGCTGCCAGCGGCAGAATCAGGGGCAGAACCAGCCGCCGACCCGGCCGAACCTGTCCTCGGCACCAGGGCGAGGATGCCGGCCAGGGCCAGGACGCCAATGACCGTGATCGCCCAGAACGTGGAGCGCCAGCCCGCGGCCTGTCCCAGCATGGTGCCGAACGGGACACCGAGCACATTCGCGGCCGTCAGGCCGGTGAACATGATCGCAATCGCGCCGGCCTTCTTGGTGGGCGCCACCATGCTGGCGGCCACCACCGCGCCGATGCCGAAGAACGCGCCGTGCGCCAGCGCGGCAATGATGCGGCCGGCCATCATCATCGAATAATCGGGCGCGAGCGCCGAGACGAGGTTGCCCGCGATGAAG
>JBKPBZ010000187.1:0-10923 GCA_046727115.1 Actinomycetota bacterium | reverse complement strand
GCGCCGTAAGCTGGATCCATGGCGAGCAACTGGGACCGTTTGGACTTGAGCCTGCGCGATTCCGTGCAGGAGAACGTGGAACTGTACGAGCGGGTCCGGCCTGCCCTGAAGCTGGTCACCCGGGAGGTCCTGCTCACGCTGCGGACCATGCTCAAGGACACCGAGGTCACGCCGTTGTTCGTCACCGGCCGCACCAAGACGGTTGAATCCTTCCGCGAGAAGATTTCCCGCACCGAAGAACCGCTGGAACCGGGCGGGCCGCCTGTGCTGAAGTTCCCGGACCCGTTCCGGACTCTGAACGACATGGTGGGCATCCGCGTGATCACCAAGCTGCCAGCGGAGAACGCAGTGGTGGCCAACCTGATCAAGCGCCAGCGCCAGCTCTTTGACTGCCGCGGGGACCGCGAAAAGGACATCGGCTCGATCGAGTCCGGCACCTACGGCTACTCCAGCCGGCACCTGATCCTGCGGACCATCCAGAACGAGGCCGTCAAGGACTACCAGCTGGCCTTCAACCCGGACGTCCCGCCGAACGGCAGCTACTTCTTCGAGTGCCAGATCCGCACCGTGTTCGCGCACGCCTGGAGCGAGATCGAGCACGACATCCGTTTCAAGGCCGAGGACCCGCGAGCCTGGACCCCGCACTTCGACCGCCAGTTCACCGCCACGGCCGCCATGCTGGAGACCGTGGAGAGCGCGTTCTCGGACCTTCATGAGCGCTACGAGGAGGTCCGCGGTTACTGGGACATGGAGGGCGAGGGTGCCGCGCAGCTGACGCCCAACCGGATCCGCGACGTCTGGCGGACCCTGCTGCCGCACGTGGACCGGAAGGTCGACGACGACTGGGGCTGGGCCGCGGAGCTCATGGCCGCCCACGGCCTCAACCAGACCATGCAGCTCGCCGGGCTGCTCAGCGCCAACCGGATCACCGAGGTCCGCAAGGCCCTGGACCACCGCTACTCCCCCGGCCCGGACCGGCTGCTCGATGACCTGCTGCTGTGGCAGTACGGCACCGAACACATCGAGCTCACCGCCGAGCCGGCCGACGCCGTCCCGCACCCCCGCCGCGACAGCCTCCTGCGGCGGCTCAAGCAGATCGAGCGATACCGGCTCACCCAGGGCTAATGCGGTCCCGCGAGGCCGCCTTCACTCCCTCCTGCCTGCCTGCCCGGATTCTCCCCACCTTTGAATCCGCGACACCGGAACTCACCGGCCGTTGTGCCCGACACGCCAGGGGCGGTCCCCAAAGGAGGGGAAAATCGGTGGTCGAGGGCCGGTCAGGCGAAGCGCGCCAGCGGGTTCCGCAGCCGGCCCGCCATCTGTAGCCCGCCGGACGGGTCTGCGAGGTCCAGCATCTGCTGGTTGTTGCGAAGCTGCAGCCGGTTCAAGCTGGAGAGCGGGAGGTCCTTGGGAAACAGGTCATGCCGGGCAACTGCGCCGCGAGCTCGGGAGGCTCACTCTGGTAGTCCCGGAGGACGGCTGCGGTGGTGCGCCAACTCCTCGCCGCTGGGCTTGCCGCCTTCCTCCAGCAAGGCACTGAGGAGCCAATGAAGCGGACGTCGCGTGGTGCTTATTTGTGGGCGTAGGTGAGGCAATCAGCGTTGTCGACCCCCGGGCCTACGTGAACCTCGGACGCCTTGCACATCAGATGGTCGTTGTGGGTGCATTCAGTACGCTGGCAGGCGCCGACGTCGGCCAGCACCTTGGGGAGCCCGCCGTGCACACCGATGTCGATGAAGGTCGCGCAGGAGGCATGGTCTTCAGCGCCGCCGACGGTAATGGCGGCCGCGTTGCAGTGGGAATGATCGTTGAACGAGCAATTGCTTACGCTGCAGTCGGCTACGTGCGTCGTCATGGGATTGTTCCTCCGTGCTCCGGCCGCCCGGGCGGGCGGCGCCGTGGTTCCACGGTAGGCCGCACCAAGGCAAACAAAAAGACCCAAACGTGTGACCTAATACAGCCCGGACAGTGGCCCAAAAATCTGACATATTCGTCCGATGGGTGGTCACGAAGTAGTTAGTCCCCGGATACCGGTGGCACCATTCTTGGATGCTTGAGGCAACCAAAACTCCAAATACCGCCCAGGACGCGAGCGCTGCCGCCGACGTCCCGGCCAATCCCGCCCTCGCCGCCGAGGCAAAGATCGCCCGGATCGCGGTGACCATCTTCCCGATCCTCGTCGTGGTGGCCGGGTTCGCCGGCTTCCTGCTCCCCGGGGCGTTCAAACCGCTCGCGCCCAGCGTGCCCTTCCTGCTGGGCATCATCATGTTCTGCATGGGCCTGACGCTGACCCCGCCCGATTTTGCCTCGGTGGCCAAGCGCCCGTGGGCCGTGGTCCTGGGGATCGTGGCGCACTACGTGATCATGCCCGGGGCCGGCTGGCTGATTGCCATCGCCCTGAACCTGCCACCGGAGCTGGCTGTCGGTCTGATCCTGGTGGGCTGCGCCCCCTCCGGGACCGCGTCCAACGTGATGGCGTTCCTGGCCAAGGGCGACGTCGCCCTGTCCGTGGCTGTCGCTTCCGTGTCCACCCTGATCGCCCCGGTGGTGACGCCGCTGCTGGTGCTGTTCTTGGCCGGCTCCTACCTGCAGATTGACGCCGGTGCCATGGTCCAGGACATCGTCAAGACGGTCCTCCTGCCCGTGATCGCCGGCCTGCTGGCCCGGCTGTTCCTCAAGAAGCTCGTCGCGAAGGTGCTGCCGGTCCTGCCCTGGGCCTCCGCCGTCGTGATTTCACTGATCGTCGCGATCGTGGTGGCAGGCAGTGCCAGCAAGATCGTCGCCGCCGGCGGGATCGTGTTCCTCGCCGTGGTGCTGCACAACGGCTTCGGCCTGGGCCTGGGCTACCTGGCCGGCAAGCTGGGGCGCTTGGATGACAAGGCCCGCAGGGCGCTGGCCTTCGAGGTCGGCATGCAGAATTCGGGCCTGGCCGCCACCCTGGCCACGGCGCACTTCAGCCCGCTGACCGCGCTGCCTTCCGCCGTGTTCTCGCTCTGGCACAACATCTCCGGCGCGATCGTCGCCGCGTGGCTGGCCCGGCGCCCCCTCAAGGAGGATGCAACGCCGGAAGCCGCAGCGCTGAAAGCCTAAGCGCAGGCCACCGAGCTGAAAGCCTAAGCGGGGAGCTAGCTCCGCAGCCGGGCGAGCAGGGCCGCGGCGGCGCGCTCGGCCAGGACCTCGGGGCTGTCCGTTCCGCCGTGGACCACGTCGTATGCGCCCTGAACACCGGGGCTTCCGGCCCCGGCGTCGTCCGCGATGAGCACCTGGGCCACGCCGCGCCCGGCGAGTTCCGCCATGATGCCGGAATCGTCACCAGTCTCCGGCGCGCAGGTGTGGATTACGCCGTCGGCGCCGCCGGAAAGCATGAACTGCCGCCAGCCCCCGCCCAGCAGGACGACGGCCTGGTAGCCGTGCTCTGGCAGGATTCCGGCCAGCACCGTGGCGATGGCCCTGTCCCGCGGCTGTTCGAGGTCCGCGACCGCCACGGCCACCAGCTCCGTGCTGCCCCGGCGCATCCCGCGGGCGGCCCGGTTGGCCACGTAGCCAAGGTCGCGGACCGCGGAGTGCACCCGGTCCTGGGTGGCCTGGCTGATCCGGGTGGTGCCGCCGGAGCGGCCGGAGAGCACGTAGGAGACGGTGGTCAGGGACACCCCGGCCGTCTCCGCGACGTCGCGGATGGTGGGCTTGGATCCATGCCGCACGAGTTGCTCCCGGGGTACTTCGGCGCCGCAAAGGTGCGGCGGCTGAGGCGATACTGGCACGGCGGGGATGTCGCGCCGGCCTGCTCTGCACTCTATCGCCGGGATGGGCCCTATCGCGTCAGCCCCCGGCGGGACCCGGCGGGCAGGTCCTTGGTGAACGCCAGCGGTCCGATGGTTTCCGGGTCGGCGGAGAGATCGAACTGTGCCTCGTAGCCGGTGTTCAAGTAGAGGTGCTTCGCCTCCGGTTGCCGGGGGCCGGTGGTCAGGTAGACCTTCCGGTAGCCGCGGCGGGCGGCGAGCGCCTCCAGCTCGGCGAGGACAAACCGGGCCAGGCCGCGGCGGCGATGGGCCGAATGCGTCCAGATCCGCTTGAACTCGGCGGTCTGCGGGCCGTGTCGGCGGAAGGCGCCGCCCGCCACGGATTCGCCGTTTTCGCGCACAATCAGCAGGGCCCCGCCGGGCGCAGCGAATTCCTCGGCCGGGTAGCGGTTGAGTTCCTCCGCGGCGGCTCCCCGGCCGAAGAGGTTGCCGTAGCGGGTGTCATATTCAAGCGCGAGCTCGTCCAGGAGCGGACGGACCCTGGGATCGCTCATGGGGAGGTTGAGGACCGTCAGCGTGGAGCTGTCGACGGGTTTGATTTCGGTGGGCCGGGTTTCTACCGGCGGGGTGTGTAGTGGTGACGGAGTCATGACGGGTCCTTTCCGCCGACGGCGGCCTGCCGCGACGCGTTGCCGCTGGCCTGGCCGATGTTGGCTGGCTCAGTGTCCGCTGGATCGTTGCCGCGGCCCTTGATCGGGTCGGCCAGCAGGGTCAGGATGCGCCGGGCCAGGGCGTCGTTTTCGCGGAACGGTGCTGCGTTGCTGCCGGGCCGGGCGAAGGCGCCGGCGCCCCAGCCGGAGGTGCCGGGGCCGACGCCGAACAGCCGCTCGCGCCGCTCCCCCACCGGACTGATCAGCTCGTTGCGGGCGGACACCAGGAGCCGCCCGGTCGCATGCGTGCCGTCCGCGGTCAGGAGCTGCTGCTCGGTGCCGAGCCCGGAGGCGTGCAACTGGCGCAGCAGCGGGTTCGCGGAGCGGGCCACCGACGGCGCCGGGAGCCGGGCCTCGATCAGCGCCGCCGCCGACACCGTGAGTCCGGCCTGGGCCGAGCGGGCGATGAACCGGCCCGAGTACTCCGCGGCCTCGATTTCCAGCCCCGGGCCGATGAACTTCAGCAGCCCGGCCCGGTGGATCGCCAGCATCTCCCGCAGCCTCCGTGGCGGCGGCCCGGAGTCGACGAAGCTAAAGAAGCCGTGCCACCAGCCCTGGACGTCGCGCTGCGACCGCGCGTTCAGCCGCTCTGACGGGACCAGCCGGCCCAGGTCCATGTAGGACTTGAGCAGGGATATGAACAGGGCCAGGGTCTCCGAATGGTCCGGCCCGGTACGTAATTCAAGGTCGCGGCCGATGTACGCTGCCACCGCGGCCTGGACGTCCGCGGGGCCGGCGAAAACCCGGCCCGTGAAGGGCTGGTCCAGCCGTTCGAGGTCCAGGTGGAGCTCGGCGTCCGGGACAGACTCGGTGACCAGCCGCTGGCGGTCCTGGCTGTACCACCCCGCGGCGGCGTACCGCTCGGCGAATTCCTGCCAGCCAATCCGGACCCGCCCCGGGTAGCCGGTGAACAGCTCGCGGTAGTACGCGTAGCCGGCATCCTTGGCGATCAGGGGCCAAAGCTGGTCGCGGAAGTCCAGCTCGCCGGGCGCATCCAGCAGCACCCCGACGGCGTCTGCGGTGAAGAACGCGGGCTCTGCCGCTGCGCCGCCGCGCAGGGCGGACGTGATCTTGGAGTGGTAGGGCACGCCGCGGCGGGACCCGGCCCACAGCCGCGGCTCGGCACCGGAGGGCAGGTAGCGCAGGCCGCCGTCGGGCAGCTCCTCGAACCGGCCGCCGCGGCCCTCCATGAGCAGGACCAGCAGGTCCACGAAGGCCAGGCCCATGCCCGAGACGATCACGTCCTGGCCGGCGGCGAGCGGTGCGTAGTCGACGTCGGTGGTGTAGCTGGGCGCCGCGTGGAACCCGCCGTGCCGGGCCGCAAAACCGGCCCACGCGGAGGACTCCTGATCCGGCAGCGAATCGGTGTGCCCCAGGGAGATGATCACGACGTCGGCGCGCAGCACCGCGCCGCCGGCCAGCCGGACGCGGTAGCGTTCCGGGCCCTGTTCTGGTTCCGGTTGACGGTGTTCCGGCTCGTCCTGCGCCGGTTCGACGGCGGACGCCGAGTCCCGGTGCACCGTGACGGTGACGTCCGGCCCGAGGGCGGCGACGGAGCGGCGGAAGAACCATTCCAGGTAGACACTCTGCAGCTGCCGGGTGGGGAAGGTGGCTCCGGTGAGCGCGGCCAGCTGGCGCCGGAGTTCCGGCGAAAGCTCCGGAACGTCGGTGATGGAGCCGTCCAGGACCCCGGCGGCCCAGTCCGCCAGGCCAGGCCCTTCGACCGCCGGCCCCGCGCACTGCACCGAGGCGTCGGTGAACATCGTGACGTCCGCCGCGGCGGAGTTGAGCATCAGCCCGGGGTGCTGTTCGTAGCGCCAGATCCTGCCGGCGCCCGGGGTGTGCGGCTCCACCACGTGGATCTGGAGCGCGCCGGCCAGCAGCTCGGGCCGGTTGGCGGCAAGGCGTTCCAGCAGCCCGGCCGTGCGGGGACCGCCGCCGATGAGGACCATGGATGGGGCATTCACTGGCATGACGGTCTCCTCAGCTCTGGTGCGGAGCCCTCATGCTAGGCACCGGAATCGGGGCCGGTCGAGGCGCCGGTCACGGCCGGTCACCCCGCGTAACGCGGCGTAAATCGGGGCAAGAATTCGTCGTGTGACGCCGTGCGAACCTGCGTGAACGTATGCAACTTGCCGCCTTGCCGCGTGTTTTCGGCGGCCCCTAGATTGGCAGCCAACCGTACCCCCACAGCAACTGGAAGAAGCGAGGTGGCGCATGAGTTCAACAGCAACCCCGGTGGCGCAGTCCGCCCCGGTGCCGGCGTCCGCCGGCGTCGAATCCGCACCCGAAACCGAAGCGGCCGGTCCCACGGGCTCGGCATCCGACGGCGGCACCTCCGGCCCCGGATTCTCGGGCCGCAAGGCAGCCACCGACTACGCCGACTACCGGCTGGTCCCGGCCCGCCACCCGTGGCGCTGGGTGGGCACCGCCGTCGTCGCCCTGGGCGTGGCGGGCATTGCTTGGTCCCTGGCCACCAACCCGCGCTGGGAGTGGGGCGTGGTGGCGCAATGGTTCACCGCGCAGTCGATTGTGAACGGCCTGCTGGAGACCCTGAAGCTGACGGCCATCTCCGGAGCGCTCGGGTTCATCCTGGGGTTCATCCTGGCCCTGATGCGACTCTCCGCGTCCCCGCTGCTGGTCTCCGTCTCCTGGACCTTCTCCTGGATCTTCCGCTCCACGCCGCTGCTGGTGCAGATGCTGCTCTGGTACAACCTGGGCTACCTCTACGAGAAAATCAGCTTGGGCATACCCTTCACGGACGTGCGCTTCTTCGAGGCCCAGACCACCACCCTGATCAGCCAGTTCGCCGCGGCAGTCCTCGGCCTGACCCTGAACCAGGCCGCCTACTCCGCCGAGATCATCCGCGGCGGCATCCTCTCCGTGGACCAGGGCCAGCTCGAGGCCGCCACCGCCTTGGGCATTCCCGCATGGCGGCGCTCCACCAGGATCGTCCTGCCCCAGGCCATGCGGGCCATCCTGCCCACCGCCTTCAACGAGGTGATCGGCCTGGTCAAGGGCACCTCGATCGTCTACGTCCTGGCCTACTCCGAGCTGTTCTACACCGTCCAGGTCATCTACAACCGGACCCAGCAGGTCCTGCCGCTGCTGCTCGTGGCCACCCTCTGGTACGTCGTGATCACCTCGGTGCTGAGCGTCTTCCAGTACTACATCGAGCGGCACTACTCCAAGGGCGCCGTCCGCACGCTGCCCCTGACCCCGCTGCAGAAGGTCCGCAGATTCCTCGCCACGCATGCGCCCGCAACAAGGGAAACCACCCAGGAAAGGGGCACCCGATGAGCACCGTTGCCACCCACACCCTGCCGGCGGCCGCCGCCAAGGACGCCGAACCCACCCGCGGCCTCGTCGAGATCACCAAAGTCCGCAAGTCCTTCGGGGCCACGGAGGTCCTCAAAGGCATCACACTGACGGTCGAGCCGGGCGGCGTCGCCGTGATCGTCGGCCCGTCCGGGTCCGGCAAATCCACGCTCCTGCGCACCATCAACCACCTGGAAAAGGTCGACGCCGGGTTCATCGCGATCGACGGCACGCTGGTCGGCTACGAGGTCCGGGGGCGCCGGCTCCACGAGCTGCGCGAGAAGGAAATCCTCAAGCAGCGCACCGAGATCGGCATGGTGTTCCAGAACTTCAACCTGTTCCCGCACCTGACCGCGCTGGAAAACGTCACCGAGGCACCGGTCGTCGCGCCGCGGGCCGGAAAACCCCGGTCTTCCAAGGCCGAGGCCCGCGCACGCGGCCTGGAACTGCTGGACCGGGTGGGCTTGAGGGACCGCGCGGGCGCCTACCCGCGCCAGCTGTCCGGCGGCCAGCAGCAGCGCGTCGCGATCGCCCGGGCCCTTGCCCTGGATCCCAAGATCCTCCTCTTCGACGAGCCCACCTCTGCCCTGGACCCGGAACTGGTCAACGAGGTCCTGGACGTCATCCGCGAGCTCGCCAAGTCCGGCACCACGCTGATCATCGTCACCCATGAGATGGGCTTCGCCCGCGACGTCGCCGACACGGTGGTCTTCATGGACCAGGGCCAGATCGTCGAGCAAGGCACGCCCCAGGAGATTTTCACCAACCCGCAAGAAGAACGCACCCGGAGCTTTTTCTCCAAGGTCATCGAACCCGCCTTCAACATCTAAGGAACACCCATGGCAATCAGCTCCGCCCTCCGCACCGCCCGTCCCAGTACCAGTCCCCGGCGGAAGCGTGCGGCGCTTCCCGCCGTCGTCCTCATCGGCGCCCTGTCCGGCACGCTGGCACTGAGTGCCTGCGCTGATCCCGGCGCCTCCGCGGCCGCCGGCGGGCAGCCGGCGACGACGGCGGCGCGCAACGGCGTCGTCTACAACACCTCGCCGGACCAGCAGCGCATCAGGGCTGGGAAGGATGCAGCCCTGGCCGCGAAGGTCCCCGCGCTGATCGGCAAGGACGGCAAGCTGACTGTGGCCACGACGGCGGGCGCGATTCCGCTGTCCTTCCATGCCACCGACGACAAGACGCCGATCGGCGTCGAGGTGGACCTGGCCCAGCTGGTCGCGGACAAGCTGGGCCTGGCACTGGATGTGCAGGTGACCTCCTGGGAGAACTGGCCGCTGAAGACCCAGTCCGGCGACTTCGAGGCAGTGTTTTCCAACGTGGGCATCAACGCCGCCCGCGTGAAGCTCTTCGACTTCTCCAGCTACCGCGCCGCGTACATGGGCTTCGAGGCCAAGAAGAGCTCCAGCTACACCATCAAGGGCTCCGACGACATCTCCGGCCTGAAGATCTCCGTGGGCTCGGGCACCAACCAGGAGAAGATCCTGATCGCCTGGAACAAGGAGCTCGAGGCCAAGGGCAAGGCGCCGGCGGAGCTGCAGTACTACTCCTCCGACGCCGACACCGTCCTGGCCCTGTCCTCCGGCCGCACGGACCTGAACCTTGCGCCCTACCCGTCCGTCACGTATCGGGAGAACACTCGGGACGACCTCAAGGTGGTGGGCAAGGTCAACGCCGGCTGGCCGTCCGAGACCCTGGTCGCGGCCACCACGCTCAAGGGCAACGGCCTGGCCCCGGCCATCACGGACGCACTGAACTCCGCGATCAAGGACGGCTCCTACGCCAAGGTCCTGGACCGCTGGGGACTCTCCGAGGAAGCCCTTCCCGAGTCCACCACGGTCACCGAGGCCAACTTCGGGACTCCCCAGGCGGGGCAGACACAGGAAGGGAAAACACAGTGAAGTTCCAGATCCTCGACATCATCCCGCACCTGAAAAACCCCGTCACCGGGGCGATGGTCTCCACCGCGGACCGGCTCAACCAGGTGGTGGAGACCGCGCGGCGGGCGGAGGACCTCGGCTATGACAGTTTCTCGGTCGGGGAACGCCACGCGGGCGAGTTCATCTCCTCCTCCCCCACCACCGTGCTCGCCGCCATCGCCGCCGTGACCACCAGGATCCGGTTGCAAAGCGGCGTGACGGTGCTGTCGGTGCTGGACCCGGTGCGGGTTGCGGAGGACTACGCCACAATCGACCAGCTGAGCCGCGGCCGGCTGGAACTGGTGATCGGCAAGGGCAATGAGGTGCTGCAGTACCCGCTGTTCGGCCTGGACCTGGCGGATCAGTGGGAGCTGCTCGCGGAGAAATACGGCCTGCTCCGCCGTCTCTGGACCGAGGAAAATGTCATCTGGTCCGGGACGTTCCGCACTGCGCTGACAGAGCCCACCACCACCACGCCCCGGCCCTTCGCCGGCGCGCCGCGCGTCTGGCACGGTTCCGCCACCAGCCTGGCCTCCGCGGCCCTGGCTGCGCAGTGGGGCGATCCGCTGTTCACTGCCAATGCGATCCAGCCGCGGGAAAACTACAAGGTGCTCATCGACCACTACCGCGCAGAATATGCACGCCACGGCCACGATCCGCGGCACCAGTATTTGGGCTCCGGTTCGGGAGCCGGGGGCGTGTTCATCGCGGACACCACGCAGGAGGCCAAGCGGCAGTTCGGCCCGGTCTACGAGGCCCTGACGACCGGCAGGAACGTTCCCGGCAACAACTCCCCCTACCGGGACATCGACCACGCCGTCGCCGAAGGTCCGGCCCTGGTGGGCAGCCCGGAGCAGGTGATCGACAAGATCCTCAGCTACCACGCGCTCTACGGCCACGATCTGCAGTCCATCTCGCTGCCCACCACGCTGCCCTTCGCCCAGCAGCTGGACATCCTGGAGCGGTTCGCCCTCGAGGTCATTCCGGCCGTCCGCGCCGCCGCGCCCACCACGCTTTGGGCCGACGGCGACCCGTACGCCGGCCGCCCGGAGGCCAGCCTCACCGGCAAGTCAGCCACAGGCACAACAGCCGCCACCGAACCCGACGCCGCCGCCAGCGTCACAGCCGACCATGACAACTACAGGAGCTCCCATGTCTACACCCACTGACACCGACGGCCGCTCCCCGGCCGCCAGCCCGGGCAACCGGACCAGCCCCGACGGCAGTCCGGAC
>JBKPBZ010000186.1:0-27447 GCA_046727115.1 Actinomycetota bacterium | reverse complement strand
ATACTTGGCCCTGCCCGAGGGCGCGTCCCCCGCCAGCCCTGCCCCGCTGCTGCTCTGGATCCACGGCGGCCCGCTGGGATCCTGGAACGCCTGGACCTGGCGCTGGAACCCGTGGCTGCTGGTGGCCCGCGGTTACGCGGTACTGCTCCCGGACCCTGCCCTCTCCACCGGGTACGGCCAGGAGCACATCCAGCGCGGCTGGGGGGAATGGGGCAAGGCTCCGTTCACTGACCTGATGGCCATCACTGACGCCGTCGTGCAGCGCCCGGACATCGACGAGACGCGCAGCGCCGCCATGGGCGGCTCCTTCGGCGGGTATATGGCCAACTGGGTGGCCGGCCACACGGACCGCTTCAAGGCAATCGTCACGCACGCCAGCCTCTGGGCCCTGGACCAGTTCGGTCCCACCACGGACGCCGCCCAGTACTGGCTCAAGGAGATGACGGCCGAGATGGCGCTGGAGAACTCCCCGCATCTGCACGTGGAAAACATCCGGACTCCCATGCTGGTCATCCATGGCGACAAGGACTACCGCGTGCCGATCGGCGAAGGGCTCCGGCTCTGGTACGAACTGCTCGCCAAGTCACAGCTGGCGGCCGACGCTGACGGCGAAACGGACCACCGTTTCCTGTATTTCCCGGACGAGAACCACTGGGTACTGCAGCCGCAGCACGCCAAGGTCTGGTACGGCGTGGTGGAGCACTTCCTGGCCAGGAACCTGCTGGACAAGGACATCCCCGTCCCCGACGAACTGGGTCTCTGACAGGGCAGCCCTGGGCCCGGCCGCAAGGAGGCCGGGCCCGGGGCCCCCGTAGGATTGGGCTGTGACTGACTCGATACGCATCCGCCCTGCCCGCACCGGCGACGTTGGCGCCATCAAGACGCTCGTGGCGCCGCTGGCCGACCAGCGCATCCTCATGGCCAAAGAAACCGTGGCCTACTACGAGAGCCTGCAGGAATTCCGGATCGCCGAATCGGACGACGGCGAGGTAATCGGCTGCGGAGCGCTGCACGTCATGTGGGAGGACCTGGCCGAGGTGCGCACCCTCGCGGCCTCGGACGCCTGGCGCGGCAAGGGTGTGGGCCACGCGCTGGTGGAGCGGCTGCTGGAGGATGCCCGCGCGCTGGGAGTCTCGCGCGTCTTCTGCCTGACGTTCGAAGTGGACTTCTTCAAGAAGCACGGCTTTGAAGTCATGGCTGACCAGACCGCCGTCGACCCCGTGGTTTATTCCGAGCTCCTGCGCTCGCATGACGAAGGCGTGGCCGAGTTCCTGGACCTGGCGCGCGTGAAGCCGAACACACTGGGCAACACCAGGATGATCAAGGAGCTGTAGCGCCGCCCGTTGTGCCCGGTCGAAGGGACCGTCCGGCAGGAGCGTCCGGCGGGGTTCCGGCCCGTACCGACATCCGATGGGAACTCGACGCCACCCCGGGGGCTTCCATTCAATAAATTTGGTGGATAAACTGATCCCGGTCCAGGGGGTGGGCCGCCATACTTTCGGAGGCAGAAAATTGCATAGAGCCTTGATTTTTCCCGATTTCTCCACTTTCCAAACGACAATCTCCAGCGCTCCGGCAGTGCCGCCGGTCCAGCCGCTGGAAGCGCCACCGGCAGAATCCACTAACCGCTCGTCGCCCGGAACGGGTGTTCCCGTGACGGGACAATCCGCCGGCCCGAAACTCGCAGCGGCCGGGCCGCCGGCCGCGCCCCGCGCCCGAATAGGCCGGCTGGCCGCGCCGCCGTTCTGCTGGCTGGGCGTCGACGCCTGGCCGCACTTCCCGGCGTGGGCCGACAAGCAAGCCTGAAGCATCCGCAGGACCAGGGTACGCGCCAACAACCCGCCGACCCGGGCTTCTCTGCCCCGCCAGGGAGCCCCGGGCCGAGGGAACCGGGAGCCTACCGCCGGCCGTGCCCCGGTAGTAGGGTCTAAGCAAGCAGCCAGGACACCATCCAGGGAGCACCGCCATGAAGAAACTCATCAATGATCCCAAAGCCGTGGTCGACGAGTCAGTGGAAGGGTTCGGGCTTGCACACGCTGACCTTGTGACCGTTTTTCCGGACCCAAAATACATCGTGCGCAAGGACGCCCCAGTGGCGGGGAAAGTCGGACTCGTCTCCGGCGGCGGCAGCGGACACGAGCCGCTGCACGGCGGCTACGTGGGCCTGGGCATGCTCGACGCCGCCGTTCCGGGCGCAGTGTTCACCTCGCCCACCCCGGACCAGATCCTGCCGGCAACGCTGGCCGTGAACTCCGGCGCCGGCGTCGTGCACATCGTGAAGAACTACACCGGCGACGTCCTGAACTTCGAAACCGCCGCCGAACTCGCGCAGGCCGAAGGTGTTGAGGTCCGCACCGTCCTGGTCAACGACGACGTCGCCGTGCAGGATTCGCTGTACACGGCCGGCCGCAGGGGCGTCGGCGGCACGGTCCTGGTCGAGAAGATCGCCGGTGCGGCCGCCGAACGCGGCGACAGCCTGGACGCGGTCGCCGCGATCGGTGACCGGGTCAACCAGAACGTGCGCAGCATGGGCGTGGCATTGTCCGCCTGCACCGTTCCGCACGCGGGGGTCCCGAGTTTTGAGCTCGAGGAAAACGAGATCGAGATCGGTATCGGCATCCACGGCGAGCCGGGCCGGCAGAAAATTCCCATGGAAAACGCCGACGGCATCACCGACCGCCTCCTGGACCCGGTGGCCAGCGACCTCGGCCTTAGCTCCGGGGACCAGGTGCTTCTGTTCGTCAACGGCATGGGCGGCACCCCGGCCAGCGAGCTGTACATCGTGTACCGCCGGGCCGCGCAGAAACTGGCCGAGCAGGGCGTCACCGTGGCACGTTCCCTGGTGGGCAACTACATCACCTCCTTGGAGATGCAGGGCTGCTCCATCACTGTCCTGCGCCTCGATGATGAAATGGCGACGCTCTGGGACGCTCCCGTGCACACGCCGGCCCTCCGGTGGGGCGTCTGACCGTGGGGCTGGACGTCGGCTGGGCCGTGCGCTGGCTGACCCTTTCAGCGCAGGCCATGGCGGAGCACCGGGTGGAGCTGATCGAGCTGGACCGGCCCATCGGGGACTCGGACCACGGCGAGAACATGGACCGCGGCTTCAAGGCCGTGATGGACAAGCTTGCCGAGGCGCCGCCGGAAACCCCGGGCGCGGCCCTGAAACTGACGGCCATGACGCTGATGTCCAAAGTCGGCGGCGCGGCCGGCCCGCTGTACGGCACCGCGTTCCTGCGGGCCGCCACGGCACTCGGCGACACCTCCGACGTCGACGCCGCCACCTTGGCGGCCGCCCTGCAGGCCGCCCGGGACGGGATCGTCGTCCGCGGAAAGGCCGAGCCCGGGGACAAGACGATGGTGGACGCCTGGACGCCCGCGATCGAGGCGGCCGCAGCCGCTGCCTCGGCTGGCGACGGCGACGTCCGGAAGGTCCTGCTCGCCGCGGCGGAGGCTGCCGAGGCCGGCGCAGTGTCCACGGATCCGATGCTCGCCCGCAAGGGCCGCGCCAGCTACCTGGGGGAGCGCAGCATCGGCCACCGCGACCCGGGGGCGGTCTCCAGCGCACTGATCCTGCGCGCCGCGGCCGGAGCGACCGAATGACGGTCCGGCTGGTGGTGGTCTCGCACAGCGCAAAGATCGCGGACGGGGCCGCCGAGCTCGCCGCCCAGATGGCCCCCGACGTCCTGATCCTCCCCGCCGGTGGCACCGACGACGGCCGCATCGGCACGAGCCTGGAGAAGGTCATGGCAGCGCTGGAGCAGGCCGCCGGCGACGGGGTGGTGGTGCTCGCCGACCTTGGATCCGCGGTGATGACGGCCGAGTCCGCAGCGGAGTTCGCAACGGATCCGGAATCGGTGCTGCTCGCGGACGCGCCGCTGGTGGAAGGGCTGGTGGCGGCCGCGGTGGCTGCCCAGGCCGGAGCCGAAGCGGCGGCGGTGAAGGACGCGGCAGAGGCCGTCTACCGGCCCCCGGCCCACGCCACGGAGGCCGAGCATGTGCACCAGCAGCCGCCGGACGCCACGGGGGACTTCGAGCTCGTCAACCAGGCCGGCATGCACGCCCGGCCGGCAGCGAAGATAGCTGGCGGCCTGTCGGCCATGGACGCCGACGTGACGGTCAACGGCGCCGATGGCGCCTCCATGACGGAGCTCATGATGCTGGCCGCCGGCAAAGGAACCGTCCTGCACGTAGAGGCCAGCGGCCCGGACGCGACCAAGGCGGTCAGCTACCTGGAGCGCCTCGTCGGCTCGGGGTTCGGCGAACCGTAGACGGGGCCAGGATTTTTCGGGGCGGGACTGGCATGCGGGGCAGTCTGGCGGGTCTGGCCGGCGGGTCTGGCCGGCCGTGCGGCGGGGGCTAAGGTGCCTGCCGGAGGCCTGCCGCGTCCAGCACCACGCCAGCCGTGATGAAAGTCCCGCACTGCTCTCCAAACGGCTGCGCCGCCCGGGGCGTGAAGGCCGCCGTCCGTGCCGGAAGCGGGTTCCCGGCGCTATCGATACCCGTGGCCGTCACCTCGATGCGGCTGGCCGTCAGCGTCTCCATCATCAGCATGCCGGTCAGGGTGCCGTCGGGTGAAGAAGTGGCCGAGCAGACGCCGTCGCCGCCGTAGCGAACCGGTTCGCAGCCTTGGTCCACGGCCGTGGTCCCGGGCACCAGTTCCAGCTCCGCTTCCTTGCAGCGCCCGTCCTGGCAGGCCCGAAGGTGGATGGCCCGCACTGACGGGGCATACTCGCGGTCCACGGTGAACGACACGACGGGCGCCTGGCCGATCGCCGGGCAGGCGGCCTCGGGCCGGCAGGAGGCTACCAGGACGGCGGTGAGGGCCAGAGCGGCCGCGGCCGCCAGCTTGCGCATGCTCCAGCGTAGATCCTCAGCCCGGGAGCCGGAAGCCGCCCCCGTGCAGTTCCGCGAGGCCATCGGCCAGCAGGCCGGCCAGCGCCCGTTCCAGCTGCTCGGGAGCCGCGTTAAGCCGGTGCAGGGCCGCGAGCGGGATCCCGATTCCCTGCGGTTCGAAGCCCAAGTCCGCGGCAGCCTCATGAAACAGCACCCGCGCCACAGGGTCCTCGGCCGCCCGCAGGACGGCCATCACGGCGCCGCGCACCTGCCGGTCCGTGCCGTGCCAGGCCTGTCCCTTGGGCGTGTACGTCGGCGCCGGCTCGCCGGCCGCCAGCCAGGCGCAGGACTCCCGGACAGGGCACTGGCTGCACTTGGGGGACCGCGCCGTGCAGACCAGCGCGCCGAGTTCCATGACGGAGGCGTTCCAGCGCACTGAGGCGCCGTCGTCGTCGGGGAGTAGGGACGTCGCCAGCTGCATTTCTGCAGCGGTCAGGGCCTGCGCCGGCAGGGCAGAACCGGAAACCAACCGCGCGTGGACCCGGCGGATGTTGGTGTCCACCACGGTTTCGCGCCGTCCATAGGCGAACGCCGCGACGGCTGCGGCCGTGTAGCTGCCCACGCCCGGGAGATCCAGGAGCTCGGTGTAGGCTCCGGGGACGGCCCCGCCGTGGGTGTCCCTGATGGCGACGGCGGCAGCATGCAGGCGCAGGGCGCGCCGGGGATACCCCAGCCGGCCCCAGGACCGGACGGCTTCCCCTGCGGGTTCGCTGGCCAAGGCGGACGGTTCCGGCCAGCGGCGCAGCCACTCCTCCCAGACCGGCAGGACCCGGACCACCGGCGTCTGCTGGAGCATGACCTCGCTGACCAGCACGCCCCAGGGTGTGCACTCCGCGGCCCGCCACGGCAGTTCCCTCGCATTAAGTGCGAACCAGCCGTCCAGGGCTGCATGGAGCGCGGGGAGATCCGCGGCGGGGGCGCGCGGCCCGGCGGGCAGGGGCTCGCGCTGTGCCGCGGCGGATACGGGGGGCGTTGGGGTTAGAGTTTCGATCCATTCAGCGTAATAGATCGGGGTAACGGATCGGGACGGCGGCTGGTCCCGCGGCGTGGTCGGGCGCCATAGCCCGCGCGGTTCTCTAGGCTAGAAGGATGGTCAGGCAAGGCAATTCAGGAACGGGTGGTTCGCGGCCGAAAGGTGCGCCCCCAGGACGATCCGGGCGGAAATCCGGAGGGCCCCAGCTCCGCGCCGTTTACCGCCGCCGCCGGCTGATTGCCGGCGTGGTCCTGCTGGTCGTTCTCGCCGTGGCTTTCGGCGGTTTTGTCGCCCTCTCGAGCGCCATGAATGGCGGTCAGGCTTCCGGGGCCGCAGCGCCGGCGAGCCAGCCGACTGCCTCGACGTCGGGGAGCCCCGCGGCGTCCGGGGAGCCTTCGGCCTCACCTACGGCAACATCGGGCGATGGCTGCGAGCAGAATCTGGTGGTCGTCACGGCTGCCACCGACAAACAGGCCTATGCCGCCGGTGAGAAGCCGCTGCTAAGCCTGACGGTGACCAACAACAACAAAGTGCCCTGCCAGGTCAACATCGGGACATCGCAGATGGAGTACATGATCACGAGCGGCTCGGACCGGATCTTCTCCTCTAAGGACTGCCAGGCGGAGAGCACGGACCTGATGAAGACCATTGCTCCGGGCAAGAGCGAGACCGCGAACTTCCCGTGGCAGCGCAACCGCACAGTGCAGGGCTGCGAACCCGTCGACGCCAAGCCCGGAGCCGGCGGCGCCTATTACGTCTTCACCGCCCGGCTGGCGAGCAAAACCAGCCCCAAGGCCGTGTTCCAACTCAACTAACCCAGTTCACCCGTCGACGCGCTAACTCCGCCGATTGCTCCGTAGATGCCTTTTAGAGCGCCCAAAAGGGCGGCTACGGAGCAATCGACGGGGTTCCCTGGCCGAGCCTGCGAGGCTCGGGGGCCGGTGGGGAGCCATCGACGGGGGTGGAGCGGGTTAGAGGAACCGGTCCAGCAGGCTGGCCTCGGCCATGCGGCTCAGGCCCTCCCTGACGGTCCTGGCGCGCTGGTCACCGATCCCGTCCACGGTCATGAGGTCATCGATCGTTGCCGCCATCAGGAACTGCAGGCCGCCAAAGTGGTCGACGAGCCGGTCCGCGACGGCCTTAGGCACGGCCTTGAGGCCGGAGAGCAGACGGTAGCCGCGCGGCTGCACGACGGCGTCGAGGTTGGCCTCGCCGCCGGCGAAGCCGACGATTCCGGCGATCTTGCCCAGATCGATCAGCTCGGTTGGGCCCAGGCTGACGAGGGCCTTGACCGCTTTGTCGATGTCCTCCGCGGTGGCGGCCGGGCCGGAGTAGTCGCGGATGATGACGTCGCTGCCCGGGCCGCGGCCCACGGTGAGCTCGTCCAGCTGCAGTGAGAGCAGGCGGCCGTCCTCGCCCAGCTCCAGGACGTACTGGGAGATTTCCTCGGAGATCCTGCGCACCATTTCCTGGCGCTGAAGCGTGACCGCGACGTCGCGGACCGTCACCATGGCCTCGATTTCCAGGGCGGAGAGCGAACTGGTCACCTGGTCCAGGCGCGAGCGGTAGCGTTCCAGGGTTGCCAGGGCCTGGTTGGCGCGGGCCAGGACCTTCTCCGAGCCCTCCAGGACGTGCCGCAGCCCGTGCACGTACAGCGCGATGATCTGCATTGACTGGCTGACCGAAATGACCGGGACACCCGTCTGGATGGCAACGCGCTCCGCGGTCCGGTGCCGGGTTCCTGATTCCTGCGTTTCGATGCTCGAGTCCGGGACGAGCTGGACCGCGGCGCGCAGGATGTTGCTGGCATCCTTATCGCAGACGATGGCACCGTCCATCTTCGCCAGTTCCCTTAGCCGGGTGGGGGAGAAATCGATGCCGATTTCGAAGCCGCCCGAACAGATGGACTCGATGGTCCTGTCGATGCCCAGCACGATCAGCGCGCCGGTCCGTCCGCGGAGGATGCGTTCCAGGCCGTCGCGGAGGGCGGTGCCCGGTGCCACCCTGGCAAGGGTGGCCTTCAGCGCATCTTCGGGGCTCCGAGCCATAGATTTCCCTTCAAAGGTGCAGGCGAGAGCCTGCAAGTGCGCCGGTTTCCAGGGTCCCCCGGCAGGATCAAAAGTACTCAGTTCCCCGCTCCCCCCATGATAGGGGCAAAGCACAGCCACTTCCGCACAGGCAAGCCTTAAAGTGGTCCATTGCGACGTTCCGCCGGGGGCCTCCGGAACGGCTGTCCCGGGTCCCGCCCGCGAAGGCATTTTGGCGCTGAATGGCCGCCGCTTCGTGCGCGGTGCGCGGCCTGCGATAAACTTGGATCCTTGGGTGTACCGCGGGCTCTCCGCGCCGTGACCCGTCCACAGCCGCAGCGAAAGTAGCATCGTGTCTCAAGAAGTCCTCAGCCCCGCCCGAGTCCAGGAGATTCACAAGCAGGCGGCCCGGCGCCGGACTTTCGCGGTCATTTCGCACCCCGATGCCGGCAAATCCACCCTGACGGAGGCCCTCGCGCTGCACGCAAAGGTGATCGGCACTGCCGGCGCCTCCAGCGGCAAGGCCAACCGCAAGGAAACCGTCTCGGACTGGATGCAGATGGAAAAAGACCGCGGCATCTCCATCAGCTCCGCCGCGCTGCAGTTCGGCTACCGGGACACCGTCATCAACCTCCTGGACACCCCAGGCCACGCGGACTTCTCCGAGGACACCTACCGCGTCCTGGCAGCCGTGGACTGCGCCGTTATGCTGGTCGACGCCGCGAAGGGCCTGGAAACCCAGACCATGAAGCTCTTCGAGGTCTGCAAGCAGCGCAACCTGCCCATCATCACGGTCATCAACAAATGGGACCGGCCGGGCCTGGATGCCTTGGCCCTCATGGACGAGATCACCGAGCGCACCGGCCTGCAGCCCATGCCGCTGACCTGGGCCGTGGGCATCTCCGGCGACTTCCGCGGCGTCTGGGACCTGCGCAATGACCGCTTCGCGCAGTTCAAGCGCAACAACTCCGGCGCCAACATCGCCCTGACCGAGTACTTCACCCCGGACGAGGCCGCTGCCAGCCAGGGCGAGGACTGGTCCAATGCCGTCGACGAGGCCGGGCTGGTCATTGAATCCAACCTGGCATTCGACGTCGAGGCCTTCCACGCCGGCAAGGCGACGCCGATCCTCTTCAGCTCGGCCGCGCTGAACTTCGGCGTGAAGGAAATCCTCGACGCCCTCGTCGACTTTGCCCCGCCCGCAGCTCCGCGGCCCGACGTCGAGGGTGATCCCCGCCCGGTCGACGCCCCCTTCGCCGGCTTCGTCTTCAAGGTCCAGGCCGGCATGAACAAGGCCCACCGCGACCACGTTGCCTTCATCCGGGTCTGCTCCGGCATGTTCGAGCGCGGCATGGTGGTCACCCAGACCCGGACAGGGAAATCCTTTGCCACCAAGTACGCCCAGCAGGTCTTCGGCCGCGAACGCGAGGTGATCGACGAGGCCTTCCCGGGCGACGTGGTTGGCCTCGTGAACGCCTCCTCCCTGCGGGTGGGGGACAGCCTGTTCCTGGAGCAGCCCGTGGAGTTCCCCGCGATCCCGCTGTTCGCCCCGGAACACTTCCAGGTGGCGCGCTCGAAGGACCCGAGCCGGTTCAAGCAGTTCCGCCGCGGCATCGAACAACTCGAGCACGAGGGTGTCATCCAGGTGCTCCGCTCCGACATCCGCGGTGACCAGGCGCCCGTCCTTGCCGCCGTCGGCCCCATGCAGTTCGAAGTGGTCGAAGACCGCATGGCGCACGACTTCAGCGCCCCGATGCGGCTGGAGCGACTCCCGTATTCCATGGCCCGGATCTCGACCGCCGACGCCATGCCGGCGCTGGCCAACGTCCCCGGCGCCGAAGTCCTGCTGCGCTCCGACGGGGAGTATCTGGCCCTGTTCAACGACGTCTGGGCCCTGCGCCGGATCGAAAAGAACCACCCCGATCTCACCCTGGTGCCGATCGGTACCCACAACCCGGCAAAATAGCGGCAGGGCGCCGGACCGAAAGATCCCTCGACGTCTTCCGAAATCCGGATTCCGCGTTATCATAAGTAAGCTTGCTTATGATGCGGGTGCCGGGATCAGTTTTCCGGCTTTGGACTGATCCGCCCCGCATCCTCGCGGCGGCCCCATTAGAGGGACCACGTAAACTTTTGACAACCTTGAACCCCGGGTTCCTGCTCAGCGGGCGCTACCGGATCGAAGAACTCATTGGCCGGGGCAGCCAATCGAGTGTGTACCGTGCCACGGACGAGGTCCTGGGACGCGAAGTGGCAGTCAAACTTTTCCGCGACGGGACTGTGGACGAAGAGCGGACCCGCAGGCAAAGCGAAGAAGTGCGGATTCTGGCAGGGATGGCCCACCACGCCCTCGTCACACTGTTCGACGCCGGGACAGACCTGAGCGACCCGGCCCGCCGGCTCAGCTACCTGGTGATGGAGCTCGTCCGCGGCCCCGACCTCCGCCGCCGCTCGGCCGAGGGCCCGCTTTCGGCCGCCCACATGGCGGTGATCGGACACGATCTCGCCGACGGACTCGCGCATATCCACCACCACGGCATCATCCACCGCGACGTCAAGCCGGCCAACATCCTGCTTGTGGACTACAGCGTCGAGGACCGGCGTCCGCGCGCCAAACTCAGCGACTTCGGCGTCGCCATCACAATCCGCGAGGGCCACTGCGGCGACCCTGACGACAGCTCCGGCACCCCGGCCTACCTCAGCCCCGAACAGGCCGCGGGCGAACCGGCCGGCCCCGCCAGCGACGTCTATTCGCTGGGGCTGGTCCTGCTGGAAGGCCTGACCGGGAAGATGGCGTACCCCGGCGCGCCGGTCCAGTCCGCCCTGGCCCGGCTGCTTCAGGACCCGCACATCCCCGAAGAGCTCGCCCCCCTGTGGGTGGCCCTGCTGACCTCCATGCTGGACCGGGATCCGGCGGCCCGCCCGCCGGCCCGGGAAGTGTCCCTGGCCCTGCGACAGGAAGTCATCAATGGCACGGGACGCCACCGCCGTGACCAGGCTGCGCTGTTGACCGACGAAGCCGGGCGCATGCAGGCGGTCGAGCGGTACCAGATCCTGGACACTCCCGCGGATGGCGCCTTCGACCGGATCGCGGCGCTGGCCGCACGCATGTTCTCTGTGCCCGTGGCGATTGTCAGCGTGGTGGACCATGACCGCATCTGGTTCAAGTCCCACTACGGCACGGACGTCACAGAGATCGGCCGTGACCCCGGTTTGTGCGCCTCCGCCGTCCTGCAGGGCGAGGCCTGGATTGTCCGGGACGCCGTCCATGACCCGCGGACGCTGTCCAACCCGCTCGTGGCCGGCGAGTTCGGCCTGCAGTTCTACGCCGGGGTGCCGCTGCGCACTCCCGACGGCTACAACCTGGGCACCTTGTGCATCCTGGACCGTGAGCCCCGCGAGTTCAACGATGAGGACACTGCTGCGCTGGAGGACCTGGCGGCGCTCGTTATGCACGACCTGGAGCTGCGGCTCCACAGCCGGCGGGTGCTCGTCCGCTGATCGCCGGTCCGCTTACCGCCGCCCGGCGTGCAGGGCCAGTTCGAGTTCGAAGCGCGCCGTTGGATCCTCGAGGGCGTCGCCGAATAGCTCGCGCAGCTGCGCCGCCCGGTAGCCCACGGTCTGCGGATGGATCCCGAGCTCGGCGGCCACGGGTGCCCGCTGGCCCCAGTGGCGCAGCCAGGAGAGCAGGGTCTCGGCCAGCCGCTCGCGCTGCGCGGGCCGGAGCCCTTCCAGCGGCGCGAGCCGCCGGGTGGCGAGTTCGGTGATTGCCGAGGGTTCCGCTCCAAGAATCACCTGCGCCAGATGCTCGTCCGCCCAGATCGGGGGATCGTCCGGGCCTTCGCGCGGAGGCAGCGCCGCGGCCGCCAGCACCGCCAGCCGCAGGGAATCCGGAACCCGCTCCCAGCCGCCGGCGGGCCCCACGGCGGCGCCGCGTCCCTTCAGGGCACGGTCCAGGTCCTCCCGGGCGGACCGCGAATTCCGCGCCGGCACCAGCGCAACGACGTCGGTCTCGCGCTCAATCACGAGAGTTCCCGGACCGAGGCGCAGCCGCAGCCCGGCCGCACGGTCCAAGGGAAGCGTCACCACAGCCATGCGCTGCGGCAGGGACCAGTCCGCCATCGCCGCCGTCTGGCGCAGCGCCGCCTCATCTGCCTGGCCCAGCAGGAGCAGGTCGAGCAGTTCGGTACGGCGCCGGTCCACCGCTCCTGCGCGTTCGGACTGTTCAAAGGCGTAGGCCTCGGCACTGACCGCCGACAGCTCATCGATGTAAGCCAGGATAGATTCGCCCAGATCCACCACGACGCCCTGGCCCAGATGGTGTTCCACGGAAACCTTGGACATCTCCCGGAATGTCACGCGGGCGCCCATCCGGTAGGCGCTCAGGAGCGCGTCCATGCTCCGCCCCTGCCGGAACTCGCCGCTGCCCAGCCCGGCTACCAGCTCCCGGCTTTCCTCGGACAACGCCGGCAACCGGGTCCCGGGCAGCTGCAGGAACCGGTCAAGTGCCGCTGCCACGCCCCGCCTCAGGCCCCGGCCGAAGCGCCCCTCAATCGGCCTGGCGTACGCGGGAACGAGTTGCGGAACGGCTGCGATGATGGCCTCGACGATCCCGGGCATCCTCGGACGCAGCATGTCGCTGACCTCCCGCGGCAGTGCCAGCCACGGAGGTTCGTGGGCGGGGGCGGGGCCGGCGGGCTCCGGGACAGGGGCTGCGGTCATGGTCCATCCGATGAGTTGTTGCGGCGGGATAGTTTTCTTGTGTCGATCGTATGCCTTGAGTGAAGATGTATTACGCAAACTGACATAAGCTTGGTAGATGATCCGGCTCCGTAAGCTGGCGCGCGCCGCATCTCTACTGACCACCCCCCTAGCTCCAGAAGACATTCTGTCGCTGTTCAATCCTGTTTTCTCCGCCCGCCAACTGCGCGGCGTGGTAACGAGGGTGGTTCCAGAAACGGCCGATTCCGCCACTATTTTCTTCCGTCCCGGCCGCGGCTGGCAAGCGCACCTTGCTGGCCAATGGGCCCGTATCGGCGTCGAGCTCGACGGCGTCCGCCACTGGCGGTCCTATTCGCTCAGCGCCCCCGCCGGGCAGGACCCGGCAATTACTGTCACGGACATGGGCGCTGTCTCCGGCGCCCTCGTGCGCGGCACGAAACCTGGCGACGTCCTGTTCCTGGCGCCTCCGCAAGGCGACTTCGTCCTGCCCGAACACCCCCGCCCGCTGCTCATGCTCACGGCAGGCAGCGGAATCACGCCCGTGATGTCGATGATCCGCACCCTGGTGCCGCACCGTCCCGACTCCGACGTCGTCCTGATCCACACCGCCCGCACCGCCGCGGATACCATCTTCCGGGAAGAGCTCGCGGAGCTCGCCGACCAGTTCCCGAACTTCCGGGTCACGCACTGGTTCACCGGGGAGCACGGCCGGCTGGACTTCACCTCCGCCGCCGACCTGGACCGGCTGTGCCCGGATTGGCGGCAACGCGCCGCGTACGCCTGCGGCCCGGAAGGCTTCCTCGACGATGCCGAGACCCTGTGGGAAGCCGAAGCCGCCCAGGCCACGGAAGCCCCGTCGGCCGTGGAAGGCTCATTGACGATCGAACGCTTCAGCACGAAGCTCGCCGGCGGGGAAGGGCACGACGGCGGCCTGGTCACGTTCGAGGCGTCGGACCGGGAAGTCGAAGCCGACGGCGATACGCCGCTCCTCGACGTCGGCGAGGACGCCGGCGTCCTGATGCCCAGCGGCTGCCGCATGGGCATCTGCCACAGTTGCCTTATCCCACTCCGGGCCGGCCAGGTTCGTGACCTGCGCACGGACGAAGTCCATGGCGAGCCCGGCCAACTAATCCAGACGTGTGTTTCGGCAGCCGCCGGACCCGTTAACCTCGACCTCTGAGGAGTACCACCGCATGACGATTGTTTCCGACAAACCCGACGTTTCCGAAGAAGCTCCCAAGGACGACGCTTCCCAAGGCAAGGCCTCCGCAGCCGTAAAGCCGCGGCCCGGTGCCCTCGCGGAGTCCGGCAGCCCGCTGGTCCGTCCGGACGCGGCGGCGCACCTCTCTGACGAGCAGGTCGCCGAGCTCGGCCGCGAACTCGACGCCATCAGGGACGAGGTCCTCGCCAAGCGCGGCGCCAGCGACGCGGCGTACATCCGCCGGGTGATCAAGGTCCAGCGCGGGCTTGAGATCACCGGCCGCGCCACCCTGCTGGTGAGCAAGCACAAAGCAGCCTGGGTCGCCGGCACCGCGATGCTTAGCTTCGCCAAGATCCTGGAAAACATGGAACTTGGCCACAACATCCTGCACGGCCAGTGGGACTGGATGCGCGACCCGGACATCCACTCCACCACCTGGGACTGGGACTTCGTCACCCCGACGCGATCCTGGCAGCACACCCACAACGACCTGCACCACCGGTGGACGAACGTCGTGGGCAAGGACAATGACATCGGGTACAACCTGCTGCGGATGGATCCGTCCCAGGAATGGAAGCCCTTCAATCTGGGCAATCCGCTGTATAACGCGATCCTGGCGCCAGTCTTCGAATGGGGCATCGCACTCTACGATCTCGAGTTGCCTGACTACAAGGAGGGCAAGAAGAGCAAGGAGGCCATGACCCGGGACCTCAAGGCGCTGGGGCTCAAGGCCCTCAAGCAGTTCACCAAGGACTACGCCGCCACACCGGCCGTCGCCATGCTGACCGGCTCGGGCAAGCAGGCACTGTACGGCACCTTGACCGCCAACGCGGTCCGGAACGTCTGGGCGCACGCCATTATTTTCTGCGGGCACTTCCCCGACGGCACCGACACCTTCACCGAAGAGATGGTCGAAGGCGAAACCCGCGGCGACTGGTATGTCCGGCAGATGATCGGATCCGCCAACATCTCCGGGTCCAAGTTCATGCACCTGATGAGCGGTAACCTCTCGCACCAGATCGAGCATCACCTGTTCCCGGACCTTCCATCGAACCGCTACGCCGAAGTGGCTCCTAAGGTGAGGGAGATCTGCGAGCGGTACGGGCTGCCGTACACAACCGGGCCGTTGCTGAAGCAGGTCGGCTCCACCTGGGCCAAGGTCTTCAAGCTGGCCCTGCCTCCCAAGAAGGCCTAGCACCGGGGGCCCATCGCCCGGTTCGAATCATTGAAGGAGGGGCGCCTGCCATTGCGGCGGGCGCCCCTTCTGCGTATGGCGGGGCGAGTGGCGACCCGTGCTGGTTCCGGACCGTCGCTTCCTCCCAGTTGCCTGCGCTGGCTCGGCCCGGCCGGAACGGGAAGCCCCGGAATTCCCGGCAGCCCAGGCCCCGGCGCGGAAGCAACCGGGCGGGAACGCCACACGGGACCGGGCTCAGGACTTGCTCGCCACGCCGAGGACGTGGGCCAGCCGCGGGTTGCCGGGGAGAACCGAGAAACCGAAGCGCTCGAGGCCCTGCACGGTGAGGCCGGCCGCCGCGATCATGGCTACAGTGTCACGGTTCGGGTGGCAGCCGCCTGCCACCCGGCTCCACAGCGGGGTGACCAGGTCTTCGGCGGCCGCCAGCACGCGGTGGGCGGAGCGGACGTGTTCGTAGAACAGCAGCAGCCCGCCGGGCCGCAGGACCCGGACCACCTCCGCCAGGGCGACGGACTGGTCCGCCACGCTGCACAGCACCAAACTGGAGACGACGACGTCGACCGAGGCGTCTGCCGCCGGCAAGGCTTCCGCCACGCCGTCTTTCACGCTGACAGGCACCGGTGCCGTGCTGGCGGCGGCGAGGGCCAGTCCCCGGAGCGTGGGGTCCGGTTCGAGGGCCAGCACGCCGGAAACCGCGGCGGGGTAGAACGGGAAGGTGGCCCCGTAGCCCGCCCCGATTTCGATGACGATGCCGTGTGCCGTTTCCACGAGCCGCCGGCGGTGCTCCGTTGCCCCGCGGGCATCCATCCGCGGACCCACGCGGGCGTAGGATGCGCCGAATGATGATTCGCGGCGGTTGGTTTCCGGCATGGGAAGTCCTTACGGTCAGCCGAGATCGGCCGGGTTGAGCCTGAGCCGGCGCAGCATCTGCGCGTTCAGGGCAACCACAATGGTCGACGCCGACATCATCACGGCGCCCGCGGCGGGGGAGAGGACGATCCCCGCGAACGCGAGGACCCCGGCCGCCAGCGGCACCGAGATGATGTTGTATCCGGTGGCCCACACGAGGTTTTGCCACATCTTCCGGTAGCTTGCCTTGGAAAGATCGAGCATCGACAGCACAGCCCGTGGATCGTTGCCGGCCAGGACCACACCGGCGGATTCCACTGCCACGTCGGTGCCGCCGCCAATCGCGATCCCCACCTCCGCCCGTGCCAGCGCGGGGGAGTCGTTGACGCCATCGCCCACCATGGCCACTTTCAGTCCGCGGCCCTGCAGCTCCGCCACCTTCTTATCCTTGTCAGCCGGGAGGACCTCGGCGAACACTTCATCGATGCCGAGCCCGGCAGCGACGGCGTGCGCTACTTGCTGGGCGTCGCCGGTGACCATGGCCACCTTGATGCCGCGTGCCTGGAGGGCCCGGACAGCCTGGCGGGACTCGGGCCGCACGGCATCCTCGAGGCTGACAGCACCCAGGACAGTGCCGCTGTCCACGACGTGGAGCACCGCGGCGCCACGCGCCAGCCAGGCGCCGGTGGTGGCGGCCAAAGCTTGCGGTTCCTGCAGACCCAGCTCCCGGAGCATGGCAGGGCCGCCCACCTGGACCGTGCGGCCATCGATCGTGGCGCGGACTCCGCGTCCTGTCAGCGAGGTGAACCCGTCCGCCGGCGGAATCTTCAGCCCCCGTTCCCGGGCGGCGGCAACGATCGAGCGGGCCAGGGGATGTTCGCTGTCCGCCTCCGCGGCGGCTGCGAGCCCCAGCACTGCATTCTCCGCGGCGTCTTGGCCGGCTGCTGTATCTGCGGCGGCGACCTCCTTGAGCTCCGGCTCGCCCTTGGTCAGGGTTCCGGTCTTGTCGAACAGCACGACGTCGACTGTCCGCATGCGCTCCAGCGCCATCCGGTTCTTGATCAGCACGCCCGCCCGGGCGGCCCGCTCGGTGGAGATGGCGATGACGAGCGGGATGGCAAGGCCGAGAGCATGGGGGCAGGCGATGACGAGGACCGTCACGGTGCGCGTGACGGCGTCGCCCACGCTGCCCATCAGGGTCCAGAAGATGAAGGTCAGGACGCCGGTGCCGGCGGCGAAGTAGAACAGGAACGCCGCAGCCCGGTCGGCGAGGGCCTGGGCGCGGGAGGAGGACGCCTGCGCCTCGGCCACAAGGCGCCGGATCCCTGCGAGGGCCGTGTCCTCGCCGATGGCTGACACGCGGACCCGCACGGAGTTGTCCGTCGCGATGGTGCCGGCCACCACGGGATCGCCCGGGGCCCGCAGGACGGTTTTCGATTCGCCCGTGATCATTGATTCGTCGAATTCGGCCTGGCCGCCGCTGACGGTGCCGTCGGCCGGCATCCGGCCGCCGGTGCGGACCAGGATGGTGTCTCCGGCGCGGAGCTCGGCGAGGCTGACAATCTCCGTGCCGGCGGCAGTGACCCGTTCCGCCTCGTCCGGCAGCAGCGCCGCCAGCGCGTCCAGGGCACCCTGGGCCGAGCCGAGGGCGCGCATCTCGATCCAGTGGCCCAGCAGCATGATGGGCACCAGCAGCGCCAGCTCCCACCAGAAGTCGAGATCGAAACCGCCGATGCCGAGGCTGGTCACCCAGGAGGCGATGAAGGCGACGCTGATGGCCATGGCAATCAGCAGCATCATCCCCGGTTGGCGCGCCCTCAGTTCGCTGAGGCCGCCCTTGAGGAACGGCCGGCCGCCATAAAGGAAGATCACTGTGCCGAACACCGGCGGGATCCAGGCTGAACCGGGAAAGGCGGGAGGCTCGTAGCCCAGGAGTTCCGCGAACATGGGGCTGAACAAGATCACCGGCACGGCCAGGATGAGTGTCAGCCAGAACCTGTCCCGGAACATCGCGACACTGTGCCCGGCGTGCTGGCCGTGGCTGTGCACCGCGTGATCGTCCCCCCTGGCGGCGCCTGCGGTGGCGGCAGGGGGGACGGCCGGGCCCGCCGTATGGTTCCCGTGCGGCGTCCGGTGCGGGTGTTGAGTCCGGATGCCCTGGTCCGCGCCTGCGCTGCTGTGCCGGTGTTCCATGGTGCGTGCTCCTGAAAGGTGTTCAGTCATTTGCGGCTACGCCTAAGATACCCCCGGGGGGTATCTGTGGCAAGAGCTCTCCGAATCAGCGGACCTCGACGACCCCCATCATCCCGAGGTCCTCGTGGTCCAGGATGTGGCAGTGATACGCCGATCTTCCGGTGAAGTTTTTGAAGGCAATCCTGACCCTCACGCGTCCGTTCGCCGGCACATTGACCACGTCCTGCCAGACAGGGGCAGCCAGGGCCGCGCCATTGACAGAGATGAGCTGCATTGGCCAGACATGCAGGTGGAACGGGTGGTCCATGGGGCTGGTATTGACCACCGTCCACTCCTCCACAGTGCCGGCCGGCACTGTGGTGTCGACCCTGGCCGCGTCGAATTCCCGGCCGTTGATCGTGAACGCCATCATCCCGCCGCCGGCTGCGCCCATGCGGTCCCCACGCATGCCGGCCGCCAGCAGGAACTGCCGGCGTGCGGCGACGGAGACCTGGCGCAGGTCCGCAGGGGCCGGACCGGGTGGCAACGCGGCGGGGCCGGCAACTGGTTCGCCCATCACGTGAAGAGTCGCCAGGGACAGGCCCTGCGGCGATTCCGTCGGGCCTTGGCCGGCGGGAGCGCGGCCCATCATTCCTGGCATGCTGCCGCGGTCATAGTGGGCAGCGCGGAGTACCGACTCGCCAGCCACTGTACTGACGAGGAGATCCGCCCGGTTCCCCGGGCCCAGCAACACTTCATCCACCGGGGCGGGCGCCCGGAAGCGCCCGGAGTCCATGCCGAGAAGCTGCATGCCCTGTCCGTCCAGCCGCAGCCGGAGATAGCGGGCAACGCAGGCGTTGACCACCCGCCACCGCTCCCGTTGCCCGGGACGGGCGCTGAGCAGGGGGTTGATCTGGCCATTGACCAGCACCAGCCCGCCCTCCCGGCCGGCCATGCGCTGTGCCGGCGGAACGCCCCGGACGTTTCCTGCGGCGTCCAGATCCGTATCGGACACCAGCAGCACACGCTCCGTGGCTGCCGCGACGGGTTCCGTGTCTTCGACGACCATGGCCCCGAAGAGGCCGCCAAAGATCTGCCCCGCGACCAGACCGTGGAGGTGGGGGTGATACCAGTAGGCGCCGGGCGGGTGGTCCGCCGGCAGCCGGTATTCGTAGTCAAAGCTGCCGCCGGGATCCACCGTGACAAAAACGTTGTCCCCGGCACCTTGCGGCGATACATGGAGCCCGTGCACATGGAGGTTGGTGGGCGCAGCCAGGCGGTTCAGCAGCCGGATCCTCAGCACGTCCCCGGCCCGTAGGCGCAGCGTGGGACCGGGGCTGGCTCCGTTGTAGCCAAGTGCCGTGGCGCGGCGGCCGGCCAGTTGCATCGGGCCCCGGCCTGCTTCCAGCTCGAGCGCCAGGGTGCCGCCGGTGCTGCGCAGTTCGGCCGGGAGAGTCAGTGCGGCCCCGGTTGCCGGGGCGCCGCGGGACGCCAGCGTCCAGGCGAGACCCGCTGCGCCTGCCGCGGTTCCGGCCACGCCGAGGCCGCCCAGGAGCAGCGCGTTGCGGCGGGTAAGGGGCTGCACTAGGACCCCTCGCCCAGCACCTTCAGGTTCTCGCGGTACTGCTCGGCGGTGAGCTCGCCCCGCGCAAAGCGCTCGTCGAGAATCAGACGGGCCTGGGAGCGTCCGCTTGGCGATGGGCCGGAGTGGAGAAGGCCGCCGGTCAGGAGCCGGACGGCCAGGATGACCAGTACCGTGATCCCGGCCAGCAGGAACACGCCCCAGAGCCACATCCAGCCAATCTCGTACCCGTAACCCCACATCATGAGGAATCCCTTCGCCGCAGCCGCCCAGCCACATCTCCGGCGGCCAACGTCCGGCCACCATTCCCATCGTTCTCCCGCCGGGGCGGCCGTGCCAGAGTCTTAGGTCGCCAATGTGGCTGCCGCCAGCGGGCCCGGGACCCCGCGTCCGTGGAGCCGGCCGCCGCGTCAGCTGATCAGCAGTCCCAGCGCCTCGGCCAGGTGGCCGACCTCGCGGACCGAGAAGCCCGCGGGAACCGGTCCGTGCCCGTTGGGGCTGGCCGGGACCACGGCATGCGTGAAGCCAAGCCGGTGCGCCTCCTGGATGCGCTGGTTGATGCCGGGCACCGGACGGACTTCGCCCGCCAGGCCTACCTCGCCGAAGGCGATGAGCCGCTGGGGGAGCGGCTTCTTGGCCTTGGCGGAGGCCACCGCCAGGGCCACGGCGAGGTCCGTGGCGGGCTCGCTGAGCTTGACCCCGCCGACCGTTGCCACATAGGAGTCGTCCTTGTTGAGCAGGCAGCCGGCGCGCTGCTGCAGGACGGCCAGCAGCATCGCCACCCGCGAGCTGTCCAGCCCGCTGGTGGCGCGGCGGGGCTGGGAGCTGGCGCTCTCGGCCAGCAGGGCCTGGACCTCGGCCAGCAGCGGCCGGCGGCCCTCCAGAGTGACCGTGATGCACGTTCCCGAAACGGGTTCCTTGGTCCGGGAGACGAACAGTCCGCTGGGGTCGGCGAGGCCCTCGATGCCGTCCTCGTTCAAGTCAAAACAGCCGACGTCGTCGGTGGGTCCGTAGCGGTTCTTGACCGCGCGCAGCAGCCGCAGCCGCGAGTGCCGTTCGCCCTCGAACTGGCAGACGACGTCCACGAGGTGTTCCAGCAGCCGCGGCCCGGCGATGGAGCCGTCCTTGGTCACGTGCCCGACCAGCAGCGTGGTCATGTTGCGGCGCTTGGCCGCTGCGATCAGGGACGCCGCAACCTCGCGCACCTGGGACACGCCGCCGGCGCTGCCCTCGACATCGGCGCTGCTGAGGGTCTGCACGGAGTCCACCACCAGCAGCCGCGGTTCCAGCTTCTCCACCTGGCCCAGAGCTTGCCCGAGGTCCGTTTCGGCGGACAGATACAAGGATTCGGCCACGGCGTCGATCCGGTCCGCGCGGAGCTTGACCTGTGCCGCGGATTCCTCGCCGGTGATGTAGAGGACGTCCTGCGCGGTGCGGGCGAACTTGGCGGCGACATCCAGCAGCAGCGTGGACTTTCCCACCCCGGGTTCGCCCGCCAGGAGGATGACGGCGCCGGGCACCAGACCGCCGCCGAGCACGCGGTCGAGTTCGTCCACGCCGGTGGGCAGGAACGCGGCAGTGGTGGCGTCGACGTCGGCGATCCGGCGGGCCGGTTCCAGGACCGTAGTGGCGGCCGTCGTCCGGGCGACGGCGTTGCCGGTCTCCTCCACGCTGCCCCAGGCCTGGCACTCGCCGCAGCGGCCCACCCACTTGGCAGTCGTCCAGCCGCATTCGGCGCATTTGTAGCCCGGTGCCTTCGGCCCCCGGGAAGTCTTCGTAGCCATTGGTCCACACTAGCGGGGGCCAGCGACAACCAAGGGCGCTGGCAAGTCAGCGGCGCTCCGGCGGCATCTACAGCAGCACTTACAGCGGGGGAAGGATGTCCCGGGCTTCCTTGGCATCCACGCCTGCGGCCTCGAGCAGGTCCACCATGAGCGGGCGGAACAGCATGACCAACGTTTCGCCCTCGAGCCGCTGGACGTCCAGCATCCGCGGATGCAGGCGGACGGCGATCTCCCGCAGCTCGGACCGGGCCGTGCGCAGGTGGGCGCGGCGGGCGCCGTCGTGGACTTCCGCCAGGCCCAGCGAGAGCTCGTCGATGGCGGCCGCCGTCTCCTGCAGGATCTCGGCGATGTTCTGGGTGGCCTCGTCCGAGAGCGCCGCATGGTTGATGGCGCTGGTCAGGCGGCGCGCAAAGACCCGGCTGTTGCGCAGCGCGAGGTCGATGTAATCCAGCGACTGCTCCATCTGGTCCAGCTCCTCCCGGTGCCGCCGGTAGGCGGGGGCCAAGGTGGCCACTTCGCCGGAGGCACGCAGGGACTGCCGCATGGCGTCGACGAGGGGCTGGCAGTTCCGCCCCCGGATAAGGGCATGCCACGCCTGGGTGGAGTCGCTGCAGGTCAGCGCCGACGCGCATTCCCGCAGCACCTCGGCGAGCTCGTGCAGGAGCTTCTTGACATCGCTGCGGGGTTCACGCCGGGGGTCCTTGGGAACCAGGATGGTCATCAGGAGGGCGAACACCAGGCCCACCACGGCGTCGATGCTGCGGGTGAAGGGACCGCCCACCGGCGCGGGCAGGAGCACCACCAGCACTGACTGCAGGCCCAGCTGGGTGGTGAAGATCGTCCCGCTGTCCAGGAACCTGGCCAGCAGGATGGAGAACAGGAGAACGACGGCGGCCTGCCAGATTCCGGAGCCCAGCCAGTGCAGCAGCAGGTCGCCGACCACGATTCCGATCGTGCAGCCCAGGCCCACCTCGATGACGCGGCGCAGCCTGGGGTCGCGGGAAAAGCCGAGGGCAATGAGGGATGACGTGGCCGCAAACAACGGTCCGGAATGGCCCAGGACGTATTCGGCGAACGCGTAGGCGCTGACGGCGCAGGTGGTCATCTGGATCGCCGGGCCCAGGGAGTTCCGGCTCCGGACAAAGCCGGTGCGGATCCGGACGCGCAGGAATCGTGCGCTTGCGGAGAGTCCAGTCGCGGAAGCCATGTCCTCCAGTCTATTTGTTGCCCCGGGGCCGGCCGGCACGTGCCGCCACGCTGAAGGCGATACGACTGTGACGCACGGAACACAATGGCTGCCCGGCAGATGTAAGCCAATAGCCCGGCGTCGTTAACCGGCTGTTCACTTTGGTCCGCAATTCTCTTCATCTGGGCCGCCTACGGTCGGTAAAGGTACAAACCCGTACGCATCCCTGCTGGCCATCTCCGGCCCGGCACGCAAAGCCCTGAAAGGGGTATATCTAGTGAAGGCACTCCGCTTCGGCCGCAACGCGGCTATCGCTGTTATCGCCGCCGGCGCACTCGCGCTGACCGCTTGCGGTTCGGACAACGCAACCAACACGGCCCAGACCGCTCCGTCCGCCTCCGGCCCCACGGTTACCGGCACGCTGACCGGCATCGGTTCTTCCGCCCAGGGCGCGGCGATGGATGTCTGGAAGACCAACTTCGCTGCCGCGAACCCGGGTGCCACTGTGCAGTACTCCCCGGACGGTTCCGGCGCCGGACGCAAGGCGATCCTCGACGGCTCGGCCCAGTTCGCCGGCTCCGATGCCTACCTCAAGGATGAAGAGCTCGCCAGCTCCAAGGACAAGTGCGGTCCCGACGGCGCCCTGGACATCCCGGTCTACATTTCCCCGATCGCCGTGGCCTTCAACCTGCCCGGCATCACGGACCTGAAGCTCGACGCTCCCACCGTCGCAAAGATCTTCCGCGGCGAGGTTGCCAACTGGAACGACCCGGCCATCGCGGCCCTGAACCCGGACGCCAAGCTTCCGGACCTCAAGGTCACCCCGGTGAACCGCTCCGATGACTCCGGCACCACCTCGAACTTCACCGACTACCTGTCCGCCGTCGCCCCCGAGGTTTGGACCGACAAGGCAGCCGGCATCTGGCCCGCGAGCCTGAAGGGCGAGAACGCCAAGGGCACCTCCGGCGTCGTCAAGACCGTCACCGACACCCCCGGCGCGGTCACCTACGCCGACGACTCCGCTGTCAGCGGCAAGCTGGGCACGGCACAGATCAAGGTCGGGGACTCCTTCACGAAGATCTCCCCGGAGGCTGCTGCCAAGGCAGTGGACCAAGGCAAGCCGGTTGAAGGCCGCAACGCCAACGACCTCGCCATCAAGCTGGACCGCACCACCACGGTCGCCGGCGCCTACCCGATCGTCCTGGTGTCCTACCACATCGTCTGCACCACCTACGACACGCAAGCCACTGCTGACCTGGTCAAGGCCTTCGTCAAGTACGTAGCCTCGGACGAGGGTCAGAAGGCCGCCGCCGACTCCGCGAAGTCGGCGCCGCTGTCCAAGACCCTCCAGGACAAGGCAATCGCCGCCGTCGAAACCGTCAAGGCCAAGGCCTAGGGATACCCTGCACCGCGAGGCATAGTGGAAACACGAGCCTGACCCAGGTTCCCTGCATCATGGCGGCCGTCACCGCGGCCGCCATGGTGCAGGGAACCGACGCGTTTGTTCCAAACTTCAAGATTTGCCGGACCCCGGCCGCGGAGGCCTCCGCAGCCGGCACCCGGATCCCCATCCAAACCGAAGGACCGTGAAGTGACCACCACCTCCCTGACCAAGTCCCGGGGCGCAGGCCACACCGGTGACAAAGTCTTTTCCGCAGCAGCCTTGGCGGCAGGGTGTCTGATCCTCGTCGTGCTCTTCGGCGTGGCACTGTTTCTGTTCATCCAGGCGTTCCCGGCCTTGGTGGCCTCGCCGGACAAGATCCAGGGCGGCGAAGGATTCCTCACCTACATCTGGCCGCTCGTTATTGGCACCCTCATCGCCGCCGTGATCGCCCTCCTGATCGCGACGCCGATCGCCATCGGCGTGGCGCTGTTCATCTCGCACTTCGCACCGCGCAAGCTCGCCTCCAGCCTGGGCTACGTGATTGACCTGCTGGCCGCCATCCCGTCCGTGGTCTACGGTGCCTGGGGCGTTGCGTTCCTGGCCAAGGAAATCTCCCCGGCCTACAACTGGCTGGCCGACAACATGGGCTGGCTGCCGATCTTCCAGGGTCCCGCCTCGGCCACCGGAAAGACCATCCTCACGGCCGGGATCGTGCTGGCCGTCATGGTCCTGCCGATCATCACCTCCCTGAGCCGGGAAATCTTCCTGCAGACCCCCAAGCTGCACGAAGAGGCCGCGCTGGCGCTCGGCGCCACCCGCTGGGAAATGATCCGGATGACCGTGCTGCCGTTCGGCCGGCCCGGAATCATCAGCGCCGTGATGCTGGGACTCGGCCGTGCCCTCGGCGAGACCATGGCGGTTGCGCTGGTCCTTTCCTCCGGAGCCCTCACGGCCAGCCTGATCCAGAGCGGCAACCAGACCATCGCCGCCGAAATCGCCCTGAACTTCCCCGAGGCCAGCGGACTCAAGGTCAACACCCTGATCGCCGCCGGCCTGGTGCTGTTCGTCATCACCCTCGGCGTGAACATGATCGCCCGCGGGATCATCACCCGGCACAAAGAATTCTCGGGAGCCAACTAAATGACCTCCACCCTGACCCCGGTACGCAAGCGCTCGGCACTGACCAAGGGCCAGTTGCCCAAGGCCGCGCCGTACATCGTCCTGGCCGTTGCCCTGGTCCTCGGCGCCGCGATCCTGGCCCTGATCGGCTTCAACGCCTTCGGGTGGGGGATCGTCTCCGGCATCCTCTTCGCCGCCGGCCTCGTGGGCTGGAGCCTGGTTGTGGAAGGCGCCCGGAAGGCCAAGGACAAGTTGGCCACCTGCCTGGTGGTGGGCGCCTTCCTGGTTGCCCTGCTGCCCCTGTTCTCGGTGATCTGGACCGTGCTGGTCAACGGGCTTCCCGGGCTCCTGGACCCCGGATTCCTTAACACCTCCATGAACGGCGTCACCGGCGCCTTCGACAACAAGACCGTTGAGGAAGGCGCCCCCTTGCTGGGCGGCATCTACCACGCGCTCATGGGCACACTGCTGATCACGGTGCTCGCCACCCTCATCTCGGTCCCCGTGGGCCTGCTGACCGCGATATACCTCGTGGAATACGGAGAGGACCGCGCACTGGCCCGGGCCATCACCTTCTTCGTGGACGTCATGACCGGCATTCCCTCGATTGTCGCGGGCCTTTTCGCCGCCGCCGCCTTCTTCGCGTTGGTCGGTCCGGGCACCAAAACCGGAGCCGTTGCCGCCGTCGCACTCTCGGTACTGATGATCCCGGTGGTGGTCCGCTCCAGCGAGGAAATGCTCAAGATCGTGCCGAACGAACTCCGCGAGGCCGCCTACGCCCTCGGCGTCCGCAAGTGGCGGACCATCCTCAAAGTGGTCCTCCCGACGGCCATCTCCGGCATCGCGTCCGGCATCACCTTGGCGATCGCCCGCGTGATCGGCGAAACCGCGCCGATTCTGGTCACCGCCGGATTCGCGACCACCATCAACACCAACGTGTTCAGCGGCTGGATGGCCTCGCTGCCGACGTTCATCTACACCCAGATCCTGAACCCGACCTCGCCGTCCAACCCGGATCCGTCCTCCCAGCGGGCCTGGGGCGCGGCTCTGGTGCTCATCATCCTGGTGATGCTGCTCAATCTGGGCGCCCGCCTGATTGCCCGCATGTTCGCCCCCAAGACAGGCCGCTAGGCTACCGCCGCGCCCGCCGCCCATACCTCCAGCAAGTGAAGGAACACCATGTCTAAGCGCATCGACGTCAAGGACCTGAACGTCTACTACAGCAAATTCCTGGCCGTCGAAGACGTCAACATCAACATCGAGGCCAAGTCCGTCACGGCCTTCATCGGCCCCTCAGGCTGCGGCAAGTCCACCTTCCTGCGCACCCTGAACCGCATGCACGAGGTCATTCCCGGTGCGCGGGTTGAAGGCGAGGTGCTGCTGGACGGTGACAACCTGTACGGCCCCGGCGTTGACCCGGTGACGGTCCGTTCCCAGATCGGCATGGTGTTCCAGCGCCCCAACCCGTTCCCCACCATGTCCATCAGGGACAATGTGCTGGCCGGCGTGAAGCTGAACAACACGAAGATCTCCAAGGGTGAGGCCGATGTCCTGGTGGAGCGTTCGCTGCAAGGGGCGAACCTGTGGAACGAGGTCAAGGACCGTCTGGGCAAGCCCGGCTCCGGACTCTCCGGCGGCCAGCAGCAGCGCCTGTGCATTGCCCGCGCCATAGCCGTGGAGCCCCAGGTGATCCTCATGGACGAGCCCTGCTCCGCCCTGGACCCGATCTCGACACTGGCCATTGAGGACCTCATCAACGAGCTCAAGGACCAGTACACGGTGGTGATCGTGACCCACAATATGCAGCAGGCGGCCCGCGTGTCCGACAAGACGGCCTTCTTCAACATTGCCGGAACCGGGAAGCCGGGCAAGCTGATCGAGTTCGGCGACACCCCGACGATCTTCAGCAACCCGACCGAGAAGGCCACCGAGGACTACGTTTCCGGCCGCTTCGGATAACCCGCACCGCTTCAGGACAGGCGACGCGACTAAGGGCCGAGCAGATTGGCGCGCCAGCTCCGCAGGCGTCAGATCGGCCCAGGGAATGTCGCTGAAGGCCTCTGAATGGGGATCAAAGCAGCATTACTTCAGGACGCCAAAGTATCCACGCCACGATGATGGCGACCACAACGGCGACCGTCAGCAGGGCAGTAGCGAGGATTGCTCGGGGCTTCATGGGCGAAAGTGTAGCGCCAAGACGTGTCTATAGGAGCCGGTCCTACAGGCCGGCCACCGGCGAGAGCGCCAGCTGAAGGACGAACGCGGCGGCGGCGGTGGCGATCGGGGTCAGGACCCAGAACGCCAGGATGCGGATCACCAGCCGCCGGTTGGTGCCGGGGAAGCACTGGTTGGCGCCG
>JBKPBZ010000185.1:0-9031 GCA_046727115.1 Actinomycetota bacterium | reverse complement strand
GTGATCAGGTACCGCGGCGCGGAGGCATCCGGTTCGATCTTGCTGCGCAGCCGCTTGACGTGGACGTCGAGGGTCTTGGTGTCCCCCACATAGTCGGAGCCCCAGACCCTGTCGATCAGCTGACCGCGGGTCAGGACCCGGCCGGAGTTCCGCAGCAGCATTTCCAGCAGCTCGAACTCTTTGAGCGGCAAGGCGATCTGCTCGCCCCCGACGCTGACCACGTGGCGTTCAATGTCCATCCGGACAGGACCGGCCTGCACCGTACTGGAGACGAGTTCCTCCGGTTCGCTCTGGCGCCGCAGGACCGCGCGGACCCGGGCCACGAGCTCCCGCGAGGAGTAGGGCTTCGTGACGTAGTCGTCGGCGCCCAGTTCCAGCCCCACCACCTTGTCGATTTCCGAGTCCTTGGCCGTCAGCATGATCACGGGCACCCCGGAGCGCTGCCGGAGTTGGCGGCAGACCTCCGTGCCTGACTGGCCCGGCAGCTGCAGGTCCAGGAGAACGAGGTCGGCGCCGTTGCGGTCGAACTCGGTGATGGCGTCCAGCCCGTTGTCCACCACCTCGACCTCAAACCCTTCCTTACCCAACAGATAGGACAGGGGGTCGCTGAAGGACTCCTCGTCCTCGACAATCAGAATCCGGCTCAAGCGGTTGCTCCTTGCTCATGGACGCCGGCGGCGTCACGTCGTTGCGGTCTGGGCTCCCGGCCGGAGGTGTGGGCAGCGGGCTTGCCCGCGTCGGAGGCATCGCCGTCGTCCTGCCCTTCCAACTCGGGAAGTCGGATGGTGAACGTGGAACCCTGGCCGGGCCGGGACCACAGGGTCACCTCGCCGCCGTGGTTGGAAATGACGTGCTTGACGATGCTCAGGCCAAGTCCCGTGCCTCCGGTCTGACGCGACCGGGCGGCGTCCACCCGGTAGAAGCGCTCGAAGACACGCTCCTGGTCCTCGGCGCTGAGCCCATCGCCCTGGTCCGTCACCGAGACCGCCACGAGGCCGTCCTTGACCCGGATGCCCACCCCAACCTTGGTGTTCTCCGGCGAGTACCGGATGGCGTTGTCGATCAGGTTGCGCAGGGCGGTCACGAGGAGGTCCTGGTCGCCGTAGACCATGGCATCAGCGTGCCCGCCAACCACCAGCTGGATGTTCTTGCTCTCGGCCGGCAGCTGAGAGCGGTCCACAGCCTCGTTGACCACGGTGTTGATGTCCACCGGGCGGCCCTGCTGCGCGACGTTGGCGCCCTGAAGCCGGGAGAGCTCGATGATGTCCTGCACCAGGGCAGCGAGCCGGGTCGATTCCTTGTGCATGCGCTTGGCGAACCGCTTGACCGCATCGGGGTCGTCAGCGGACGATTCGAGTGCCTCAGCCAGGAGGGAGATCGCCCCGACCGGTGTCTTCAGTTCGTGGGAGACGTTCGCGACAAAGTCGTTGCGGACTTCCTCGGTGCGGGTGAGTTCGGTCCGGTCATCGGCCAGCAGCAGGATGTATTCCTCCGTAATGACGGCGGCCCGGACCTGGACAATAATGGTTCCCTGGCCGAGCGGGCCGCGTGGCAGCTCCAGTTGCTTTTCGAGGATGACGCCGTCCCGCCGCACCTTGGCCGTCAGTTCCAGCAGCTGCTGGTGCACCACGGTGTGCCCGCGGACCAGGCCGTAGGCATAGGCGGCAGGGCTGGCGCGGACCACGCCGTCGATCGCATCCACCACCACAAAAGCACGGCCGAGGACGGCGAGCACCTCCGCGGCGCCCTCGGGCAGCGAGGGGTCGTCGACGTCGACGTCGACAATGTGCCGCTGCTGCTCACTCACCCGGAACGCGAGTACGCCGAACATGCCAAACGAGAGGCCGATCAGGCCGGCGATCACGCCGATGAGCATTGGATCCACGGCTCCAGCTTATGCTCTGCCGTAGGGCCGAAACCGAAATCTCCTGCGATTCGGGCCCCGGTTCAGCTAACGTTCACCTATTGGGGCGTAACAGTTCACCGAACACTGAAAGAGTTGAGCGTTGGAGCGCCGGTAGGTGAACCGAAATAGGCCCGCCACTTCGATTGCAGGCAATATTTCCGAGGAAAGGACGCACACGTGCGTAAGGTTTTTCAGGAGGAGCTCGCCCAGGTAAGGGAACAGCTCGTCGAGATCTCAACGCTGGTCACAGAGGCCATCGACAAGGCCACGACAGCTTTCGAGGGCGCCGATATCGACCTCGCTGAGGACGTGATTGCCGCCGATGCCCGCATCGACTTCCTGCAGAACAGCCTGGACGAGCGCGCCATCGACATCCTTGCCCTTCAGGGTCCGGTGGCGAGCGATCTGCGCATGCTGGTTGGTTCGCTCCGGATGAGCGCCTCGCTGGAGCGCATGGGCGACCTCGCCCGCCACTTGGCCCAGCTGGCGCGTCTGCGCTACCCGGCGTCAGTGGTCCCGGACCAGTTGCGCGAGACTTTCAAGAGCTTCGCGGAACAGGACCTGCTGATCGCCCAGAAGCTCACGGAACTGCTGGCAACGCGGGACCTTGGCGTGGCGCGGGAGATCATGAAGGCCAACAGCGCCGTCAACGACCTGCACCTGAGCGTTTTCAAGGCGATCGCGCGCAGCGACTGGCAGGAGTCGCCGGCCACCACGGTGGACGTCGCCCTGGCGAGCCGCTACTTCGAGCGCTTCGCCGACCACGGCGTTTCGGTGGCCCAGAAGGTCACATACCTGGTCACCGGCGCGTGGCAGCCGAACAGCATCGAACACATCTGACCCCTGTTTCGCGCTGACACAACGGCGCTGGCACAAACACGCTGACGCGACGACGGCGTCCGGTCACCTTAGGGGTGGCCGGACGCCGTCGTTTGTGTTGCGCTTGTGCTTGGTGCTGCGGGTACCGCTTACTTCTTGCCCTGGTTCGCGACTGCCTGGATAGCCTCTGCCGCGGCCTCGGGGTCGAGGTAGGTGCCGCCCGGGTTCAGCGGCTTGAAGTCCTCATCCAGTTCGTAGACCAGCGGGATGCCGGTGGGGATGTTCAGGCCGGCGATGGCCTCGTCGCTGATCCCGTCAAGGTGCTTGACGAGGGCGCGGAGCGAGTTGCCGTGGGCCGTGACCAGGACGGTCTTCCCGGCCCTGAGGTCTTCCTTGATGTCCGATTCCCAGTACGGCATGAGCCGGATCAGCACATCCTTGAGGCATTCGGTGCGCGGGATGGCGTCGCCGAGGTCCGCGTAGCGCGGGTCGCCCACCTGGGAGAACTCGGAATCGTCGGCCAGGGGCGGCGGCGGGGTGTCGTAGGACCGGCGCCACAGCATGAACTGCTCCTCGCCGAATTCGGCGAGGGTCTGGGCCTTGTCCTTGCCCTGCAGCGCGCCGTAGTGGCGTTCGTTGAGCCGCCAGTCACGCTTGACGTCGATCCAGCCGCGGTCGGCCTTTTCCAGGGCCATGTTGGCCGTGTTGATGGCCCGCTTCAGCCGCGAGGTGTAGAGGATGTCGGGGAGGATGTTGTTCTCCACGAGCAGCTCGCCGCCGCGCACCGCCTCGGCACGGCCCTGGTCATTGAGGTCAACGTCCACCCAGCCGGTGAAAAGGTTCTTGGCATTCCAGTCGCTGTGGCCGTGGCGCAGCAGAATCAGCTTGTAAGTCATGGTTTTTATCCTAGCCGAGCGGTTGGCGGCGGTGCCGTGCGTTACACGGCGCGCGCTTCACGGGTGCGCTTCACCGCAGCGAACGCTGCCCTCGGGCCCGTCGCGCGGCTCATCAGGATCCGGAGGTGACCCGCGCGGAGGATAGGCTTGGCCGGTGGTGCAGAAGGCTGAACGGGTGCTGTCCCCCCGGAACCAGGGCGGAACGAGAAGCGGCGCGCGTGGCGGCAGGCCCGTGGGCAACGTGACCCGTGGCACCACGAACCCCAACCGGATGCGCCGGGTGGACCGCTGGCTCACCGGGCCGCAGGCCTGGCGGCTGCGCGCCGCGGCCCATCCCCTCGCCGTCGACCTCGGCTACGGCGCCTCGCCGGCCACCGCCGTCGAACTCTTCGACCGCCTTGCCGTGGTCCGCTCGGACATGCAGGTGGTGGGCATCGAAATCGAACCGGAGCGTGTCCGGCAGGCCCAGGCACTTGAACGGCCCGGCCTGATGTTCCAGCTGGGCGGCTTCGAACTGCCAGTGACCGGAAATCCCGTCCTGGTCCGTGCCTTCAACGTGCTGCGGCAGTACGAGGAAGCCGACGTGGCGGGCATCTGGCGGCTGGTGCAGGACCGCCTCGCGCCGGGCGGGCTGTTCATCGACGGCACATGCGATGAAATCGGGCGGCGCGCTGCCTGGGTGGCGCTCGACGTCGAGCGGCCGCTGAGCCTGAGTTTGTCCCTGCGGTTCGGCGCCTTCGCGCTGCCCTCCGACGTGGCCGAAAGGCTGCCGAAGGCCCTGATCCACCGCAACGTGCCCGGAGAGAAAATTCACGCCTACCTGCAGGCGATGGACAAAGCCTGGCTGGAAGCGGCGCCGCTGGCGTCGTTCGGCAGCCGGCAGCGCTTCACAGCGATGTGCCGCGCACTGCTCGACGCCGGCTGGCCCATCCAGGACGGCCCGTCCCGCTGGCGGTTGGGCGAAGTAACGGTCGGCTGGGAAGCCGTGGCGCCGGGAAGTTAGCTGGCCGACGGGACATTCCGCCCCTCGACATCTAAAGATTCAGCCACTTGGCGGATACCGCGCCTGGAGCTGGCCGCGGCCCACGCCGGCAGGGTTCCCACGCCGGCAGGGTTCCCTGAGCGAGCTGGCGAGCTTAGGGGGCTTGCGAGCTTAGGGGGCCGGCGGGGACTACCAGGGGCCGTAGGGGCCCATGTTGCGGCCGCGGCCGGCGTCTTTGACTGCGGGGCGGACGTCGGCAAGGTACACGGACGCGGCGGTCACGGCGGCAAGGCCGAAAATGCCGAACGAACTGGCGCCGCCACCGCTGCCCAGCTGCGAGAGCAGGGAGAACAGGCCCACGGCGAACGCGCCGCCGGTCAGGGCAAGCCAGAAGGTCTTGGTCCGCTTCGATACGGCCTCGAACGCGTTGGCCTTGTGCCGGAGGCAGTCGAAAAATGCCCATGCCTCCAGGGCAAAGGCCACGACGGCAAGGACCAGGTAAACCCCGGATTCGACAAAGTAAATGAGTATGCGTCCGTCCACTCCCCCAGCCTAGCCGTCCAGAGTGCCCAATGCCTGCTCCAAATCGGCCCAAAGGTCTTCGACGTTCTCAATACCCACGCTCATCCGAACCAGATTGTCCGGCACGCTCTCCGGCTCGGCCGTGTGCCGGCGCCGGCGTTCGATCAGGGATTCCACACCGCCCAGGGACGTGGCGGGGAGCCAGAGGCGCAGGGCGCGGATCATCCGGTCCGCGGCATCCGCGCCGCTGCTGCCACCGTCTTGCCCAACTACCGGAGCCACCTCGATGCACAGGATGGACCCGAACCCCTTCATCTGCTCCTTGGCCCGCACGTGGCCGGGGTCCGAGGCCAGCCCGGGGAAGCGGATGCCGGCAACCCGCGGATGGCCGTTGAGCCTTTCGGCCAGGATCTGGGCTGACGCCTGCGAACGCTCGATCCGCAGCGCCAGGGTCCGGAGCCCGCGCAGCGCCAGCCACGCCTCGAACGGTCCGGCGATCCCGCCGTGAATGGTGCGGTGGTGCAGCAGGGCGGCGCGGAGAGCGGCATCGGAGGTCACCAGCGCACCGAGCACGACGTCGGAATGGCCGGAGAGGTACTTGGTCACCGAATGCAGAACGACGTCGGAGCCCAGGCTAAGGGGCTGCTGGACCAAGGGCGTGGAAAAGGTATTGTCCGTGACGACGATCGCGCCGGCCTCATGCGCCGCGGCGGTCAGTGCCCGCATGTCCGCTACGCCGAGCATGGGGTTGGTGGGACTCTCCAGCCACAGCATGCTGGCAGCGCGGCCGCCGGCAGGGGCCAGTGCGGCCACGACGGCGTCGGTGTCCGCGATGTCCACCGTCCGCAATTCGAGGAAACCCTTTGCCGCCAGTTCGGTGGCCATGGTGACCGAACCCGCGTAGCTGTGCGACGGCATCACGAGCACGCCCTGGGCGGGCACCAGGGACAGCGCCGAACTCACGGCGGCGAGTCCCGAGGCGTAAAGCAAGCCCGGCAGGTCCGCGCCTTCCAGCTGGGCCAGCGCCTCTTCGAAGGGGTCCCACGTGGGATTGGAATACCGTCCGTAGCCGCGGTCGCCGTCGCCCAGTGGTCCGGTGCCGAAGTAGGTAGAGGACAGCACAAGCGGCGGGTTGACCGGTTCGTCCCGGGTGCGTGGCGGGCGCCCGGCCGCCACAACCAGGGAATCCGGCGATAGCGTGGCGGCCTGCTCTTCAGAAAGACTCATGGAGACAGGGTACGTGGGCGCCCCGCAGGGTACCCAAGCCGTTACGCCGGACACTGAGGAGTCGGTGATTGTCGGTACTCTTGAACAGTGACTACCCAGAGCCCCGGAGCGTCCCCTCGAGTCTTGCCCGGACTGTTTATTGCCTTCGAGGGCGGAGACGGCGCCGGCAAGTCCACGCAGGCGGCTGAACTCGCCAAAGCGCTGGAATCCGGCGGCTTCACAGTGCTGCGGACCAGGGAACCGGGCGGCACGGCGATCGGCGAGAAGCTGCGTTCGCTCGTGCTGGATCACGGCCACGGCCACATTGACGCCCATACCGAGGCCCTTATTTTCGCGGCGTCCCGTGCCGCGCACGCGAGCCAGGTCATCCGGCCCGCCCTGGAACGCGGCGAGATCGTGCTCACGGACCGGTACATCGACTCTTCGGTCGCCTACCAGGGCGCCGGCCGCGGCCTCGGGACGGAGGCGGTCAGGGACATCAACGCCTGGGCCACCTCCGACTTGCAGCCGGACCTGACGGTACTTCTCGACGTCGAGCCCGCCGTTGGCCGGCAACGCCGCACAGCCGGCGCGGCCGCCGAAGACCGCCTCGAGTCCGAGGCTGACGAATTCCACGCCAAGATCCGGGCGGCTTTCCTGGACCTGGCCGCGGCCCGGCCCGAGGCCTACCTGGTGCTGCCCGCCCGCCTGCCCGTCGCCGAACTCGCCGCCCGGATCCTCGAGCGCGTCGAATCCCTGCTGGCCGTCACCCAAAGCACCACAGCATGACCGTCTGGGACGATCTCCAAGGCCAGGACGCCGTCGTGGCCCAGCTGCGCCAGGCTGCCGAGGGTGAGGGGCTGACGCATGCATGGCTTTTCACCGGCCCGCCGGGCTCCGGCCGTTCCAACGCCGCGAAGGCCTTCGCCGCCGCCCTGAACTGTGACCAGGAGGACGTCAGCCTGCGGGGCTGCGGCGAATGCCCGGCATGCCTGACCATCCTGGGCGAAACCCATTCCGACGTCGCGTTCGTGCGGACGGAGAAGGTCACCATCACCATCGATGAGGCACGCGAACTCGTGTCCACCGCCGGGAACCGGCCGTCGTCCGCCCGCTGGCGGATCATCGTGGTGGAGGACGCGGACCGGATGGCCGAGCGGACCACCAACGTGCTGCTCAAGGCCATCGAAGAACCCACTCCCCGCACCGTCTGGATGCTCTGCGCACCCTCCCCCGCCGATGTCCTCGTGACGATCCGCTCCCGCTGCCGGGCGGTGGCACTGCGGCTTCCGCCGGCCGCCGCCGTCGCGGCCCTGCTGGTCAAGCGCGACGGCGTGGACCCGGCGGTAGCCGAGCGCGCCGCCCGAGCCGCGCAAAGCCACGTCGGGATCGCCCGCCGCTTGGCCCGGGACCCGGAGGCTCGGGAGCGCCGCCTTGAGACTGTGCGGTTTCCGTTGTCACTTCGCGGCGTCACGGCGGCGGTCATGATGGCCGAGAAGCTGGTCAAGATCGCCACCGAGGAAGCCAACAGCTCCAATGACGAGCGCGACGCGGCCGAGAAAACCGCGCTGCTGGCCACCCTTGGGGCGCCCGAAAGCGGCACATTGCCGCCGGCCATGCGGAGTCAGGTCAAGCAACTCGAGGACGACCAGAAGCGCCGTGCCAAGCGCTCCGTCACCGATTCCCTTGACCGCACTCTGACGGACCTGCTGTCCTTCTACCGGGATGTCCTGATTATCCAGATGGGGAACGCGGTGGAACTCGTCAACGTTGAACTCAGAAGCGAACTCGAAGACTTCGCCTCCCGTTCCACCGCCGAAGTGACTCTCGCCCGCATGGACGCCGTCAACAAGGCCCGCACACGGATCACCACCACCAACGTGGCTCCGCTGCTGACGATCGAGTCCATGGCTGCCAGCCTGATTTGACGGTCCCGGCCGCACCAACACTATCGTCGCTCCGTTCCTATCCTCTAAGGAGAACCGCATGAAGCCTGCTCGACCCGAGTCCGCAAGATCCCGATCCCTGGCGATCGGTATGCGGACCGTCGGCGCCGTGGCCTTGGCCATCACACTGGCCTCATGCTCCCTTTTCGGCGGCGGAGGCGACGGCGGCCCCAGCACTGCGCCGTCGGGGGCACCGGGGAAGGCGGACCCGTCCATTGTCGACGCGGCGCCGGCGGAGCTGCGCGATTTCTATTCCCAGCAGATCGACTGGAAGCCGTGCGAAGGGGAAGGCTTCCAGTGCGCCAAGATCAAGGTTCCGCTGGACTACAGCAAGCCCGACGGCGACCGGATTGAGCTTGCCGCCATCAAGCTCGCCACGACAGGCGACAAGAAGGGCACTCTGCTGGTCAACCCGGGGGGCCCCGGCGGTTCGGGTTACGACTTCGTCAGGGACGCGGCCAACACCAACATTTCGGACAAGGTCCGGTCCGCCTATGACATTGTGGGCTTTGACCCCCGTGGGGTGAAGCGTTCCGCCCCTGTCACGTGCCTCACGGACAAGGAACGGGACGCGTCCCGCGCCAAGAGCTATGCCCTGGACACTGACGCCGGACTGGCTGCGGCTCTTGCGGATAACAAGGCCATCGCAGCAAAATGCGTGGAGAAGACCGGTCCGGTCCTGGCCCACGTCGACACGTTCAGTGCCGCCAAGGACCTCGACATCCTGCGCGGGGTAGTCAACGACGCGAAGCTG
>JBKPBZ010000184.1:0-7964 GCA_046727115.1 Actinomycetota bacterium | reverse complement strand
TCGTCATAACCGAATTCCTGAATCAGGTCCCCGTCTTTGAAACCCAGTTTCTCCGCCACATTTACCGAAGTGGCGGCGTCGGCCTCGCTCACGTGTTGCTCCTATGCTTTGTGAATTGCTTCATGTTTTCAATGGCACTAGTGATTTCCATTACTCCAAGCCAACACCCTTTGAGCTCTCGCTTCAAGCTGTTGGCACCGCGATCCGCCATATTCTGCGTCACACAGGCCGATCAGAAGGCTGCAGGGCAGCTCTTCGTCACACAACCAGTATGCCCGTGAAATACGGCGGCAGGTCCATGCGGCGGCTACGCATCCATCTGCCAGCACGACTAGAGTGGCTGATGACGACTACGCCTGCCCGGGCAACCGCCCGGTTATTTTCAAGGCAGGCGTACCGTGATTGGACCTTTGCCCGGCGCATACGACCGGGCTGTTGTAACCGATATGTCGCACACGTCGCGTTCACGCCAGGCAGTCACCCTGCCCGGAGCTGAGGGTGCCGATGGATGCGCTCAAAGAGAGGTTGGACGTGGCTGCAGGAGAAGATACCTCCCATATCCTCAGCGGGTTGACAAACCAGCTGCCTGATCGTGATCCGGAAGAGACCGCCGAATGGCTGGAGTCCCTGGATACGCTGATTCAGGAACAGGGCACGGAACGTGCCCAGTACATCATGCGCAGTCTGCTTCAGCGGGCCGGGGCGCAGAGCGTGGGTGTTCCGATGGTCACCACCACGGACTACGTCAACACGATCCCGGTGGACCAGGAAGCGGAGTTCCCGGGCGATGAGGAGATTGAACGCAAGTACCGGGCCTGGCTGCGCTGGAATGCCGCCGTCATGGTGCACCGGGCGCAGCGGTCGGACATCGGCGTCGGCGGGCACATCTCCACCTATGCCGGTGCCGCGACGCTGTACGAGGTCGGTTTCAACCACTTCTTCCGCGGCAAGGACCACCCCGGCGGCGGCGACCAGATCTTCTTCCAGGGCCACGCCTCCCCCGGCATGTACGCCCGCGCCTTCATGGAAGGCCGGCTGAGCGAGGAGGACATGGACGGCTTCCGTCAGGAGAAGTCCAAGGAAGGGCATGCCCTCTCCTCCTACCCGCACCCGCGCCTGATGCCGGAGTTTTGGGAATTCCCCACGGTCTCCATGGGCATCGGCCCGATGAACGCGATCTACCAGGCGCAGTCCAACCGGTACCTGCACAACCGCGGCATCAAGGACACCTCTGACCAGCAGGTCTGGGCGTTCCTGGGCGACGGCGAAATGGACGAGCCCGAGTCCCGCGGCCTGCTCCAGCTCGCGGCGAACGACAAGCTCGACAACCTGAACTTCGTGGTCAACTGCAACCTCCAGCGCCTCGACGGACCCGTCCGCGGCAACGGCAAGATCATGCAGGAACTTGAGGCCTTCTTCCGCGGCGCCGGCTGGAACGTCATCAAGGTGGTCTGGGGCCGGGAGTGGGATGACCTCCTGGCCAAGGACGAGGACGGCTCGCTCGTCAAGATCATGAACGAGACCGTCGACGGCGATTACCAGACGTACAAGGCCGAGTCCGGCGCGTTCGTCCGCGAGCACTTCTTCGGCAAGACCCCGCAGACCAAGGAAATGGTCCAGGACCTGTCCGACGACGAGATCTGGAACCTTAAGCGCGGCGGCCACGACTACAACAAGGTCTACGCCGCTTACAAGGCCGCGACCGAGTTCAAGGGCAAGCCCACGGTCATCCTGGCCCACACGGTCAAGGGTTACGGCCTGGGCACGCACTTCGAGGGCCGCAACGCGACCCACCAGATGAAGAAGCTCACGATGGCCGACCTCAAGGCCTTCCGCGACCACCTGCGCATCCCGATCACGGACGAGCAGCTGGAAGCGGACCTTTACCGGCCGCCGTATTACCACCCCGGCATGGACTCCCCGGAGATCCAGTACCTGATGGGCCGCCGCAAGGAACTCGGCGGATTCGTCCCCGAGCGGCGCTCCAAGCACGTCGACGTCACCCTCCCGGATGAGAAGGTCTACGAAGTCGCGAACCGCGGCTCCGGCAAGCAGCACGCCGCCACCACCATGGCGTTTGTCCGCCTGCTCAAGGACCTCATGCGGGACAAGGAGTTCGGCAAGCGGATTGTGCCGATCATTCCGGATGAGGCGCGCACCTTCGGCATGGACGCGTTCTTCCCGACGGCGAAGATCTACAACCCGAACGGCCAGAACTACCTCTCCGTGGACCGCGAGCTCGTCCTGGCGTACAAGGAGTCCATCTCCGGCCAGATCGTGCACGCCGGCATCAACGAGGCCGGTTCGGTGGCAGCCTTCACCGCCGCCGGAACCTCCTACGCCACCCACGGCGAACCGCTCATCCCGGTCTACGTCTTCTACTCGATGTTCGGGTTCCAGCGCACGGGCGATTCCTTCTGGGCGGCCGCCGACCAGATGACCCGCGGGTTCATCATCGGCGCCACGGCCGGCCGCACCACGCTGACCGGCGAAGGCCTGCAGCACGCGGACGGGCACTCCCCCATGCTTGCGGCAACCAACCCGGCGGTCGTCACCTACGACCCGGCATACGGCTACGAGATCGGCGTCATCATGCGCGACGGCCTCAACCGGATGTACGGTCCCGGCCCGGCCGACAACGACCCGTCGCGGAACGTGATGTACTACATCACTGTCTACAACGAGCCGATCGTGCAGCCGCCGGCACCGGCGGAACTCGATTCCGAGGGCATCATCAAGGGCATCTACCTGCTGGCGCCGGCCAAGATTGACGGCCCGCGCACGCAGATTCTGGCCTCCGGTGTGTCCGTTCCCTGGGCCCTCGAAGCCCAGCGCGTCCTCGCCGAGGACTGGGGCGTCTCGGCCGATGTCTGGTCCGTGACGTCCTGGACCGAACTGCGCCGCGACGCCATGGCCGCCGAGGAAGACGCCTTCCTCAACCCCGGCCAGCCCGCCCGCGTCCCGTTCGTGACCCAGCAGCTCGCCGGCGCCACCGGTCCGATCGTGGCAGTCACGGACTACATGAAGGCCGTGCCGGACCAGATCCGCCAGTTCCTGCCGAACGAGTTTGCCTCGCTCGGCGCGGACGGCTTCGGCTTCTCGGACACCCGCGCCGCGGCACGCCGGTTCTTCAAGAACGACGTCCACTCGGTTGTGGTCCGGTCCCTGGAGATGCTGGCCCGCCGGGGCGAAGTGGATGCCCAGGCGCCTGTCCAGGCCATCGAGAAGTACCGCCTGCACAATGTCAACGCCGGCACCACCGGCAACGCGGGCGGCGACTCCTAAGCACGCTCCAGCGCAAGAGCGAACGTTCGACGGCGGTTCACACCTATTGGTGGGGCCGCCGTCGGGCGTTTAACCGCTCCGCCTCCCGCCGCCTCCCTCTACTGCCTTCCTCCGGGGGCGGGCCGGCGGCGGGCCTGGAGCCGGCCGGGGACGCTGTGACCTAAGGCAAACCGAGTTGTAGCCTTCGCACAAATGGAGCTTGGACTGCGCGCCCCGTATGCTCAATGCATGGCAGAGCCGATCACCACTCCCGAAAAACGCAAGCCGACCTCGAGGGCGATGACTCCGGAGAAAGCCGAGACGCTCAAGAAGCTCCGGGCCAGCGTGGGCCAGCTGTCGACGACGACGCTGCGCCAGTTGGAGAAGTCCCTGCCGTGGTACAGCCGGCTGAACTCAGATGAACGATCCGCCCTGGGCATGGTGGCCCAGAACGGCATCGCAGCCTTCGTCACCTGGTATGAGCGGCCGAGCTCGCCGTCGTGGATCCTCTCCGACGTCTTCGGCACCGCGCCCACCGAGCTGACCCGCTCCATCAGCCTCCAGAAGGCGCTCCAGCTGATCCGGATCGTCGTGGAAGTCGTGGAGGACCAGGTCCCGGTGATCGCCCCGGAGGCGGACCAGGGGGCCCTCCGGGAAGCCGTGCTGCGCTACTCGCGGGAGGTCGCGTTCGCGGCGGCCGACGTCTACGCCCGCGCCGCGGAATCCCGCGGCTCCTGGGACACCCGCCTGGAGGCCCTGATTGTCGATGCCATCCTGCGCGGCGAAAACACCGACGCGCTGCGGTCCAGGATCGCGGCCCTGGGCTGGAAGGCGCAGGAACGCTTCACCGTCATGGTGGGGAATTCCCCGTCCGAGCCCAGCGCCAGCTACGTCAGCGAACTGCGGCGCACCGCGGGGCGCTTCGCCGAGGACGCCCTCGTGGGGATCCAGGGCGACCGGCTCATCCTGATCCTCGGCGGCGTCCACGACCGGGAGACCGCGTACCTGAAGCTCAGCGAGCTCTTTGCCCCCGGCCCGGTGGTCTACGGCCCGGAGGCCGGTTCCCTCCTCGAAGCCAGCGGCTCCGCCCAGTCAGCCTTTGCCGGCCTCACCGCCGCCCGGGCGTGGCCCTCCGCGCCGCGCCCCGTGGCGGCCGATGACCTGCTCCCCGAGCGCGTGATCTCCGGGGACGACGCCGCCCGCCGCTCGCTGGTCAAGAACATCTACCGCCCGCTGCTGGCGGCCTCCAACGGGCTGGTGGAGACCCTGGGCACGTACCTCGAGCTGGGCCATTCACTTGAGGCGACGGCCCGCGAACTCTTCGTCCACGCCAACACGGTGCGCTACCGGCTCAAGCGCGTGTGCGACGTCACAGGCTGGGATCCGCTGCTGCCGCGGGAGGCGTTCGTGCTTCAGACTGCCCTGGTGGTGGGCCGGCTTTCGGCCCCGCCGAAGGCCCCCACGGAGCGGCAGCCTCCCCGCAACGGCTCCTGAACCGTTGTAGACTTCCTACAAACTGACCCAGTGAGCTTGGTGCATGAAAACACGAATGTTCACGCGGTAATTTGGAAAGCTGGTTACGTGCTTGCAATCGTCTGCCCTGGACAGGGCTCCCAGACCCCTGGTTTTCTGGCCCCCTGGCTGGAACTGCCACCCGTCGCAGGCCTCCTGGCCTCCCTCAGCGAAATAGCAGGCATCGATCTCACCGCCCATGGCACCACCTCCGATGAGGAGACCATCAAGGACACTGCGGTAGCGCAGCCCCTGATCGTCGCCGCAGGCCTGGTGACCGCAAAGTCACTCTTCGACGTCGAGCTCGGCTCGCTGCCGGTCATCCTCGCCGGCCATTCCGTCGGCGAAATCACCGCGGCCTCACTCGCCGGGGTGCTGACGGAAACCGAAGCCATGACGTTTGTCCGCGAACGCGCCAACAGCATGGCCGCCGCCGCTGCCGCCACGCCCACCGGCATGAGCGCCGTCGTGGGCGGTGACCCCGCGGACGTCCTGGCAGCCATTGACGCCGCCGGAGCCACCGCCGCCAACGTCAACGGGGCCGGCCAGACCGTCGCCGCCGGCACCATGGAGCAGCTCAAGGCCCTGGCCGAGAACCCGCCGGCCAAGGCCCGGGTCATTCCGCTGAAGGTCGCGGGCGCGTTCCACACCTCGCACATGGCTCCCGCCGGCGCGGCCCTGCAGGCCCTGCGCCCGTCACTGCACCCGCAGAAGCCGCTGGTTCCGCTGCTGTCCAACTTCGACGGCGCGGAAGTCACCGACGGCGCTGCCGCCGTCGACAGCCTGATCGCCCAGGTCTCCCGTCCGGTCCGCTGGGACCTCTGCATGGAGACGATGGTGCAGCGCGGGGTAACCGGCGTGATCGAACTGGCTCCCGCCGGAACCCTGGCCGGCCTGGCCAAGCGCGGCATGCCCGGCGTCAAGACCGTCACCGTCAAGACCCCGGACGACCTTTCCGCGGCCCTGGCCCTATTTGCAGAACTGGAGGGAGGGGCATGAGCGTTCCCACTTTGAAGCAGGCGCCCGTGCAGGAAAACACCCGCATCATGGGTGTCGGCGCCTACCGGCCCAGCGTGATCGTCACCAACGATGACGTGTGCCAGTGGATCGATTCCTCCGATGAGTGGATCCGCCAGCGCACGGGCATCGTCACCCGGCACCGCGCGCCCGCCGACGTCAGCGTGATTGACATGGCCGAGGGCGCCGCGCGTGAGGCGCTGCAGAAGGCCGGCATCGAGGCCTCCCAGCTCGGCGCCGTGATCGTTTCCACGGTCACCCACCCGTACGCGACCCCCTCTGCCGCCGCGAGCCTCGCCGACCGCCTTGGCGCGACGCCGGCGCCGGCCTTCGACATTTCCGCGGCGTGCGCCGGTTACTGCTACGGCATCGCCCAGGGTGACGCCCTGGTGCGTTCCGGTGCGGCCGCCTACGTCCTGGTGGTCGGTGCGGAGAAGCTCTCCGACGTCATCGACAACACGGAACGGACCATCTCCTTCCTGCTCGGCGACGGCGCGGGCGCCGTCGTGATCGGCCCCTCCGACACGCCGGGCATCGGCCCTTCGGTGTGGGGATCGGACGGCAGCAAGTGGGATGCCATCGGCATGACCCACTCCATGCTGGACATCCGCGAGCTCGCCCTGACCGGCAAGCGCGGCGCCGCTGTCAGCGCTGAGGAAGCGGCAGTGACCGACGCGTCCCTGTGGCCGACGCTGCGCCAGGACGGCCAGACCGTCTTCCGCTGGGCTGTGTGGGAGATGGCCAAGGTGGCCCAGCAGGCGCTGGACGCCGCCGGCATCCGGTCCGAGGACCTTGCCGCGTTCATCCCGCACCAGGCCAACATGCGCATCATCGATGAGATGGCCAAGAAGCTGCAGCTGCCCGAGACTGTCAAGATCGCTCGTGACATCGCCGACGCCGGCAACACCTCGGCGGCGTCCATCCCCCTGGCCACCCACCGCCTGCTTGAGGAAAACCCCGAGCTCAGCGGCGGGCTGGCGCTGCAGATCGGCTTCGGAGCCGGACTGGTGTTCGGCGCCCAGGTGGTCGTGCTTCCTTAGGCAGCCACCGTTTTTCCGAACTGAATACGTTCCGCCCGTTATATCTTTGCACCGCATGTCCTTCACTTTCAGGGCTCGCCCCCACGCTGTGCTCAGCAAGCATTTCCCGCACCAAGCCGAACCCTCGGTTTGAATCATTTCCGCCCACGGCTGCCGGTATTTTTCCGGCGGCAGCGGGCAACAACCAGAAAAGGAGCCATCAATGGCTAGCAACGAAGAAATCCTGGCCGGCCTGGCTGAAATCGTCAACGAAGAGACCGGCCTGGCCACGGAGGCTGTCGAAATGGACAAGTCCTTCACCGAGGACCTGGACATCGACTCCATCTCGATGATGACCATCGTGGTCAACGCCGAAGAGAAGTTCGGCGTCCGCATCCCGGACGAAGAGGTCAAGAACCTCAAGACCGTCGGCGACGCAGTCAGCTTCATCGCCAACGCCCAGGCCTAGTCTGGCTTCCGCCGGCAACGGCGGACTCCGGTGCCCGGTCCGGGCGCTGCACCAGTGCCCGGACCGGACCACCATCAGTACCACCACCAAAAGCACCACCCCAAAGTTTCCCCTCGCAGGCCCCGGCCATCCCGTTCGCGGTTCCGGATACGGCAGGCGCACCGACAGAGAGTGATCCCATGGCACGCAAAGTAGTCATTACCGGTCTGGGTGCCACCACACCCATCGGCGGCGATGTCCCCACGATGTGGAAGAACGCGCTCAAGGGCGTCTCCGGCGCGCACACGCTTGAGGACGACTGGGTGGCCAAGTTCGAGCTGCCTGTCCACTTCGCCGCACGCGCCTCCACCCCCGCCCTCGACGTCCTGACCCGGGTCGAGGCCAAGCGGATGGACCCGTCCACCCAGTTCGCCGTGGTCGCGGCCCGCGAGGCGTGGGCCGACTCCGGCATCACCGAAATCGACCACGACCGCCTGGCGGTTGCCTTCGCCACCGGCATCGGCGGCGTCTGGACCCTCCTGGATGCCTGGGACACCCTGCGCGAAAAGGGTCCCCGCCGCGTCCTGCCGATGACCGTGCCCATGCTGATGCCCAACGGCCCGGCCGCCGCGGTCAGCCTGGACCTGGGAGCCCGCGCCGGCGCCCACACCCCCGTTTCCGCCTGCGCGTCCGGCACCGAGGCC
>JBKPBZ010000183.1:0-14741 GCA_046727115.1 Actinomycetota bacterium | reverse complement strand
GGTGCCGAAGCCGTTCCCCAGGTATTCATGGGCCATGAACGCCAGGGCGCGGCCGTTGGCCGGGCCGCCGGGCTCGAAGTCCTGGGCGGGGATCAGCACCACCGTGGTGAAGCTGGTCGTGATGAGGAAGGCGCTCATGATAACGGCGGCCGTGGTCAGCAGGCGGCGGGCGCCCTTGATCCGGCCCTCCGGGTTGTCCTCGGTGTCTGTGGCGTGGCCGCGGATCTGCGGCATGACGGCGACGCCGGTCTCGAAGCCCGAGAGGCCCAGGGCCAGCTTCGGGAAGACCAGCAGCGCGATCCCCACCACCATCAGCGGGCTGCCGTGGGCAGTGGTCAGCGCCTGCCACCAGTTGTCCACGGCCACCGGGTGGGCGAAGACCTCGAAGATCGTTGTGATGACGACGATGACGTTCAGCCCGAGGTACAGGCCGACGAGGACGACGGCGACGCCGATCGCCTCCTTGAAGCCGCGCAGGAACACCGCGGCGAGCAGGGCGAGCAGGAACAGGGTGACCGGGACATTCTGGCCCTGCATCCAGGCGGGGGCGAACGGGTTCTCGATCGCGTGCGCCGTTGCGTCGGCAGCGGAGAGCGTCATGGTGATCATGAAGTCGGTGGCTGCGAAGCCGAGCAGCACCAGGACGAGCAGTTTTCCTCCCCAGCGCGGCAAAAGCCGCTCCAGCATGGCGATGGACCCTTCACCGCGCGGACTTTCACCGGCCACCCGGCGGTACACCGGCAACGCGCCGAGCAAGGTCACGGCGACCAGGACCAGGGTGGCCAGCGGCGAAATCACACCGGCAGCGAGCGCGGCGATGGCTGGCTGGTAGCCCAGCGTGGAGAAGTAGTCCACGCCGGTCAGGCACATGACCTGCCACCACGTGTGTTTTTTCAGGTGGCTGTCGCTCACTGCCCCGGGCCCCTGGTGGATACCCTTGGCATCCTGAAGGCCGAACAGCAGCCAGTTTCTGAAGTGTTCCCCTGCGCCGGGCCGGGGCGCCGAAGGGTCTGCCGGGGGCCGGCTGAGGGTGGTCATGATGTCCTTTCCACGCGGCGCTCTGCGCCGCTTCCATCCGGGACAGTACCAGCGTCCGCAGCCGTCGCACCCGTCCGGCGGGCAATCCTGATGCTTCCTTAACGCGGCGCCAAACCACGGCCCTTCGGGTGCCCGTTCGGGTTGCCGTCGCGTCGCCGGCATCGCCTCCAGGTGACAGAATGGCGGCATGGCACGTGGAACGCTGCGGATCTTCCTGGGGGCCGCGCCCGGAGTGGGCAAGACCTACGAAATGCTTCAGGAAGCCCACCGCCTCGGCGAGCGCGGCGAGGACGTTGCCGTGGCGCTCGCGACGGACCACGGCCGCGCCGAAACACGGGCGCTCGTGGCGGGCCTTGAGGTCATTCCGGCCCGCCGCCTGAGGTCCGGGGGTGCCGAGTACGTGGAAATGGATCTGGACGCGGTCCTGGCGCGGGCACCCGAGACTGTGGTGGTGGACGAATACGCCCACTCCAACGTACCGGGCAGCCGCAACCAGAAGCGCTGGCAGGACGTCGACGAACTCCTGGGCGCCGGGATCAATGTCCTGTCCACGGTCAACATCCAGGATCTGGCGTCCCTCGGCGACGTTGTCAGCGCCGTCACCGCCGTCCGGCAGGAAGAGACGGTGCCGGATGAGATCGTGCGCCGTGCCGACCAGATCGATCTGGTCGATATTCCGCCCGATCTGCTGCGCCAGCGTCTGAGCGAGGGCAAAATCTATCCCGCGGACAGGATCGATGCGGCCCTGTCCAACTATTTCCGGCTGGGCAACCTCGGCGCGCTGCGCGAGCTCACCCTGCTGTGGCTGGCCGACCGGGTGGACGAAGGGCTGGCCAGATACCGGGCCGAGAACGGTATCCAGGACAGCTGGCCTGCCCGCGAACGCATCGTCGTGGGCCTGACCGGGGGCCCCGAGGGTGAGGCGCTCATCCGGCGCGGGGCGCGCATCCTGACCCGCGTCAGCGGCGGAGATCTCCTTGCCGTCCATGTCCGCGCCGCCGGTCGAGTCGCCTCGGAATCACCGCAGGCGCTCGAGCAGCAGCGACGGCTGGTCCAGGACCTGGGCGGCAGCTACCACGTCGTGGCCGGAGAAGACCCGGCGGCCGCCCTGCTGGACTTTGCCCGCAGCGTCAATGCCACCCAAATCGTGGTCGGCATCTCGCGGCACAAGAACCTCGCGGGCCTGCTGGGCGGTCTTCTGGGCGGCGGGGTCGGCACCCGGGTGGTCCGGGAGTCGGGGGACATCGATGTCCATATGGTCCCGCACCCTCTCGGGGCGAGGGGCACCGGGTGGCCGCGCCCTGGCGACCTTGGCCGGGCCCGGGTTGCGGTGGGCCTGATCCTTGCGGTGCTCCTGCCTGCGCTCCTGCAACTGTTGCTGGTCTTCGTGAATCCGGAGCACAGCGTTGCCACCGCCATGCTGATCCAGCTCAGCGGCGCCGTGGCCGTCGCCCTGGTGGGCGGGCTGTGGCCCGCGGTCCTGGCGGCCCTGTGGAGCAGCCTGCTGGTGAACTATTTCTCCACACCACCGACCGGCAACCTGATCATCAGCGATCCGCAGAACTTCCTGGCCCTCTTCGTTTTCCTGGGGGTGTCGTCGGCGGTAGCTGTGGTGGTGGACTTGTCCGCCCGCCGTTCGAAGGAGGCCGCCCGGGCCAGGGCCGAGGCCACCACGCTCAGTGACCTCACCCGCGGGGCGGCCGGCTCCGAGGACACCGTCCAGTCGCTGCTCGAGCAGGCCAAAACCGTCTTCCAGGTCCGCGGCGCGGCCCTCCTCAGCCAAGTCCGCGGGGCGGATCTCTTCGGCGACGGAACCTGGCGGCTCCTGGCGTCCGCCGGCGAGATCCCGGCCGGCGCACTCCAGCAGGACACAGGCCGGCAGGGCACAGGCCAGCAGGGCGCGGCAACGGGCGAAAGCCCCGACCGCGAGAACATCGAGGAGATCGACTCCACCACCCGGCTGGTCCTTTACGGACGCATCCTGCCGGCCAGTGACCGGCGGCTCCTGGCTGCATTCGGCGTGCACCTGGCCGCGCAGCTGGAACGCCAGCAGCTGGTGGCCAGCCGGCGCGAAATGATGCGCCTGGCCGAGAGCAACACCATGCGCACCTCCATCCTCCGCGCGGTCTCGCACGATCTCCGGACGCCGCTGGCCGGGATCAAGCTCGCCGTCGGCGGTCTCCGCCAGACCGGTGTCCCGTATACCCCGCAGGAAGAGCAGGAGTTGCTGGCCACGATCGAGGAATGCTCGGACCGGCTCGACGTGCTGGTGGGCAACCTGCTGGACATGTCCCGTCTCACCTCCGACTCGGTCAGCCCCCGGCTCCATCCCCTCCGCTGGTACGAGGTCATCCCCGGCGCCCTTCACGGCGTCCCGCCGGGCCGGGTGCGGGTGGAGCTTCCGGCCAACATGCCCGAGATTGAGGCCGACCAGGGCATGCTGGAGCGCGTCGTCGCGAACATCGTCGAGAACGCCGTCAAGTACGCACCGGATTCCGACATTGTGCTGGCGGGCGCCGCCGGCGGGCTCAGTCCGGCCGCGCTCGCAGGGCAGCCCGCGGGCGAGCTGCGCATCATCGACCACGGCCGCGGCATCCCGGCGGAACGGGTCCTGGACATGTTCCGTCCGTTCCAGCGCCTCGACGACGCCAGCCAGGCCGCCGGCATCGGGCTGGGCCTGGCCGTGGCGAAGGGATTCACCGAGGCCATGGGCGGACGGCTCGCGGCGGAGCCGACGCCGGGCGGCGGGCTCACCATGGTGATCACCCTCCCGCTCTCCACCGGAGAGCCCTTCGACGCCCGCCCGGGCGGGACCCCGCTCCAGCCGCAATCCGCCCAGCTCCAGCCGCAATCCAAGCCGACCGGCCGCCGCCACCTGACCGCGCCGTCGCCGTCGCCGTCGGGCGCCACGCAGGACGCCGGGCAGGACGCGCTGTGAGCGCGGTTCTGGTAGTCGACGACGATCCGCACCTGCTGCGGGCTCTGCGCATCACCCTGCAGGCCCATGGTTATGAGGTCTCCACAGCGGCGGACGGCCGGTCGGCGCTGCTGCAGGCCCGGCAGGAACCGCCGTCGGTGGTGATCCTGGACCTCGGCCTGCCGGATCTGGACGGCACGGCGGTGATCCGGGAACTGCGCGGCTGGAGCAGTGTCCCGGTCCTGGTGCTGTCCGCCCGCCACGGCTCCGAGGATAAAGTCCAGGCGCTCGACGCCGGCGCGGACGACTACATCACCAAACCGTTCGGCCTGGACGAGCTCCTGGCCCGGCTGCGCGCCCTGCTGCGCCGCAGGATCGAACCGGACCACGAAGCAGTGGTCAGCACGGACAACTTCACCGTGGACCTGGGCAAGCGCAGAGTCATCCGGGATGGACAGGACGTCCGGCTGACCCCCACCGAGTGGAACATGCTTCAGGTGCTGGTCCGCAATCCGGAAAAGCTGGTCACGCAGCAGCAGTTACTCTCCGAGGTCTGGGGTCCGGCGTACGCCAAGGAGACCAACTACCTCCGGGTCTACATGGCCCAGCTGCGGCGCAAACTGGAGCCGGACACCGCCAACCCCCGCCACCTGCTCACCGAGGCAGGCATCGGCTACCGGTTCATGCCCTGACAGTTTTTCCTGGTGGTTTTCCGATGCCGCGGCCAGCCGTGGATACTGGGGCAATGACTAATCTCAGCCCGCTCAACAGGGACGATGCCGACCCGTCGCCCCTGCCTGAGATCCCAGCACAGCTGCGGGCTGTCCTTAACGGGATCCCGGCACTGGTGGGCTATTGGGACACGGGACTGCGGAACCGTCTGGCCAACGACGCCTACTGCGAGTGGTTCGGGTTCGAGCCCCGGCAGCTTCATGGCATGCATGTCCGGGACGTGCTCGGCGAGGCCGTGTTCGAGGCCAACCGGCCACACATCGATGGCGCGCTCGCTGGAGAACTGCAACAGTTTGACCGGACGCTGGTGGACGCCGCGGGCGAGTCCCGCTTCACCGAGGTGACCTACACCCCCGACAAGCGCGATGGCGCGGTGCAGGGCTTTTTCGTCGTGGTCACGGACATCACCGAGCGGGTGCTGGCCGACCGGCGCCGGCAACGGGACATGGACCGGTACCGTGCCCTGGCGCGAAGCGTCCCCGGTGTCTTCGTGCTCCTCTTCGACGCCGAGCTGCGCTACCTGATCGCCGAAGGCCAGGAGCTGGAGACCTTCGGCTACCGCAGGGAGGAGCTCGAAGGGCAGCGCATCCAGGACGTGCTCAAGGGCGATCTCTCCACTGAGCTCGAGCCGCGCTACCGTGCGGCCCTGGCCGGCCGTGAAGTCTCCTGGAGCCGGCAGATCGGGCACCGCACGTACCGGCTCAAGGCCGGGCCCGTCCACTCCGACGATGAGGCCGCCACCGGCATGGTGGTGGCGGTTGACATCACCGAGCGCCTGCAGCAACAGCAGGTTTGGCAGGCCCTGCATGAAATAGCGACGGAGGTCGCGCGCAGCGCGGCCCCCGCAGACATTTCCGAGCGGGTGGCCGTAATTGTCCGCGATCTGTTCAACGTCGATTCCGCCGCCGTCGTCCGTTTCACGGGCGCGTCCTCGGCCGAAATCGTCGCCATGGCCCCGAGCATGCCTGCGACGTTGAGCCGGCGGCAGATCTTCGCCCCGACGGATGAGTCCGCCACCGCCCGGGTGGCAGTGACCGGCAGGCCGGTCCTCATTCTCTACCGGCCCGAGGGCGGGCAGGCAGCCAAGGAGATGCGCGCCGGCGGCTTCCAGTCCACCGCGGCGGCGCCGATCCGGGTCAGCGGCAGCCTGTGGGGCGCCCTCAACCTGAGCTCGAAATCGCGCACAGGGGTCACGGAAGCGATGATGGAGCGGCTGGCCCAGTTCGCCGAGCTCGTCGAGATCGCCATCGGCAACGCCGAGGCCCGGAGCGATCTGGAACAGCAGGCCACCACCGATGCCCTGAGCGGCTTGCCCAATCGGCGGTCGCTGGAACGGCACCTTGCCGAACACGTTGCGCTGGCCGGGCACCGCGGGACGCGCCTGAGTGCCGTCGTCCTGGATATCGACCACTTCAAGAGGGTCAACGACACCCATGGTCACTTGATGGGCGACGTCGTCCTGGCGGAAGTCGCGGCGAGGCTGCGGACGGTGGCCCGCGCCAAGGAGATCGTGGCCCGATTCGGCGGCGAGGAGTTCGTGTGGCTGCTCCCGGAGACCGACGGCGCCGAGGCCCTGCGCGCGGCCGAACGCGCCCGCGTGGCGATCGCGTCCGAACCGTTCGGGGAAGTTGGTTTCCTGACGATCTCCGCCGGAGTGTGCGAGCAGAGCGACGCAGCGGCCGGTTCCCTCCTGGACTGCGCGGACCGGGCCCTGTACGAGGCCAAGAACGGCGGCCGCAACCGCACGTCCCGGTACGGCCACCCCAGCCCGGCGGTTCAGGCGGGCCACGCACCGGACGGCACCGACTCGCGGGGAGCCTAGATCACACGGGGAGCTCAGACGAAGGCGGACTTCCCCGTCACGGCCCGGGCCACGATCAGCGAATTGATTTCGTAGCTGCCCTCATAGGTATAGAGGATCTCGGCATCGCCGAAGAGCTTCCCCATCTCATAGTCGCTGCTGATGCCATTGCCGCCCATGAGCGACCGGCCCATCGCCACGGAGGCACGCGCCAGCCGCGTGGTGGTCGCTTTGGCCATGGCGGCCTGGACCATCTCGAGCTTGCCGTCTTCCTGGATTCGCGCCAGCTGGGCCATCAGGGCCAGGGAGGCGGTCGCGTTGCCCAGGATCTCGGCGAGCTGCTGCTGGATGAGCTGAAAGCGGGCCAGTTCCTTGCCGAACTGGCGGCGCCGCAGCGAATAGGCGCGGGCGACGTCGAACGCGGCCAGTTGGATGCCGGCGCCCTGCCAGCCCACCCAGGCCCGTGAATCGCGCAGGAGCTCATTGGCCTTGGAGAAGTCGGTGGCGCCGGGCAGCAGGTTGGCCGCCGGAATGCGGACCTCGTCAAGGACAATGTCGGCGTTCTGCATGATGCGCAGGCCGATCTTGTTGGCGATCTTCGTGGCGGTGTAGCCGGCACGGTCGGTCTCCACGATGAAGCCCTTGATGTGCTGGTCAGCGACGTCCCGGGCCCAAACGAGGGCGAAGTCCGCGATGGTGCCGGCGCCGATCCACCGCTTGGCACCGTTGAGGACCCACTCGCCGCCGTCCAGCCGCGCGGTGGTTTCCAAGCCACCGGCGATGTCCGAGCCGTGGTCCGGCTCCGTCAGGGCAAAGGCTCCGAGCTGCGTGAACGCGGTGAGGCCGGGGAGCCAGCGTGCCTTCTGTTCCTCCGAGCCCAGCTCATCAATCATGCCGACGATCAGCTCGTTGTGAATGCCTACGAGCGCCGAGAGGGAGACGTCGGCGCGGGCCACCTCGACGTACATGAGCCCCTTGAAGAGCTTGGACGTGCCGTCCGTTTGCAACCCGCCCAGGCCGTATTTGCCGAGTTCCGCGAGCAGGCCGAAGGGAAACTCCTCGCGGTTCCAGTAGTCGATCGAAGCGGCCCGGATCCGGGCCTGCAGAAATTCCCGGACCTCCTGGTAGCGGAGCTGTTCGTCCGGCGGCAGCAGGTCCACGATGTACATCAGGTCGGCGTCGGGAAAGGGCGGCTGCGCTGTGTTGGTTTCGGCCGCGGCTTCCGTGTTTGCTGCGGCTGTGTCTGATTCCGTGTTTGTTTCGGCCGTGTTTAGTTCGACTCTTTTTGCGGCTGGCGCCGGTTGTCCGCTGGCACGTCCTTGTGGCTGCACGGGCACGTATCCCTTCGTCATGCGCCGCCTTCAGAGCGGCGCCGCTCTTCCAAACCCTTGGATGTCCTAGTATATTGCACAGTGACGGGGATCACTAGGCTGGCACCGTGCCGGCCGGTGGATCCCAGGCAACGGCGCTGTGCCAAGGACCGCCCGGCGCGGCAGCGCCAGAGGACTGCGAAAGGTGCACCATGACCGTGACTGAGGAATTCCGGGCCGCGCGGGACCGGCTGCTGGCCCTGCGCGGGGACTACGACGGCGCCCGCAGCGAATTCCAGTGGCCGCGCTTCGAGGAATTCAACTTCGCACTGGACTGGTTCGACCAGCTCGCGGCGGACCCGGCGAAGGCGGACAAGCCGGCGCTGGTGATCGTCGAACAGGACGGGTCCGCGACCCGGCGCAGCTTCGCGGACCTCTCCCGGCGCTCGTCCCAGGTGGCCAACTGGCTGCGCGGACAGGGCGTGCGGCGCGGGGACCGGATGATCATCATGCTCGGCAACCAGGTGGAGCTCTGGGAGCTCATGCTGGCCGGCATCAAGCTGGGCATCGTCATGATCCCCACCACCACCCTGATGGGGCCCGCCGACCTCCAGGACCGGGTGGAGCGCGGCGGCGCGTCCTGGGCCGCCGTCGGCAGTGCCAACATCGCCAAGTTCGCCGACGTCGCCGGCGACTACACGCTGATCGAAATCGGCGGGGGCCCCACAGATCCCGTTGCCGCGACGGACAACGCCCGGCAGTACGCCGAGGCCGCAGCGGCCGGCGCGGACTTCACCCCGGACGCCCCCACCCGGGCCGACGAGACCCTTCTGCTTTACTTCACGTCCGGCACCACGTCCAAGGCCAAACTCGTGGAACACACGCACACCTCCTACCCGGTGGGGCACCTGTCCACGATGTTCTGGATCGGGATGGAGCCGGGCGACGTGCATCTCAATGTGGCCTCACCGGGCTGGGCCAAGCATGCCTGGTCCAATGTCTTCACTCCCTGGATCGCCGAGGCCTGCGTGTTCATCTACAACTATGAACGCTTCGACGCCAAGGCACTCATGGAACAGATGGACCGCGAGTCCGTGACCAGCTTCTGTGCCCCGCCCACCGTCTGGCGGATGCTGATCCAGGCCGACCTCACCCTTCTGAAGAACCCGCCCACGAAGGTGGTCTCCGCGGGCGAACCGCTCAACGCCGAGGTGATCGACCAGGTCCACCGCGCCTGGGGCCAGACCATCCGGGACGGCTTCGGCCAGACCGAATCCACCGTGCAGATCGCGAACACCCCGGGCCAGCCGATCAAAATCGGCGCCATGGGCAAGCCGCTGCCTGGCTACGACGTCGTGCTCGTGGATCCGGCCACTGGTGAAGAGGCCGACGACGGCGAGCTCTGCCTGCGCCTCGACCCCCGCCCCGTGGGGCTCATGAAGGCGTACTACGGCGACCCGGAGAGGACGGCGGAGGCTTTCCGCGACGGTTATTACCACACGGGGGACATGGCGAGCCGGGACGAGCGCGGCATCATCACGTATGTGGGCCGCGGCGACGACGTCTTCAAGTCCTCCGACTACCGGCTGTCCCCGTTCGAACTGGAGAGCGTGCTGATTGAGCACCCGGCGGTGGCGGAGGCCGCCGTCGTCCCCTCCCCGGACCCGCTCAAGCTGTCGGTGCCGAAGGCTTTCGTGGTCCTGGCGGCCGGGCACCAGCCGGGCCCGGAGCTCGCCGAGGACATCCTGCGGTACTGCCGGGAGCATCTGGCCCCGTTCAAGCGGATCCGCCGGCTGGAGTTTGCCGAGCTCCCCAAAACGATCTCCGGCAAGATCCGGCGTGTGGAGCTGCGGCACAGCGAGGAGCTGCGCCACGGCGGCGGGGCCGTTCCCGAAGGCTTCGGCGTCGAGTACTGCGACTCCGATTTCCCCGGGCTCAAAGGTCAGGGCTGAACGTGGGAACACCGCTGCCGCGAGACCCGATCGCCGACGCCCGGCTGAACTGGGAGCGCCACGGTTGGTCCGACGTCGCCGCCCCGATGGCCGCGATCACGGCCATCATGCGGACCCAGCAGATTCTGCTGGGCCGGATCGAGGCCGTCCTCAAGCCGTTCGGACTCACGTTTGCCCGGTACGAGCTGCTGGCGTTGCTCAGCTTCGCCCGCAGCGGGGCGCTGCCGATGAACAAGGCGAGCGCGCTGCTGCAGGTTCACCCCACCTCGGTCACCAACGCCGTGGACCGGCTCCAGGACGCCGGGCTGGTGATCCGCTCACCGCACCCCACGGACGGCCGCACCACCTTGATCGAGCTCACCCCCGACGGCCGTGCCCTGGCCAAACGGGCGACGGCCGTGCTGAACTCCGAGGTCTTCGGCCAGTCAGGCTTCGGGGACCAGGACGTGGACCAGCTGATCCGGATCCTGGGCACGTTCCGCCGGAACGCCGGGGATTTCAGCTGAGCGGGGACGTTGTGCCCGGCGGGGTGGCCGCGAGAGGGTCGACCTGGACTGGCTTGGTCTCCCGCGCCGTCGCTTCGCCACGTTCCGGCACCGGCTCGGCCGTGTGAAGCAGACGCCACGCGGTTACCCCGGCGAGCACGCCCGCGATGACGGCGCCCACGATTAGCCAAGGTTTCCCTGGCCAGCGTCCGTGGGCTTTACGCGTTGCCGGCGTTTCCACCTCCGGAAGGATCCGCGCAATGCGCTCGTGGACCCGGGGGGTCACCGCTTCCACTCCCCCGGCCAGTTCGTCGGCAATGGCCCTCAACGTGGCTTGGAGCCGGGGCGACGCTACGTCGATGCCGGCATCAACTTGTCCCAGCGCACGGCGGAGGGCGGCTTCGACACCGGGTGTCGCCCACTCCCTGCCCTTTGCCAGCCGGGCGATCAGGTTCTCTTCGAGATGACGGGCTTGAGCCGCCCGGTCAGTTTTTTCAGACACACGCACAGCAGCCTCCATTGGTTGATAAGTGTGAGGCACAGCCTAGGGTTTGATCCCGGTGAAGACCAGCCTTGATTTTCACCTGCGGACTCCCGTCTGGATTCCAAGCTTTATGCAAGGAGGTTCATGCAGGATACGGTCCGAGGGTATTTCCCGATTGAAGGTGGGGTGGTTGTGATGGATGCAAACCCGAGGCGGAGCCCCTCCGTCCTGTTTTGGGTTGTTACCGTTGTCATTCTCGGAGCCCTGGTGGCCCTGGGCTCGTATGTGGTGAGCATCCTGGTTCCCCTGTTCTTCCCTGTTTGAGACTCATCGGTGTCATTGTCTCGATAACGCCGGGCCATGGGGCAGCGCCTCTTCCCGTGCGCCGCCGGCGTGTCCCGGCCGTCCGGAAGAAAACCTGTTTTGGCCGGGAACCGTCCGGAGTATCGTGGTTCGGAGCCGGACAGTGCCGTCCGGCCAGGCAGCAATTAGTGCTCACAGAGCGTCGATTGGCGATCGCCTAGGAGGGGCCATGACTTCGCCCAGCGTCCCCATACCGCAGCCTCCTACGAAGCCGGTGGTCGGCAACTTGCCGGACATCGACTCCAGCAAGGGAATCCTGGGAATAGTCGAAGTGGCCGAGCGGTACGGCCCCATTGTCCGCATCCAGTTCTTCAACCGCAGCATCATCGCCATCTCTTCCCAGGAACTCGTCAACGAAGTGTGCGACGAGTCCCGGTTCGGCAAGGTGCTCGGTGTGTCCCTTCGGCAGGTGCGCGAATTCATCGGCGACGGATTGTTCACCGCAAGAACAGAAGAACTGAACTGGCAGAAAGCGCACCGGATCCTGATGCCGGCGTTCGGCCCGGCCGCGCTGACGCGGATGTTCAGCGGCATGGACGACATCGCCGAGCAGCTGCTCCTGAAGTGGGAGCGGCTCGGCCCTACGGCCCGGATCGACGTGCCGGACAACACCACCCGGCTGACCCTGGACACGATTGCCCTGTGCTCGTTCAGCTACCGTTTCAACAGCCTCTACCGGGAAGAGATGCATCCCTTCGTCGGGGCCATGGTCCGCGGTTTGGTCGAGTCCGGGGACCGGGCGCGCAGGCTCCCGGTCCAGAACAAGATCATGCTGCGCAAGCGCCACCAGCTCGAGGAAGACCATGCCCTGATGTTCGAGGTCGCCGACCAGATGATCAGGGACCGTCGGCGCAACCCCAGCCCGGCTGGCAGCGAGGACATCCTGGACACCATGCTCAATGCGGCGGACCCGGTGACCGGCGAGCGGTTGAGCGAGGAAAACGTCCGCTACCAGATGGTCACCTTCCTGGTGGCCGGGCATGAGACCACCAGCGGCCTGCTGTCCTTTGCGCTCTACGAACTGCTGCGCCATCCGGCTGTCCTGGCCAAGGCTCGCGAACAGGTGGACGAGGTCCTCGGCACCGAGAGCGCCCGGTTCGAGCATCTGCCCCGGCTGGGGTACCTGGACCAGATCCTCAAAGAGACGCTCCGGCTGTGGCCCACCGCCCCGGCGTTCAACGTCGCCCCGTACGAGGACACGACGCTTGGCGGCCGCTACGAGGTCCCGGCAGGCCAGCCCATCATGGTCCTGCTTCCGCAGCTGCACCGGGACAAGGCGGCCTGGGGCCAGGACGCCGGGATCTTCGATCCGGACCGGTTCTCACCTGTCCGGGCCGCTGAAATCCCTGCCAATGCCTGGAAGCCCTTCGGCAACGGGCAGCGCTCCTGCATCGGCCGGGGATTTGCCCTGCAGGAGGCCATGCTCTTCCTGGCCAAGCTCCTGCAGCGCTTCGAGGTCACTGCGGCGGACCCGGGCTATGAACTGCAGATCAAGCACACGCTGACGATGAAGCCTGAGGGGCTGTTCATCCACGTGCGCAGGCGGGACGTCAGGATCGCTGCCGGTCCGCAGGCCGCCGTCGACCATGCCCGGCAGGCCGAAGCGGCAGCAGCGGCCGCCGCGCCCAACGGCGTCCCGATCCGGGTGCTCTACGGTTCCAATGCAGGCACGTCCAAGGACTTCGCCCAGCGCATCGCCAACGACGCCGGACGGCGCGGCTACAGCCCCACCATCGGTCCGCTCGACGAGGCGGCCGGCGGACTGCCATCGGAGGGACTCGTCACGATCGTGACGTCTTCCTACGAGGGGCAGCCGCCGGACAACGCCCGGAAATTCGTGGCCTGGACCGAAAGCCTGCAGCCGGGCAGTCTGCCCGGGGTGCGGTATGCGGTCTTCGGCAACGGCAACAAGGACTGGGCGCGAACGTACCAGGAGGTGCCCAAAGCGATCGACACCCGGCTCGAGGCTGCCGGCGCCACGCGGATCTATGCCCGGGGCGAGGCCAACGCCCGCGGCGACTTCTTCGGCGATTTTGAAGAGTGGTACGCGGGATTCTGGCCCGCCGTGGACGCTGCCCTTGGGCAGAGGACCAACGCGCCGACCGCGCAGCCCCAGCTTGAACTCCAGTTCGTCGGCAACGTCCGGGATCCGCTGCTGCGCCAGAACGGGCTGGCCCTCGGTACCGTCGTCGCGAACCGGGAACTGGTTGACCTGGCCAAGCCCGGCGCCCGGTCCAAGCGGCATGTCGAGATCGCCCTGCCGGAGGGGATGAGCTACCGCACCGGGGACTACCTGGCCGTGCTGCCGCTGAATCCCAGCGCGCTGGTGCAGCGCGCCTTGGCCCATTTCAACCTGGACTACGACTCGCATGTCGAGCTGAGCATGGAGCGGGGGGACACTTTCCTGCCCACGGGTGCTCCCGTAGCCGTGGGCGAACTGCTGAGCAGCTACGTGGAACTCGCGGTCCCCGCTACCCGCATCCAGCTCGAGGACCTGGCTGATGTCGCGGCGGATCCCGCACACCGCGCCGAACTGGAGGCTCTGGCCCAGGACCGCCGGCGGTACGCGGCCGAGATCCTGGACAAGCGGGTCTCGCTCCTGGACCTGCTGGAGATGTATCCGTCGTGCCAGCTGTCGTTCACCTCCTTCCTGCAGCTGCTCACACAGCTGACCCCCCGGCGGTACTCCATCTCCTCGTCCCCGCTCTGGAGCCCCGACCACGCCACCCTGACCTTCGCCGTCGTTGAGGCTCCGGCATGGTCGGGGCGCGGCGTCTTCGAAGGTGCCTCGTCCACGTACCTCGCCCAGGCCAGGCCCGGGTCAAGGGTCGCAGTGACGGTCCGGCCCTCGAACACGGCTTTCCACCCGCCGGCGTCCCTGGCGGTCCCGCTCATCATGGTCTGTGCAGGGACGGGACTGGCACCCTTCCGCGGCTTCGTCCAGGACCGGGCGCTGCGGGCTGAGGCCGAGGATACGACGCCGGCGCCTGCCCTGCTGTTCTTCGGTTGCCGGGCCCCGGACACCGACTTCCTGTACCGCGCCGAACTCGCGTCGTGGGCGGAGCAGGCCAACCTCGATCTGCGGCCGGTCTTTTCCACCGCTCCCGAAGACGGCCTGAAATATGTCCAGGACCGGCTGTGGGCCGACCGCGCCGACGTCGTCGAGCTGGTCCGGCAGGGCGCCACAGTCTACGTCTGCGGCGACGGCAAGCACATGGCGCCGCAGGTCCGCGACACGTGCGCCCTCATCTACCAGGAAGCAACCGGTGCCTCCAAGGAGGAGGCCGGGGCGTGGATGGATGAGGTGGAACGCACGCACGGCAGGTACGTGGCCGACATCTTCACGTAAGACCCGGGGTCCCGGCGTTTGGCGCCGCGGCGACGCCGGTTCCGCCTAGCGGTGGTTGAACTCCGGCTGCCGCTTCTCGGTGAAGGCGGCCATGCCTTCCTTCTGGTCCTCGGTGGCGAACAGCGAGTGGAACACCCGCCGTTCAAACAGCACGCCCTGGGCAAGCCCGGTCTCAAACGCCGCGTTCACCGCCTCCTTGGCCACCATCGCCACCGGCTTGGATTTGGAGGCAATCACCTCGGCAGCCTTCAGCGCCTCCTCAACCACGTCCGCGGCCGGGACCACACGGGACACCAGGCCCGCGCGTTCG
>JBKPBZ010000182.1:0-27255 GCA_046727115.1 Actinomycetota bacterium | reverse complement strand
GCGCCGGAGGGGCGCTGGGGTTTCGAGTGCCCGGCCGTGGAGACTGGAAGAATTCCACGAACCGGGCGAGTTGTTCTGACAGACTCTCCCAGCCGTCGAAGTCCGCAGGTACGGCCGCACTTTCAGCCTGAGAGGCCGCTTGCAGTGCGGCGAGTCCGGATTCGGTGATTTGAACCTGAAATTGGCGCCGGTCGGCGGGGTTACGTGTCCTGGTGACCAGCCCTCCCTCCTCCAGGCGGGCAAGAACGCGCCCGAGCGTCTGGCTTTGGACATGAACCTTTGCGGCGAGCTGTTCCTGGTACATGGCGCGGGGCGCTACGGCCTCCAAGGCGATGACGGCGGCACGCGTCAGTCCCAACGGTGCCAAGGCGTCGTCGTGGAGGCGTTGGACTAGGCGGGCAGCTGCGGTCAGGAGCCGGTAACCGTCCCGGGCGCGGGGCTCAGGGGCGAGGATCACTTAAGAGAGCCTTCCTGATCGGGGGTGGCAACGAAATCACGTTGCCACGGACGGCGCCAAACGGGCCGACGTCCACCTCCACAGTAAGCATGCCGTGCATCCATTTTGCAAGCATGCTTACTATTTCTCATACAGAAAGGTCGCCGCTTGCGCTATTAGCAGGGCGGCGTCCACTCGACTTTCCGCCAAGGGCTTGCGCTTCATATAGCAAGTGTGCTTACTATCTTGTTAGTAACCGTGCTTACTAATTCACCCGGTACCGCTAGTCACGATTCCACGCGGACCATTCCTGAAAGAGAGCAACGATGACAGAGAACCCATGGGCCCAGGCAACACCCCAAGCCTCCACGGACCAGTACTCAGGCGTTGGCGTGGTGCCGCCTCAGAGCGTGCCCCCTCAGGGCGCGGAACGCGCCGGCTCCAAGCAGGAGGCAGCCAAGGACGAAGCGGCGGACGTAACGCGGCACGCGGCAGACTCGGCCCAGAACGTCGCCGAAACGGCCAAGACGGAGGCCGCCAACGTCGCCGCCGAGGTCAAGACCAATGCCCGGGACCTGATGTACAAGGCCAAGTCTGATCTCACCGCACAGGCAGGAACCCAGCAGCAGAAGGTCGCCGAAGGCCTGCGGTCCGTCGCCGGCGAATTGCATTCCATGGCCGCTGCCTCCGATCAGCCCGGCGTGGCCAGCGACCTTGTCCGCCAAGCCGCAGAGCGGTCCTCCGCCGTTGCATCCTGGCTCGATAATCGGGACCCGGGTTCGCTGTTGACCGAGGTAAAGTCCTTTGCCCGCCAGCGCCCGGGCACGTTTCTCCTCCTCGCGGCCGGAGCCGGCGTGCTGGCCGGCCGTCTCAGCCGCAGCCTGAGCGCCGGGGCCCCCGAAACGACTGGCACGACCGCTGCCGGAACGTCCGCCGTCGGCCGGATCCCCGATACCGGAGTAGCGGTTCCGCCGCCGCCGGTGCAAATGCCGGCTCCGCAAACCACGACGGCGGGATTCGCGGACACGTATCCTCCGAATCCGCTGGACTCAGATTTGGGCACCACCGATCCCCTCCGCGACGCCGCGCCGGGCCGCCGGGCCTCGGAGCCCGTTGCCGGTGAGCCTCTGCGGTCGGCTGATCCGTTGCGCGATGATCCCTTTGACGGTGGCCGTCGATGAGCAGCGAAATCCCTCCCACTTCCGCCCAAGCGAAGGCGGAAACCAATTCCTTGGGTGATCTCCTGGGCGAAGTCACCCGGGACATGTCCACCCTGATGCGGCAGGAAGTGGAACTGGCCAAGGTCGAAATCAAGCAGTCCGCCACCCGGGCCGGTAAAGGCGCCGGCATGCTCGCGGGCGCCGGTGTCGCTGGCCACTTCGTGCTCCTGTTCCTGTCTTTGGCGCTTTGGTGGGCGCTAGCGACCCTGATGGGCGGCGGCTGGTCCGCCGTCGTCGTTGCCGTCATCTGGGCCATTGTCGCCGCCATCCTGGCAGCCATGGGCCGCAAGGAACTCAACGCGATCAAGGGCATGCCGCAGACCGCCGAGACCCTGCAGGAAATCCCGCCCACCTTGAAACCCAACTCTTAGATCCAGCGAGGAAACACGATGAGTGAAAACCCGGATGTCATCCGAGCCGATATTGAAGCAACCCGCGCCCGCCTGGGCACCAACGTCGACGCTGTCGCCGACAAGGTCACGCCGTCGCACATTGTCCAGCGGCAAACCGACAAGGTTAAAGAGAACGTCAAGGACGCTGTCTTTGGAGTGAAGGAGAAGGTCATGGGAGTCGCGGACCACACGGCCGACAACGTCCATTCAGCCGCTGGAAGTGCCGGCGCGCACGTGAGTGATGCCGGTTCAGCGGTCGCGGCCGCACCGACGCAGCTGAAGGCGAAGACCCAGGGGAACCCACTTGCCGCCGGGCTGATCGCTTTCGGCGCCGGTCTCCTGGTGTCCTCCCTGATTCCGGCCAGCCAGAAGGAACGCGAAGCCGCCGACGCCCTCAAGACGGCCGCCGAGCCGCTCACCACGGAACTGACGGACGCCGCCAAGCACATGGCCGAGGGACTCAAGGAGCCCGCCCAGGAAGCCATGGAGAACGTCAAGGCCACCGCAGCGGACGCTACCGAACACGTCAAGGCAGAAGGGCAAACGGCTGTGGCGGACGTCAAGGATCGGACCGCCGAAGCCAAGGACAACGTTCAGCAGGCCTGAGGCCGCAACTGAATACGGCCGGCTGCCCTCGCTGATGCGCTGGGCGGCCGGCCACTTCGCTTAAACCCAAGAAGGATTTTCCATGGCCAAGAACCCTGCCAAGGCAGAAAATGACTCCATGACCGACGCCGAAACGGACGAGAGCAGCACCGCTAAGGCCCGCACCGCGCCCGCCCCGGACGACTCCCGCAAACCCGACAGCCCCACCGACGTCACCAAGCCGTCCTGGAAGTACATCGCCAAGAAGACCCTGCGTGAGTTCACGAAGGACCAGTGCCCGGATCTTGCCGCGGCCCTGACGTACTACTCGGTCCTCTCCATTTTCCCGGCACTGCTGGCACTCGTGTCTTTGCTGGGCATTTTCGGGCAGGCCGGGAAGACCACCTCCGCGCTCCTGGAGATCGTCCAGGGCTTCGCGCCCGGTGACACCGTCGAAGCCATCCGCCAGCCCGTCGAGCAGCTCAGCAGTTCCTCCGCTGCCGGACTCACCCTGGTAATCGGCATCCTCACCGCCCTCTGGTCCGCCTCCGGCTACGTCGGCGCGTTTGGCCGGGCCATGAACCGGGTCTACGAAATCGACGAGGGCAGGCCGTTCATCAAACTTCGGGGCACGATGCTCCTGGTCACGATTGCCACCGTGCTGATCGTCCTCGTGCTCTCAGCCATGCTCGTCCTGAGCGGGCCGGTGGCTGAGTCTGTCGGCAAGGCAATCGGCCTGGGTGGTGCCGTTCTGACGGCGTGGAACATTCTCAAGTGGCCGGTGATCCTGTTGCTCGTGATCCTCGCGATCGCCATCCTCTACTACGCCACCCCGAACGTGAAGCAGCCCAAATTCCGCTGGATGAGCCTGGGATCCACAATCGCCCTGGTGATCTTCCTGCTGGCATCCCTGGCCTTCGCCTTCTACGTTGCCAACTTCAACAGCTACGAGAAGACCTATGGTGCGATTGGCGGCGTCATCGTCTCGCTGCTGTGGCTCTGGATCCTGAACATGTCGCTGCTGTTCGGTGCCGAGTTCGACGCCGAGATGGAGCGTGGACGGCAGCTCCAGGCCGGCATCGAGGCCGAGGAGACCATCCAGCTGCCGCCCCGGGACACCAAGCAGAGCGACAAGCTGCAGGCCCGCGAGGAAGACGACATCCGCCGTGGGCGGGAACTGCGGGAACAGTACGAACAGCAGGAAGGCAGCAACCCTCCCGGAGACCACGATGGACTAGACCGCACCTAGCTCACGAAAATGTCAGGCATCGCTTATGGTGGCGAGTTTGACGCTGTTCTTCTGTCCTTCCCAGGTGCCGGTCAACATGAACTGGCCGACTGGTTCCGCGCTAAGGTCCAGGCACCGGGCAACGAATAGGTGCAGTCCGTCAGTCTCGATAGCCGTGCCGGCATCGATGGTGCGTGGGGTTGCCGAAGACAGGTCGGGAACCGCATCGAGTTTCGGCCCGGTGCTGTGCACGAACACCGACTGGGCCAGCAGTTCTTGTTTTCCCCCTTTTTGGAGGTATTGCTCTGCCTGCGGCCGGCCCAGCATGATGCTCGCCGCCAAGGCTGCGACGTAGATGGGGTCGGCGCAGGCATCGTAAACCCATCGCGGGCCGAGAACCGAGTGCTGCATCGTTCCGACTAGCCACGGTTCCGCGCCGGCCAGGGGCTGGGCCCTGTACGTGAGCGGAACTTGAACGGTGGAGCTGCCCACCGAGACGATAATCGTTTCTATGCCGACGTCGCCGGCGGGGTCGTCGAACCGGTAGGAGCCTACTTTGCGCAGTCCTGCCGTTCCGGGCTCGGTGAACCAGGGCTGGCCGGGCAGCCACTCTTCGAGAAGTTCAAGTTTCGTCGGCTGCAGTTCCGCCTGATGAATGATCGCCATGGCTGTAAGCCTAACCGCGGCCGCGGGTCTTCGGGCAAGCCACTATCCGGGCCGACCCGAGGACGCCGTCGTGGACGTCGTAGCCTTCAAACTGTTGGCGGCCGACCGATGATGATTCCCGATCCGCTGGCGCCCATGATGAACAGGCGGCACGGGTTAAGGATGTTCAGCATCGTCGCAGACTACCTCCTCGCAGCCCGCGCACTGGAGGCTTGGGCGCGGCGGGGCGGATACCAGGGCCGTGCCTTAGCTCTCCCGGTCGATTTGAAGGTAGCTGAGCCCACTGACATCGAGCCAAAATTTGGTGGGAGTCTCTACGAGACGCAGCAGGACGCCCCCACAGGAATTGCACCGCACAACAATTCCTGGCGCGTCGGCATAGACCGCTGCTTCCCCGAAGACGCCGACAGCGCCGCAGTTCTTGCACTGACCGATCGCTGCAATGATGTCGATGCGGAACAATTCCCACAGCTGTCCTGCGGCCGCGTTCCCGTCAAGATGAGGTATTGGATTGCCTGTGGTTCCGGCGATGTCCTGGTCCTCGAGGCGCGGGTCCTCAGCACCAGGGGAAGCGGAACCGTTGCTGCCAGTCACCGTAGACCTCCCGTTCCGCCGAAGCGTTCGGTTTTGATCGAGGCGGTCGGATAGCCCGCCCGCACCATCCAGTCCGTGACCGTCTCGACAAACATCGTCTGACCGCAGATGAAAATGTCGGGGGCAACGTCCGCCGGCAGGATGTTTGCCAACAGTGTTTCAGCGGTGAGCCGCTTCGGGGGGCTTGGCCAGCCCTCCGGAACTTTGCGGGTGTAGAAATAGTCGACGGTCAGCTTGGGAGATTCCTGTCCCAAGGTGAGCAACTCCTCCCGATAGAACCCTGTCTCGGGCGATTTGAGCGAGTACAGCAACCGGAACTGTGAGGGATTCTCGGATGCCTCGTGGGCGCGGATCATGGACATGAGCGGGACGATGCCGGATCCTCCGGCGATCAGCTGAACCGGGTTCGGGTCCGTCGGTCGCCAGACGAACCAGCCGCCTACGGGGCCCCGGATCTCCAACTGGTCTCCGACCATCAGGTCTCTGACCAGATAGGGGGAGACCTCCCCGTTGGCCAATTCGTCGACCGTGATCTCCAGGATTTCGTCCATCCCGGCGGTGGCCACCGAGTAGGACCTCACTGCCGTGTAGCCGTCGTCGGCCATGAGCCGGATATCGATGTGCTGGCCGGCAAGGTTGCCGTTCAGGCCGTCCACCCGCAGCCCGATGGTCCTGGACGATTCCGTTTCGGGAACGCCGCTGACCACCTCGGCGACGCGCCACAGGGTGCTCATGTGTCCTGCCTCATGAGTAGCGCTCCTCGCGCCATGGGTCGCCGTAGATGTGGTACCCGTTGGATTCCCAGAAGCCGGGAACATCACGCGGCATCAGCTCGATGCCATTGATCCACTTCGCACTTTTCCAAAAGTACAAGTGGGGCACCAACAGGCGGGCAGGGCCGCCGTGGGCCCGTTCCAGTGGCTCACCGTCGAACTCCCAGGCGACCCATGCCTGGCCGTCCAGCAGGTCCTGCAGCGGGACATTGGTCGTATAGCCGCCGTAGGAGTGGGCCGTAGTGAACTCGGACGTCGTTTCCACGTCCTCGAACAACGTGTCCAGGGACACCCCGCGCCACGAGGTGCCCAGCTTGGACCAGCTGGTCACGCAATGAATATCGGTCCGGACGTCAACCTGCGGCAGCGCCAAGAACTCATCCCAGGTCCAGGCGCGGCGCTGCCCCGTCTCCGTCGCAATGAAAAATTCCCAGTCGGCGGCGGCTATAGAGGGCGCCGGGCCCGCCGTCAGCACGGGAAAGCTTGCTGTTTCGTATTGGCCGGGTGGTAACGCTGGGTTGTCGGTGCGCCGTTTTCCATGAAAACCAGACGAGATGATTCCCATCTTGTACCTCCGATGCGGGGCTCCGCCGGTCGAATGTAGTCGGTGCCCCAACGATATGGCAACGGCGGGGCCGAGACCAGACATACAAACCTGCTCCGGTCCAGCAGCAGGCTCCCTGTTTCCTGTCACCAACAATTTGGGGCGGAAAAGCACGACATCGAGACGGCCCGCAGCAGGCCGGCGTCGCGTGGTTCGGTAAGGCATCGCTTGGCAGATCATGGAATCTCAGGACTCGGATGCGGGAGTCTTCGTGTAACTATTTCTCCACTGTTGGCGAGATGTTCAGCAATGTCCCTGAGTTTGATATGGGACCTGGAACTGGCACGGGTGAGGAGGAGAAAGGCCTGCTCGGCGGTGAGGCTGATGGAAGCATGCAAGGTACCCGGGATCAGATCCAGGGCTGCGTGGACGATGCCGGAGAGTACGGCGTGGACGTCCACTTCCTGCTGAAGCTCCCGTGCGAGATCACTGAGCTGGGCGGCCAACGCTGCGCTGTCCGGGCTGTATCCCGTCCGGGTCGTGTTTGCATCTGTCCGGTCCAAGCCCATCACTGGCCTCCGTTGCTCCGTGCTTTTTTGCGTGGCGTGGGGATTACCGTCTAGGCCTTCTTGCTTGCGGGGTCGTTAGGGTGGGGCTGCAGGGGGATGACTTCGACCGTCATCCAAACGTGCAACGGCAGGCTCGCGATGACGCCCATCAACTCGCTCTCATTTTGCGCACTCCAAAGGCCAAGACTTCGCCACTCACCCGGTGCCGCCGGCGGCCTCCACAGCCGGAGAAGATGGCCTTCGGCTGCTAGCTCCGCCGCCCTGACCGCTTCCCGCGACCTGGTCTCGTCCACGGTCGCGTCCGGTGTTCCGTCGGGAACAGTGGTGACGAGGTGGGTCAGAAACTCCATTTCCTTCTTCTTTCTTGTTCCGGCCAAGATTCCCGCCGGTGAACAGCCCGGCTGAACGGGTGCGAGTTCCCCAGGGTCTGGGACCGGCAAATCTGATGGCGTTTGCGGGCCATCGGCGCGCCGTCTATGGTCCCGCGCCTATGAGCTTGTGGCTGGCCGCTATCTGTTCGCGGAGGGCTTTGAGGGCGGCGATGTAGATCTCTGAAAATGTCGGGAACGGTTGAATGGTATCGGCCAGGACGTCGAAGGGGATATGCGCCCGAATCGCCAGTGTCGCCTGCTGCAGCCACTCGCCGGCCTCCGGTCCCAGAGCGTAGGCACCGGTTAGCCGGTCGCCGTCGCTGACGAGCGTGAGGAAGCCGTTGCTCTCGGCGTAGGCACGTGTGTACGTAGCGGTCTTGGGAAGTTCCGAGACCGGAACTGTGGCGCTAAAGCGGCCGTCGGCGGCACCCACGGCAGCGGCCTGCGGGTCCGTGTAGGCGACGCGCGGGACGGCCTCATAGTTGGCCACTCGCGGCTCACCGAGGATGTTCGCGGCGACGACATCGCCCTGATACTTCCCGACGTGGGTCAGCGGCCAGATGCCGGTGACGTCGCCGATCGCCCAGAGGCCCTCCGCCACGCGCAGGCGGGCGTCGACAGGTACTCCATGGGCCTCGGGCTCGACGCCAACACTCTCCAGGCCGATCCCGTGGATGCGTGGGCGCCGCCCCGTGGCGATGAGCAGCCGGTCACCGCGGAGTTCGCGCCCGTCGTCGAACTCCACCACGAAGTCCCCACCTTCGCGCCGCGCCGCGGACGCGCGCGCGGACAAGACGAGCTCGATGCCCTCGCGGGTCAACACCTCGCCGAGGGCCTCGCCCAGCGGTGCCGGCTCCCGGCCGAGGACATGCGCCGACATGTCCGCCAACGCCACCTCTGCGCCGAGCCGGCGCACCGCCTGGGCCATTTCGACGCCGACCGGGCCGCCGCCGAGGATGAGCAGGCGGCGGGGGACGGCCTTCATGGAGGTCGCCTCGCGGCTTGTCCAGATACCCTCCAGCCCGCTCAGGCCAGGGACCGGAGGGATGACGGGTTCGGCACCATTGGCGAGGACCACTTGACCGGCCGTGTGGCGCACGCCGTCGACCTCGACGGCGCCCGGACCGGCGAGCCGCCCGGTGCCGCGCAGCAGGTCGATGCCGTGATCGGCCAGCCAGCGTTCCTGCCCGGCGTCTGAGTAGTCCGAGACCATGAAGTCGCGCCACGCCAGCGCCGCCTCGACGTCGACTTCGGCAGTGGCAGCAGCCTCGCGTGCCGCATGGGCCGCCTCGCCGGGCCGTAACAGCGTCTTGGACGGGATGCACGCCCAGTACGAGCACTCGCCGCCGACCAGTTCACGCTCCACGACGGCCACGCGCAGGCCGCCCTCGGCGAGCGCGCCCGCGCAGTGTTCGCCCGGCGAGCCGCCGCCGATCACGATCACGTCGTAGTCGCTCATGTCGGCAACTCCTCCCCGGCGTGCTCCCGCACCATGTAGAGCGCGTACCAGTCGGGCCAGTTCGGGTCCTCCTGGCCGGTGAGCTCCTCGTGCTTGCCGTGCGCGGTCGCGGCCCGCCTGAGGGCGTCCGCAAGCTCGCCCACGGACTCATAAGTGGTGGCCATCAGCCTCTCCTTTCAGCGTTGAATGCCTCAGCGGCCCGGGAGCCGGTTCTTGATCTCCTGGAGGATCCAGCCGTTGCCGTCCGGGTCGCTGAAGGACGCGAACGAGCCGTAGTCCCGGTGCTCGGGGGCCGGGCCGTCCAGGCGTCCCTCGGTCCCGGCATGATGGAAGACGCCCGTGGTGTCGTGGAATGTCTCGCTGATCTCGACCCCGCGCGAGATGAGGTCGGCCCGGGCTGCGTCGATGTCATAGACCGCCAGGTGCAGGCCCTGGGCCGAGCCAGGCGGTGCCGAGGTGACGCCCTCGCCGAAGATGATCGAGCAGCCGGAACCTGGAGGCGTCAGCTGCATCAGCCGGTAGCCGTCCTCGACGGCGGCTTCGGCGTCCAGCCGCCAGCCCAAGGATTCGTAGAAGCGCTTGGCCCGGTCGACGTCGGAGACCGGCACGACCACGACCTCGAGCCTGAACTCTCCGGGCTTCACCGGCGGGCTGGCGATAGCGCTTTTGCTGTTTGTATCGACACTATTCATCTCGGCCTCCCCTGAGTCGGGCGCGCCAGGACAGGGCGACACCAGACTCATGGACCCCGGAACGCGGACATAACGCCGCTCAAAAAAATGCCGACGCGGCGGGCCGTGCTGCGGGTTCGCCGCAAGCTTTCCTGGTCGCCCCCCGGCCGGTCTGCGGACCGGGGACGCTGCCCTCGGAACCCCACATTTGTCCGCTCCGAGGCGAAAGTCAAGGGTAAATTCCCGTCCCCTGCAGGCACCCGACACTGCATGAGAGTGTCCCGGATTGCGTCCGGCAATCACGTGCCCGGGTGTTAACTGGGTGGGTGAGCTCCTTACCGTCGGCGCGAACGCAGAGGCTCGTGCTTTGGGTCGCGATTCTCGCTTCCTTCGTGTCGTTTCTCGACGGCAGCGTCATCAACGTGGCACTGCCGGCCATTACCCGTGAACTGGGCGGAGGACTTACGACGCAGCAGTGGGTTGTCGATGCCTATCTGATCTCCTTGGGTTCCCTGATTCTGGTCGCAGGTTCGCTCTCTGATTTGCTCGGGCGCGTTGTGGTTCTCCGGGCCGGACTGATCGGGTTCGGCGCGACGTCGGTGATGTGTGCGCTGGCACCCACGGCGGAGGTGCTGATCTTGGCCCGGGCGCTTCAAGGCGTCGCGGGCGCCTTGCTGGTGCCCAGTTCCCTGGCCCTGATCACCTCAAACTTCGACGAGGCGCCCCGGGCGAAGGCGATCGGCCAGTGGACAGCCGGTACCACCGTGGCTTTTATCGCAGGCCCCCTGCTGGGCGGAGTGCTTGTCGATTCGGTGGGCTGGCGTTGGGTCTTCGGAATCAACGTCCTGCCCATCGCTGTGACCTTGTACCTGTTGGGCCTGCTCCGTGCCAAGGATGTTCGCGTGGAGGGGGTGAGCATCGACTACCTCGGCGCCGTGCTCTGCGTGCTCGGTTTGGCCGGGCCGGTCTACGCACTGATCGAACAGGGCAACTATGGCTGGGGGAGCCCGCTAATTATGATGCCTTTCGTCCTCGGCATCCTGTGCCTCGCCGGGTTCATTTGGCGGGAAAGAACCGCGCAGCAGCCGCTGCTGCCGCTCAGCCTGTTCTCTGTCCGAAACTTTGCCGTCGGCAATGTGGCGACGGCCTTCGTCTACGCCGCGCTGTCGATCGGTGGATTCATCATCGTGCTTTTCCTGCAGCAGGTGGCGGGCTATCCGGCGACGTTGGCCGCTCTTGCTTTGCTCCCAGTCAGCATCGTCAACATCCTCCTCGCGTCATGGTTTGGCTCCCTGGCCGGGCGGTTCGGCCCGCGGTGGTTCATGGCAGGCGGACCTGCTCTGGCCGGAGTCGGCTACCTCCTGATGCTCGCGTCTGAACTACCGGTCAACTATTGGACCGAGCTGATGCCGGGGATCCTCCTGTTCGCGCTCGGGCTCTCCGCGACCGTCGCACCGCTCACCGCCGCCGTTCTCGGGTCTGTTTCGGAACAGCAGGCCGGCATCGGCTCGGCCGTGAATAACGCCGTCAGCAGGGTTGCCGGCCTGATCGGCATCGCGCTGGTGGGCCTGGTAGTGGGCGGCAAACTGGAGCTCGAAGGCTTTCACCGGGTGGTAGCGGTGACGGCGGTGCTGCTCATCCTCGGCGGCATTGTGTCCGCCGTCGGTATCCAGAACCCGCGCAGGCGGCCGACGGTCCCGACACGACAGAAAGCCCCTTCGCAAGGAACACGGAGCTACCGGAATTTCAGATCTGGCCGGTAGAGCTCCGAATAGCGCGGACGCTGGCGGTGGCTGCGCCGCGTTGCCATCGCTCTCTTGTAGGGGCCGTTCAGTTGCCTAGGTGCTTGTCGTCGTCCGGTTCGCGTTTGGACCGCGGTGTTCTTTTGATGCTCTTTCACCCGCATTGGGTGAAGACCGCCCCCACTGGAAGCGTTAGCTTGGAGAACACGTGATCAACCAGCCTCTATCGCTTGTGAGACCTCACTAGAGACTCCCGCCGCCTAGCGGACGGCCAGCGGAAGGAGAAGGGATGCTCAACTGTTGCCACGGGCGCACCGCACCCGTTCTCTCGGCGCCTCGGCTTGCTGAGGCCCGTCTTTCGGGCGGAATCGCCACAGACGCGCCGGGTTGCCGGGAATGAGCGAGCCTGCCGCGGCGCCGCCTCGGTTCGATCCGGTCGTCGTGATTCGTTCCAAGCCGTACATCGCTGCGCTCGTGCTGGCAGCGGTCTTGGGTGTTCCCATCTCGGCCATTGCTTATGGCTTTCTCGCTTTGGTCGCTGCGGTCCAGCGGTACATCTTCGACGGGCTGCCGAATCAAGTCCTCGGTGGTCCTGCTCCTGCATGGTGGCCCGTTCCGTGGTTGGTGCTGTGTGGGCTGTTGACGGCGTTGACCATCCGGTATCTGCCGGGAACCGGGGGCCACTCACCCGCTTTCGGATTCAAGACGGGCGGCGCTCCGCCCAGCGGTCGGGAGCTCGTGGGCATCGTTCTCGCGGCGCTGACCACTCTCAGCCTGGGTGCGGTGCTCGGCCCCGAGGGGCCGCTGATCGCGATCGGTGGCGGCCTCGGGGCGTTGGCGGTGCACCTGGTGAAGAAGGACGCTCCGCCGATGGCCCTGACGATCATGGCGTCGGCAGGCAGCTTCGCAGCGATCAGCACCCTGCTCGGGTCTCCGGTGCTCGGTGCATTCCTGATCATGGAGGCCGCTGGGATCGGGGGAATGACGCTGAGTCTGATGGCACTGCCCGGACTGCTCGCCTCCGGCGTCGGGGCGCTGGTGTTCGTCGGCTTGGACGGCTGGACCGGGTTGGGCAGCTTCTCGCTGGCCCTGCCTGTGGTGCCGCCTGCGGTTCCGCCGACGGTGGCGACGTTGGGCTGGGCGGTGGGCATGGGCGCTGTTGGTGCGCTGTTGGGATGGCTGATCCGCTGGGTTGCGTTGTCGCTTCGTCCTCTCGTGCATCTGAACCGTGTGTTGGTGACGTCCGCGCTCGGCTTGCTGGTTGGTCTCACCGCGATGACGTACCAGTTGATCTCTGGGCAAAGCTTCACGCAGGTGTTGTTCTCGGGGCAGGACGCACTTCCGGAGCTGGTCGAACGCGCCGCGGACTACTCGCTTCCTGTGCTGGTCCTGCTGATCGCTTGTAAGACCTTGGCCTACGGGCTCTCGCTGAGCGCATTCCGTGGTGGTCCGGTGTTCCCGTCGATGTTCATCGGTGCGGCGCTCGGTATTGCTGCCAGTGGGTTGCCCGGGATGAATCTCGCGGCAGGGATCGGCATGGGTATGGGAGCCATGTGCGCAGCTATGCTGCGGCTGCCGTTGACGTCTACCCTGCTGGCCACGCTGCTGCTGGGGGTGGACGGTGTGGCCGTAACACCCCAGGTGGTGGTGGCTGTGGCGGTGGCCTTCGTGATCACCAATGTGCTCCCGGCCCCTGGTCCGGGCCCTGGCCCGGACTCGGGGGCGTCCGTGGCGCCTGACGATGCTGGCGGCATCCAGCATCGGGCTACCTCGAGGTCCGACCATGCAACTAAGAGCAAGAGCGCGCCCCGGCGAAACCGGGATTCGAGCGTACGCGGCCGGTGGACCGCCTGGTTGTTCATCATTGGCTCGAGTCTGTTCGCCTTGGGGGCGGTGCCGTCATACGCCGAGGCCGTGGGATTGCGCTTGTGTGCAGTCACATTCTTCGTCGGTTCGCTGTTCTTCACCAGTGCGGCGTTCCTGCAGTACCGCGAAGCCGTTGACGCGCTCCCGACGGTCGGTGCCACGCGGCGTCATTCATTTTGGGTGTGGGCGCCGCGGAATCTCGCCTGGCTTGCTTGCGCGATTCAACTTGCCGGCACGCTGTGGTTCAACTGGAGCACGGGAAACGCAGTGCGGGAAAATCTCAGTGCGGCGCTGACCGACCAGCGGGTGTGGCGACCGGACGCTCTGGGTTCAATCGCCTTCCTCGTTTCAAGCTGGGTGGCGTTGCGGGAGGCCGGTCTCGGCGCCATTGCCGGCCGGCCCAGGCCTCGGACCTGGAAGATCGGCGTGATCAACGTGGCCGGATCTGTTGCATTCGGCGTCTCGGCCGTCGCGGCCTTTGTCATACCGTCGAGCGGCGATGTCTTGAACGCCGAGCTGTCGAATCTCGGCACACTCGTGGGAGCTCTGTGCTTCCTCGCCGGCGCGATTCTGATGCTGAGTCCGGAATCCACCGACGCCCCGGTTCCTTTGGTGCGGGGAACTCATCCGTAGCCCCTTTTCAACAGTCTCTGAAGGAGAAGTGATGTCAATAAATTTCCAGCGGACGGATGCCGACGTGGCGCTGTTCGGCAACCGATTTGTCACCCAGGAAGTTCCGAGCCGGGAGTTCCCGGAGACCGGCATTCCCGCTGAGGACGCTTTGCGGCTGGTGTCGGAGGACCTGGCGCTGGAGGGTGATCCGGCCCGGAACCTGGCGACCTTCGTGACGACATGGATGGAGCCGCAGGCGCAGAAGATCATCGCCGCGAACCTGCACCGAAATTTCATCGACCACGCCGAATATCCCCGCACGGCGGAGATCGAGCAGCGCTGCATTCGGATGCTCGCCGACCTCTTCCACGCGCCCGGCGAGACGACGGGAGCCCGAACCCAGGGGTCGTCCGAGGCAATCATGCTGGGCGGTCTGTCCCTAAAGTGGAACTGGCGCAAACGTCGCGAGGCCGCCGGCGCGCCGACGTCGAACCCGAACCTGGTGTTCGGCGGCGACGTGCACGTCGTGTGGGAAAAGTTCTGCCGCTACTTCGACGTCGAACCGCGGATCGTGCCGCTGCAGCCGGGGAAGTACACGATCGGCCCGGACGACGTGCAGGCCCATATCGATGAGAACACCATCGGCGTCGCGGCCGTGCTCGGTACGACGTTCACCGGGCACAAAGACGACATCGTCGGCATCAACGACCTGCTGCTGCGGATCAAGCGTGAGCAGGGCCTTGATGTGCCGATACACGTGGACGGGGCCAGTGGGGGGTTCGTCTGGCCCTTCCTCTACCCGGACTCCGAGTGGGACTTCCGGCTCGAGCAGGTCCGCTCGATCAATGTCTCCGGGCACAAGTTCGGACTGGTCTATCCCGGCATCGGCTGGCTGATCTTCCGGGAGAAGGCCGACCTGGCCAAGGACCTCGTCTTCGAGGAGAACTACCTCGGCAAGACCGATTCGACCTTCACCCTGAACTTCTCCACCGGTTCGGCGATGGTTCTCGCCCAGTACTACAACTTCGTGCGCTACGGCCGGGCCGGCTACACCTACATCATGCAGAACATGCAGACGAACGCCCGTGTCCTCGCCGAGAAGTTGGAAGCCATGGGCCGGTTCGAGATCATCGGTCCCGACGAGGAGCAACTTCCCCTGGTCGCCTTCCGGCTCGCCGCCGACACCGGGTACGACGAGTTCGACATTGCCTGGCAGCTCTCGGCCGAGCGCGGCTGGATGGTGCCGGCATATACCCTGCCGCCGAACGCCCAAGACGTGACGATCATGCGGGCGCTGGTCAAGGAAACGATGAGCCGCGAGCACGTCGACACGCTCGCCCGAGACATCGAAGAGGCGTGCACCACGCTGGCCAAGAAGGGCGGCGCACACGAATCCGAACGAAAAAAGATCGTCATCGGACCGGGCCATTGATCCGGTGCGAAGGTGACACACCGGGCGGGGCGCGATGCCGGCTTGATACCGTGATGCCATGTCTTGATCAGGGGGAAGCATTGGGAAATTTTGAATCACGCGGAGAACGAGCCCGTGCTGGGCTTCACCGGTCTCTGCGAGTTCTGGGCGGATCCGACTGTGCCCGAGGATGATCCGGTGCGGCGACTGCTCAGCTGCACGGGGCTCACAGCGATCACCCAGGACGCCCGGGGGCACGTCCACGACAAGTCACCAGTCATCATCCCGCGGGACCGCTTCGCTGAATGGCTCGACCCGGACCTGAACGACGTCCAGCACGTGCTGGACTCCCTGCCTGAGCCGGCCCTGACGCCACGGATTGTCAGAACGCGGGTGAACAGCGTCCGTAACAACGAACCTGGGCTCACAGGGCCTGCCGAGTGAGGTCCGCATGAAGAACGCGCGCCGCTCCAGAATGACCACTGGGCTGCTGGCACTGATTCTCATGATTTTCAACGCCGCCGTTGTCGCGTGGATGTTCTGGGCGTTCAGGGACCCCACATCAGGATATGGTGCGGGCTACGTGGGAATCTTCGTCGCCATCTTGACTGTGCTCGGCGCCATTCTGGGCGTGAGCTCCCTCGTCGATAAGAGCGGCAGACTGCCAGGAGCTATTGCTCTGGCAATATGCGGCGCCGGCCTATTGCTCGCCCTCTACAGCATGATCGCAGAGGGTATGTGAAGCAGATTTCTGAGCCTGGCCGGACGATCGGCTGCCGGACGCTAAAGGTCCTACCGCTGGCCGCTCTTGCCGGCCCAGAAACCCCGCCCGCACAAGCCGGCCCGTAAGACGTTGGCCCAAGGGTGTCCGCGTAGTTCGTGGAACGACGCCCACGTTGACGGCTTCTCGATCCGCAGTTAGGACTTCTGGGACGCCGCCGCGGACGGTTCAAGATCAGAAAGGCTGAGTGGATGCGCAGGGGAGTCCGGGAAGGGAAACGTGGCAGTCACCGCCAGCAACGGGCTAACGTGCACCAGTTCGCCCGGAGCCATGGGCCGCCAGCCCGGGTTGTGATCCATCGGTTCGGTAGCGAAAAGGACATGCGGGGAACGGGCAAGATCAGTGCTGCGGGCGTGGATTCGGATGCTCCGGGCGTCCAGAGGGGCAGCCGGAGCCGGCGCAGCGGCAGGGTCCCGTTCAAGAATGTGCAGTTCGTGTGTTGCCGGGTACCTGAGAGACCAGAGGTCCGTGGCAGTGGCCAGGATGAGGTTCAGGCTAAAGACGGGCAACTCCCTGGCGACCCACGTGATGGCCCGGGCGATGCCTTCTCCGACGTCGCCGCCGGCCCGTCGGGTTTCGGCAGTGATGAGTGCGAAGAGGCGTTCACTGTCGGTCTGACCCTGCACGAGATCCGCAACGCCGAGCTCGGCCAGATGCTGATCGAGCCGCTCAAGATCCGCGAAGGCGCCGTTGTGGGCGAACAGCCGCCCGTCCTGCTCGAACGGGTGCGTGTTGACCAGCGTATGGGCGCCGGTGCTGGCATACCGCACATGGGCAAGGAACGTCGTGCTCTTCAGAACCCGTGCCTCGCGCGCAAACGCGTGGTCCTCCCACGCCGCAAGCGGCTGCTTTGCCACATGGGCTCTACCGTCAGCGTCGAAGGTTCCTATGCCGGCGCCGTCGGGCTCCCGCCGGCTCTGCTCGGCGAGGCTGTCCGGGGCGTCCAAGAGCCAGAAGGTCGCCCTGACCGATTGGGGGCCGGCATGCAGGCCGAAGAGTCGGCACATGGCAAGTGGCTAGCTCCTTTGAAATCGCCTGGCAGCGGCAGCACGAACTGCCCGTGGTTCAGGCTACCCGGGGTGGCACCTGCCGCCAACCCACTTCCGGACCACCCCCCTATTATGAGCGAGGTGCGGGACTAATTCGGTGAATGGTGCCGTTATGCAGTCGGGGCTGGAACCGGTTCTGCGCGCAACGCCCTTTTTGGGCGCCGATGGGAATGAGGTCACATGACTGCTACTCCTGCCGAGGGAATCGGCTTCCGGTCCAAACGCGGCCCTGTCCTCATTGCCCTGATGCTTTCGACAGGTCTGGTGGCGATTGATGCGACGGTTGTCGCGACGGCGGTGCCCTCGATCGTGCATGACATTGGCGGGTTCACGTCGTTTCCGTGGCTTTTCTCCGCCTACCTGTTGGCCCAGGCCGTGTCGGTTCCTGTCTACGCGAAGCTCTCGGACGTCATTGGCCGCAAACCGATCATGCTCCTCGGAATAGGCTTGTTCCTGCTCGGTTCGGTGCTGTGCGGAGTCGCCTGGAGCATGCCGGTGCTCATCGCCTTCCGTGTGCTGCAGGGGCTGGGCGCGGGTGCGGTCCAGCCGATGGCCATCACCATCGCCGGCGATATCTACACGCTGGCGGAGCGGGCAAAGGTGCAGGGCTACCTGGCGAGCGTGTGGGCGGTCTCCTCGGTGGTTGGTCCGACGCTTGGGGGAGTGTTTGCCTCACTCGGCATCTGGCGGGGCATTTTCCTCGTGAACATTCCGCTGTGCCTGGTGGCAGGTTGGATGCTGCTCCGGTCGTTCCACGAGGATGTCGAGCGAGTAAAGCACCGGGTCGACTATCTGGGGGCCGGTCTGCTCACGGTTTCGCTCACCCTGCTCATTCTCGGCGCCCTCGAGGGAGGTCAGGCCTGGGCCTGGAACTCCGCCATCAGCGCCGCGGTGTTCGCCGGCGGCGCCATCTTGTTCGCCGCGTTCATCCTGGTCGAGCGGAGGGCGGCGGAGCCCGTCCTGCCGCCGTGGGTGGTGTCCCGGCGGCTGCTGGCGACGACGGCGATGATCGCCTTCGGCGTGGGTGCGGTCATGCTTGGTCTGACTTCCTACGTTCCCACGTACCTGGAAGGTGCACTCTCGACCTCCCCGATCGTTGCCGGGCTTGCCCTGGCGGCGTTGACCATCGGCTGGCCGATTAGTGCGTCTCAATCGGGGCGTCTGTATCTTCGGATCGGGTTCCGGAACACCGCGTTGATCGGCGTCACGGTCACCGTCATCGGCACAGCAGTCCTTGCCCTCACCGCCTCGGCACCCAACATTGCGGTGGTTGCGGGCAGCTGCTTCATAGTCGGGCTCGGACTAGGGCTAGTCGCGACCCCCACCCTCATAGCCGCCCAGACGAGCGTCGAATGGAACGAGCGCGGAGTGGTCACCGGAACCAACCTTTTTGCCCGGTCGATCGGCAGTTCCATCGGCGTTGCCGTGTTCGGGGCGATAGCGAACGCCGTCTACGCCAGCTCCCCGCACGGCGGAACAAACCCCCAAACCATTGTATCCGCGTCGGCCACCGTGTTCCTGGCCGTTATGATCAGCGCCGTATTCACGGTCTTCGCCGTCGTCGCGATGCCCGCCACCAAGCCGGTCAAACAGGCCTACGCCGGAGCGCGAAGGTAGTCGCAAGGTCCGACTGCATCTGACAGTGCCGCCATGGATGAAGGGCCGCCGTGCCCCTCGTCCTCGATCACCACTAGGTGACTTGATTGCCATCGCCGGTGCAGCTGCCTCGCGGTGACAGCAAGGCCCCTGAGGTCTTGGCGGCCGTGGATAAGTGTTCAACGGCGCAGCAGGTAATTGGCCACGCCGCCGGGGTTTGCCAGGGCGAGGAGATGGCCGCCGGGCACGACGTCGGGCTCCACACCGAGGCGTTCGCGGGCAACCCGTCGTTGGAAATCCAGTGGAAAGAACCGGTCTCCCTCTCCGGTCAGCACGCGGGTCGGGATCTTGGGCCAGTCCGTGAAGTTGCACACCGACTCGAAAACCGCGTTTGCTTCCGGGCGCTGATGCGGTTCGCCTTCGGCCGCTACGTCCGGTGAAATGTCGTGCAGGAAGTAGGTGTCTGTGTCGAACTCGGCGCTGTACCCGTGGGCCTTCGCCGCGCTTTGCTGCGCCCCAGCCCAGCCTGTGCTTTCCCACCATGCGCCGGGGGTTTCGCCTGGTACCGGGATCATTGCATTTACCAGGACGAGTTCTCGGACGGCAGCCCGCTGGCAAACGAGCGGGGCGGTGAAGCCGCCCAGCGACTGCGCAACGAGCACCACGTCGTGGCGCCCATCGATGGCTTCGAGAACCAGATGCGCGTACTCGGGCAGCCCGGCGCCTTCATCGTCGCCGGGCAGATCGACGGCCACGGCGTCGTGGCCGGCCCCCTGAAGCAAAGGAAGGACACGGCTCCAGTACCAGGCTGCGCCGCCGGCCCCGGGGATCAGCACGAAAGTGCTCACCGCAATGCCGGCCAATCGCCGACACGGGCACCGCGGTCCCGGATCGGCAGGCGGGGGCTGTTGGCCCGATCTCGTTTCAACGTGGATGTCATCTGCTCATTTTCGTTCCCGCTGCCGCTAACGGCCAGAGGAGTGGGATATAGCCACCAACGATTCGTTGGCGGCCCCCTGACCGGGCGGAATGTCCTGGTTACAACGATGACTATTCCTCTGATCTAAGGAGAGGAACGTCTTAGGGAATCCCGCGAGGCCCTTCGTGAAGCAAACCGAGTTCCGCTACTTTCACAGCATGCGCTGTCCGCACAACGCAGTTTCCGCAGGCGCGCCGCCAGATCCCCGACGGCGCCGTCGGCACCTGACGTGGCATAAGCTTCCCTTATGGGACTAATAATCACACTACTTATCATTTGGCTTGTTCTTTCGATCCTTGGCTTCGCAGTGAAGGGCCTTCTTTGGTTGGCCATCATCGGCCTGGTGCTGCTCGTGGCCACGGCTGTTTGGGGCTGGATGAAGCGCAAGGCCAAGGCCTAACGCCCAACCTGATTCCTTTTAGGCGGCCGGTCCCACATGGGACCGGCCGCCTTCTTGCCTCAGCTATTCCGGGTCTGGCCATCACAGCCTAACTCGGGGTGGCGTCCTCGGCGGAAGGGAGAGAGAATCCAGATAGAAGGCTAAAACTGACCAGAAGGAGTGATCGGTCATGATCACTGCGGCGCAGGCGCGCCCGGTGGTTAGCCGTGACGGGTATCTGCCCATTGAGGATCACGGTCTTATCGGCGACGGCTCCACTTGCGCCCTGGTGGGGCGTGACGGGGCGATTACGTGGCTCTGTCTTCCCGAGTTTGATAGTCCTCCCTTCTTGGCCGGACTCCTTGATGCTGAGTACGGCGGCCGTTTTGAAATCGCCCCGACGAATACTCTGGCGTCGCTCCAGCGCTATATCGAAGATTCCTGCGTGCTGGAGACATCGTTCGTTTCGGATCGAGGCATGCTCCAGGTCACTGACGCCCTGACCCTGCGCTCCGGCGCCGACCTGTCCGAGCCGGTCCCCGCAGGCCGGTCGGAGTTGATCCGCCATGCACGCGCGGTAGGCGGAGACGTCCCGCTGCGCATCAGCCTGATACCGAAGGCAGGGGTGACTTTTGATTCGCTGGCTACTGGGTGGAGGTTCGACTGGAAGCAGGACGGAATGCAGGAAGTGTATCTTTGGTCTTCCGTTGAACTCCGGCCCAATGGGCGCGGACTGTCCGCAGCCATCACCCTTCGCGCGGGAGAAACCCTGACCGTGGTCCTGCACTGGTCGGGACGGTTCCGGCTGCGTCAACATCCCGAGAGCAAGAAGCTCATCGACCAAACTGTTTACGCTTGGCGCCGGTGGGCCTCAGGGCTGGACTGTGAAGGATCCCAGGCGGAACTCATGAAACGGTCCGCCTTCACGCTCAAGTTGCTCGATCATGCAGAGACGGGCGCCATCTTGGCCGCCGCGACGTCATCGCTGCCAGAATGGCCCGGCACGCCACGGAACTGGGATTACCGTTACACGTGGGTGCGTGACGCTTCCTTTTCCAATTACGTGTTCAGGCGCATCGGCGATCCCAGCGATGCGGACGTGTTCCTCGCATGGGTCCTGACAAATGTTGAACGCGATGGCAGGCCGCAGGTGATGTATGCCCTGGACGGCTCACAGCCGCCCGAGGAGTGGCAGGATCCCCACCTTCGGGGCTATCGTGGCTCAGCGCCGGTCCGCTGGGGAAACGGAGCCAGCCATCAGCTCCAGCACGATGTTTACGGCGAAATAATCGATATTGCCTATCAGTGGTCGACCAGCGGCAGACGGGTCGACAAACAGCTGTGGGCGGCACTGACGCCCATCGTGGAGATGGCGATCAGGAGATGGCGCGTCCCGGACTCGGGCCCCTGGGAAATCCGTACGCCGGGCCGTACGTTCACATACTCGGCGGCGCTTTGCTATGTCGCCATTGACCGCGCAATCCGGATCGCCCGCAGGGACGGGCTCCCGTACCCTAAGCGCCGCTGGGAGACCACTGCCAGAGAGATCCGGCAAGCCGCGTTGACACAGTCCTGGGACGCCGAGAGGCGTACGTTGACGGAGCACCTGGGCGGCAGTGGGGGACTGGATGCCTCCTTGCTCACGCTTCCCATTCGAAATGTGATCGATTTCGACGACCCGCGAATGGTGGCCACCACGAGGGCCGTTGCCGGTGAACTCGACGCCGGGAATGGTCTGCTGTTCCGCTACTTGCCGCAGGTTTCGCCCGATGGGCTCCCCGGCGGCGAAGGTGCGTTTCTGCTTTGCAGTTTCTGGTTGGTGGACAATCTGGCGGGACAGGGGAGAGTGGAGGAGGCTCATGAACTTTATGAGTCCCTGTGCAGCCGTGCCAACCCGCTCGGATTGTTTCCCGAGCAGATCCATCCCGATACGGGGGAATTCCTCGGGAATTTCCCGCAGGCGTTCAGTCACGTGGGCGTGCTGGCGAGCGGGTTGCGGCTGCTGAAGGCTCAGCGGAGGGACACCAAAAACCAACCCCCTTCATGAGGGTGCATTAGCCCTTGGAACAGCGGCCAGGTGCCGATTGCGTGTCTCAACGAGCGTCCGGAGGTAGCGGGCCAGAACCAGCCTCTCGACCACTCGTCCGACAAGGCCGAACGGGGCCGTGAACTCGATCCGGTCAACCATGGTGGTTCCCTTGGAATCTTCCTTGAACTCGTGAACGTGCCGGAACCGCCGGAACGGGCCCTTGACCTGCTCATCGACGAAATAGTCCGGCGCCTCCATCTCGGTGATCCGGCTCGTCATCCGGATCGGGACCCCGAAGTGCCAGGCGCGCCAAGTGACTTGTTCTCCCAATGAGATCAGCCCGGACCTGACTCCGGCGACCGCATCCTCCCGTGACCGCGCCATCGAGTCCTTGTGGGCGTCAATGCTGCGTGCAAGATCAAACAACTCCGGCTTTGGCATGCTTGTCCGCGTTGTGCATTCGAAGTAGACGGTCATGGTCAGAGTATGACACCGTCTAGACCCGTCCTCCCGACAGGACCGTCGCAGGACCAGTGTTGGATGGGCAGGCCATCTGGAACGTCATCTGCGGAGCGGCGGTACCGGGACATCGTGGTGGTGGTCGCCCATGCGAAGTAGTCGTGCAGCACCTTGCGGAGACGGTTGTCATCGGTGAGTCCGACGTCGGTCAGTGCGCCGTTGCCCTGGTATGCCATGCCTCCGCCAGCGCCAGGAAAAAGTCGTCACCGCCAGCGGCTTCGTACACCGTCTGCATTCTGCAACGGTGGCACGCCACACCCGGGTGCGGAAGGGGACCGGCTCAGACTGATGCGGCCTCCCACACGAACCCGTCCGGGTCGGTGAACGGGCCGGCGCCGCTGCCGATCGTGAGCCGGTGCGAGCCAGTGCCATCGGGGGAGACGCCGGCGTCCTTGGCGAGGGCGCGGCGCCCGTAGAGCCCCAGCTTGATGGGACTGGTCGGCATGGCGAACTCGACGTACTTGCCGAAGCTCTTACCTACGGTGAGGCCGTGGTCCACGTAGAACCGTTTGCTCGCAGCAACGTCGGCGGCCGCTACCAAGAGCACGATCTGGTCGATTTGCCTGGTGGCCGGGCCGGTGTCCTTCCTCGCCGACGTCGCTACCTTCCAGATCGCACCATCAGGAGCCTCTACGACGCCGCCGAAACCCCACAGCGACTTTTGGGCCGGCTTCAGCGTCGTTGCGCCCGCCGCTAGAGCGCCGTCGATCAGGCTGCTGACGGTGGAGGGCTGCGACACTATGATCGACATCGTGAACCCGCGGAAGCCGGCCGTCGGGGCATCCGAGGCTCGCACCCGCACCTGCGTGCCCAATCCGAAGGCGGCGGTGTAGAAGGCGGCGGCGGCCTTGGGGTCAGGTACTTCCAAGGTGACTGATTCGATGGAGGTCATGGCAGGTCCTTCGGTGAGGTGGGCAGGTCGTGTTGATGACTTTATGCTGTGGCCTCCCGAATCGCTTCTCCGATCCTGATCGATCCGTTCCGAGCCGTCGCGAGCTAAGACGTGGTGCCGGATGCCAGCACGCCCAGGCCGAGTGCAGCGATGATGCCGCTGCTGCCGCGCTCGAGCCAGCTGCTCACACGGGGGCGCTGCAGCCAGGCCATTGCCTTCGCTGCCGCAATGGATACGGCGGCCAGGTAGAGGAAGCCGATGGCGCTTTCGATGGCACCCAGCACCATTGCGGTGTCCAGCGTGTTGCCGCCGTGCGGAATGAATTGCGGCACGACGGCGAGGTAGAACAGGCCGACCTTGGGGTTGAGCAGTGTGGAGAGCCCGCCGGCGCCGAAACCTGCCCGTCGGGTGCGGCTCCGGCGCGGAACGTGTCCAGCCGTTGCTGAGGGTGTTGTGCGGCGGGCCCGGATCAGAGACGAGATTCCCAGGTACAGCAGGTACAACCCGCCCGCGATCTTCAGCCAGCGGAACACTTCGGCGGAATCCTCCAGCACTGCGGCGAGTCCTACGCCCACCAGTACGGCCCAGACCAGGGATGCGAGGGCCGAGCCGAGTGCCGCGGCAAGGCCGGCTCCGGCATTCTGCAACGAGATCCGGAGCACCAGGAACGTATCCGGGCCCGGGGTGACGGAGAGCAGCAGGCACAGCCCGGCAAAGGCCAGCAGGGTTACGGCGGTCATGCGCACCATTGTCCGGGTGCCGGCTGTCCGGTTGCAATTGTGGCCAGACTTCGAGATATTCCTCGTGGAACCGACCCGCGCTAAACGAATACCGGTCTGTTTGGAGTCTTTTCGAAGGTGCTCGAAGGACTTTCTGGACGACCGATCCGCTAGTCGCCGGCGGCGTCGCGGCCGCGACGCACGATCAGCCGGTCGGGGCCGTGGACCACTGATGTGTCCTTGTCCTCGTAGTCGAACTGGTTGAGGAAGTAGCGCATGGCGTTGATCCGTCCCCGCTTTTTGTCGTTGAACTTGATGGTGATCCACGGCGCATGGTCCGTGTCGGTTCGCAGGAACGTCTCTTCCTTGGCTGCCGTGTATTCCTCCCACCGGTCCAGGGAAGCCAGGTCTATGGGTGAGAGCTTCCAGCGCCGCACCGGGTCTATCTGCCGGATCGCGAAGCGGGTGCGCTGCTCGTGGCGGGTTACCGAAAACCAGAACTTGGTCAGGTGGATCCCGGAGTCCACCAGCATCCTCTCGAAGAGCGGCGCCTGAATCATAAAGGTGTCGAACTCTTGCTCTGTGCAGAAGCCCATGACCCGCTCCACATTTGCCCGGTTATACCAGGAGCGGTCGAACATCACGATCTCCCCGGCCGTGGGCAGATGCTGGATGTAGCGCTGGAAATACCACTGGCCCAGTTCACGGTCGGAAGGTTTGCTCAAGGCCACGGCCCGGGCCGAGCGGGGATTCAGGTGCTCGGTGAAGCGCTTGATCGTTCCTCCCTTTCCGGCCGCGTCCCGGCCCTCGAAAACGATCACGTGCCTGAGGTCATGGTCCTGGCCCCAGTACTGGAACTTCAGCAGTTCAACCTGCAGCCGATACTTCTCCAGCTCGTAATCCTCACGGGACATCCGCTCGTCGTACGGGTAATCTTCCCGCCACGTCTGCACGGCCGAGCCGCCGGGGTGGATCAATTCCGGGTCCTCGCCTTGCCCTCCGCGCACCGTGTACCCCATCTCCACCAGATGGTCGATGGCCTCCCTCAGGTTTTCCCTGAGCCAGCCCTGATCCTCGGGTGTCCACGTCCTGTCTGCATGCGCCATCCCCAGCCTCCTTCCGGCCCCGCTGAACCGCCGCCGGCCTTCTAGGGTGCCGGCAGCGTTCGATGCTCAACTGAGTTCATAGAATGCGACCAGCCTAAGCCGACAGGTCGAGCTCACGATAGGGATGGGCTTCAGAGCGATCCACCGGCGGCTTCCGGCGTTCCGGAGTCGCCTCCGGCCTGGCCGGTGTGATGCCCGCCGGCTCCGCGGTGCCCGCCGACACCGCCTTGGTCCCCGACGCGTTCACGGGCCAGGAAGTTTTCGATGTCGAAGAGGTTATCCGCGCGCCGGGCAATGTTCAGCAGGGTGGTCATCGAGGCGACCTCTTCGACCTGTTCCTTGAGGAACCACAGCATGAATTGCTCGCCCAGGGCGTCATTCTCAGCCCTGGCAGCGGCGAAGATTGCCTTGATGTTCTCGGTAACTTCCTGTTCCTGGGCGAGGGCGAGGGCGAGGGGTTCCTCGACGTTCGCGAAGTCGTTCCGGACCGGATCGATGCCGGGGATGGCGATTTTGAGGCCGCGGTCCAGGATGTAGCGGACCATCATCATGGCGTGGTTGCGCTCTTCCAGGGACTGGCGGTAGAAGTGTTTGGCCAGCTGGGGAAGGTCCTGCCCGTCGAACCATGCGGCCACGGCGACGTATTGGTGCGAGGCGGCGAATTCGTTGCCAACTTGGCGGGTGAGCAGTTCGGTGAATTTGGCGGATTCCATCGGGATCTCCTTACGTGGGTACTTCGGGCAGCTGCGGACAGGGCTGGCCGGGATGGCCGGTTCACGATTAGCAGGCTTTTGCCTCGAGCTTCCCCAATGCGTAAGGGCCGGTCAATACCCTTCCCTTCTTGGTCGCGGCGGCTGGCTCACAAACAAGAACGACGGCGCCCGCCACCCTTCATAGGTGGCGGGCGCCGTCGTCGCCGTCGTCTGGAAGCAGACGCAAGTCCTAACTTCGTTCTTGGATCCATGCGAGAATCACATTCCGGAGTGATGCTTTCTTGGCCTCAAAATCGGCGTCGCCGACGAACCGGGCCATAGTAGCCACCCTGGGAGCCCTCCCTATGCGGATTCGAGAACGTTCTTCAGATTTGTCAATTGAGCGACCTCGGCATTCATGGTGCGGACAATCACCGGGCCCACGAGTTTCATGAGTCCCTTGGGCTGCAGATCCAGGGTGAACCGAACGGTCGTTCCGCCCGGCGCTTCACTGAGCCGGTAGGCACCGGCCGGGCGGGCAGGGCCGGCCACGACCTGGAAGCCCAGGTGCTTTCCGGGTTCCGCGGCCGTGATTTCGTAGTCTCCGACGATGGGCCGGCCGCCAGGACCCGTGAGAGTCTGGCTGTACACGGCGCCGAGGTCCCCGGGCTTCCCACTTTTCAGCGTGATGTCCTGAACCCCCTGACGCCATGCCGGGTTGTTCAGCCCATCGGCGAGGAACGCATAGACGTCCTCCGGTGAACGGTTGATGGTGGTCTCATTTTCGGCGTGAGCCATGTATACCCCTGCTGGTTCTTGGGCCCGGACGGTTCCCGGGCGGTCGATCGATGTTGTCCATACTGTATGTCGTTAGCGGATTGCCTCTTCCCGCTCTTCAGCCAGGGGGCTCAGGGTCAAGCGGGAGGTGTGGAGAAGGGTGCCGAGCAGAGATCGGGCGGCCGCGAGCAAGACGTTTACTTCGGGGCTGGCCAGTTCATAGAACAGCCGCCCTTCGCGCCGGGAAGGGACAATCAGGCGCTGGCGCCGGAGCAGGCTCAAATGCTGGGAGAGGTTCGACGGCTCCAGACCCGTGTTGTCGCGGAGTCTGCTCACGGCAACCGGCCCGTCTGCGAGCATTTCCAGCAGCTTGATTCGCGCAGGGTGGCCCATGGACTTGAAAAGTTCGGCCTTCACATCGGTCAGGACCAAGCTTGCGGGAAGATCGTCCGGCATGGGGACCTCCCTCCTTCACATTCAAATATTCTGAGCCGCGCGTCTGTGCAGAACCCGCCGACAGGAAAACTAACACGTGCGAGACAGAAAAGTCTGTCTCGCGATTCCCCTGATTTGCCTCCCGCACATATATCGTAGCGCC
>JBKPBZ010000181.1:0-5899 GCA_046727115.1 Actinomycetota bacterium | reverse complement strand
CGGCACCGAGACGGTGGAAGCCGACACCATCCTGCTGGCGGTCGGCGCCCACCCGCGCGAGCTGCCCACCGCGCGTCCGGACGGTGAGCGCATCCTGAACTGGGCCCAGATCTACAACATGGACGAACTCCCCGAAGAGCTGATCGTGGTGGGGTCCGGTGTCACTGGCGCAGAATTCGCCTCGGCCTACAACGGCCTGGGCTCCAAGGTCACCCTGATTTCCAGCCGCGACCGCGTGCTGCCGGGCTCGGACACCGACGCCGCCGAGGTCCTCGAGGGCGTGTTCGAGCGCCGCGGACTCAAGGTCCTCTCCCGTGCCCGCGCCGAGACCGTGGAGCGCACAGAGAACGGCGTCGTGGTCACCCTCGGCGACGGTTCCAAGGTGACCGGCAGCCACTGCCTCGTCTGCGTCGGCTCCATCCCGAACACCGCCGGAATCGGCCTGGAGGAAGCGGGCGTGGCGCTCACCGAGAGCGGCCACATCAAGGTCGACGGCGTCTCGCGCACCACCGCGCCGAACATCTACGCCGCGGGCGACTGCACCGGCGTCCTGGCCCTGGCCTCCGTGGCCGCGATGCAGGGCCGAATCGCCGTGGCCCACTTCCTGGGCGACGCCGTCATGCCGATCAAGCTGCACCAGGTGGCATCCAACATCTTCACTTCGCCCGAGATCGCCTCCGTGGGCGTGTCCGAGGCCGAGATCGACTCCGGCAAATACCAAGGCGACATCATCAAGCTGTCCCTGCGCAGCAACGCCCGCGCCAAGATGCGCAACCACCGCGACGGCTTCATCAAGATCTTCGCCCGCAAGGGCTCGGGAACCGTCATTGGCGGGGTGGTGGTGGGCCCGAACGCCTCCGAGCTCATCTTCGCGATCTCGATCGCCGTGACGCAGAAACTGCATGTCGACGACATTGCCAGCACTTTCACTGTCTACCCGTCGCTGAGCGGCTCCATCTCCGAAGCAGCCCGGCGGCTCCACGTCCATATGTGACACGAGGTCATATGTGACAATTGGAGGCCGTAGCCATGCAGAGTCCCCGCACCGCTGTTGATTCCGTGGAACAGCACCCCGTGCTGCCCTCCGGCCCGGAGGAACGCTTTGCCGGCTACGGCGTGATGGGCGTTCCCTTCAGCTCCGGCTACATCCTGGCCCTGCGGCATTTTCCGGCCTCCTCGGTCGGCCCGGGCTACAGCTCGGTCTGGATCCGTGACCCTGCCGGGGCGTGGACGATGCACAGCACCGCCGAGCCCGGGGCCTCCTGTCCCCGCTACTTCGGCAGCGCCCTCGGGGCGGCGTCGACGGGCGGGATCTCGATCCGGTGGCGCGACGACTACTCCTTCAGCGTGGAGGTCGGCGACGGGGTGGACCTGGTCTGGGACCTGACGCTGGCGGCGACGCCGGTCACGCGGCTCATGACCGCGGTGTCCGCTCGCGTCCCGGAGCGGCTGTGGCGGAGCCGGACGTTCCTGCGCGTCATGGGGGCCGTCGCCGGCCCGGCGCTGGGGGCGGGGCACCTCGGACTGACGGGCAAGGTGCCGAACGGCCAGAGCTTCGGGGCGCGCCCGCGGCGGATGTGGTTTGTCCGCGAAAGCACAGCACGCCTCAAGGGGCACAGCCTGGGACACACTGCGGCCCTTCCTGTCCAGGACAGGCTCGGCGACTTCTGGATCCCGCAGCGCGGCATCTTCGTGCTCGGCTCGTCCGTGTTCGAACCCTAGAACGGGTACGGCGCGATGTCCGGCCGCATGGTCAGCCACTGAATTTCCGTGAAGGATTCCATGTTGGCGTGATGGCCGCCGATCCGCGATCCGTTGCCCGAGTTTTTGACCCCGCCGAAGGGAGAGTTGGCCTCGTCGGACACGGTCTGTTCGTTGATGTGGACCTTGCCGGAGTCGAGCCGGTCGGCGATCGTCATGGCCATGCCGACGTCGCCCAGAATCCCGATCGAGAGCCCATATTCGTTGTCGTTGGCCAGGGCGACAGCCTCGTCCACGGTGGAGAACTTCATCACCGGGGCCACGGGACCGAAGATTTCGTCCTTCCATGCCGGGCTGGCGAGGTCAAGGTCGGCGAGCACGGTGGGCTGGTAGAAGCGGCCGTCATGGCTGCCGCCTGCTGCCAGCCGCGCGCCGCCCTGCACCGCGTCCTGGACCATCGTGTCCACCCGGTGGAGTTGCTTCTCGTCGATCACCGGGCCCAGCGCCACCGTTCCGCTCCTGGGATCGCCCACCGGCAGATGGCGAGCCTTTTCCGCCAGGGCACTGACGTAGTCCTCATAGATATCCGCGTGCACGATATGCCGGCCGGATGCCATGCAGATCTGCCCCTGGTGCATGAAGGAGCCAAACGCGGCGGCGGAAACTGCCTTGGGGAGGTCAACGCCGGGCAGCACAATCATGGCGTTATTCCCGCCGAGTTCCAGGTGGGCACGCTTGAGTAGCCTGCCGGCCGCCTCGCCCACTTTGCGGCCCGCCGCCGTCGACCCCGTGAAGGCGACGACACGGACCTCGGGTGCCTCGACGACGGCGGCACCGATGTCTGCGCCGCCGGGCAGGAGCGACAGCAGGCCGGGCGGAAGCCCAGCCTCCTCGAAGACCCGGACCAGGGTGACGCCGCCACAGACCGCAGTGCGCGGGTCAGGCTTGAGCAGCACGGCGTTGCCAAGTGCCAGCGCCGGGGCGACGGCGCGGATGGAGAGAATGAGCGGAAAGTTGAAGGGCGCGATCACCGAGACGACTCCGACAGGGCGGCGCCGGGCGAAGGACCAGCGGTTCTCGTTCGAGGTCAGCACGTCGCCGGCCGGGAGGGAGGGCAGGGCCGAGGCGTCGTAGCATTCGTTGGCGGCGATATGGGTTTCCAGCCCTGCTTTGGGAGGGATGCCGCCGGATTCCCTGACGATCCAGTCCTGAATTTCCGCCGCATGCTCCTCCCAGAGCTGTCCCGCGCGGCGCAGCACGGCGGCGCGGTCCTCCGGGTTGCGGGCGGTCCATTCTTTTTGCGCTTTCGCGGCCACGGCGGCGGCCTCGCGGACGTCCTCCAAGGAGGCCACGCCATAGTGGCCCAGCGTTTCGCCGGTGGCAGGTTCGACGGCGTCGGCGGTCCCGCCGCTGCCGGGCCGCCAGCCGTTGAGGTAGATCTTGCCCTCCCAGAGGGCGGGGTCGAGCAGGGACATGTGGTGTCCTTTCGTCGGATGCCTGTGTACGGCCGGTCGACGGAGAACCGGACCGGGCCTGGGTCAATCTCATGTCGGCGGGGCGCCGTCGTCAAGAGCCCGGTCGGTGAAGAGCACGGCCGTCAAGAGGCAAATGCCGGAACGGCCCAGGGACCTTCGGCCGTACCTCATCACAGCAGGCCGCGAACATCATGGACTCATGGCGCAGATCTATATCCCCTATGGCACCGTTGAAGGTCAGACAGCGCAGATTGCTGATTACATGGCCGAGCTGATCCGGGCGCACGGGCACCAGGCAGAGGCGGCCGACCTCAAACATGCCGGCGATGCCCTCCCGGCCGGCTACGACGGCGTCATCGTGGCCGCTTCAGTTCATCTGGGCAAACACGAGGGGCACGTCACCGACTTCGTGAAGAAGAACCGCGGGGAGCTCGAGCGTTTGCCCTCCGCCCTGGTGTCCGTCAGCATGGCCGCCCACGGAGACCAGGAACACGCCGAGGGCTATGTGCAGAAGTTCGAAGAGGACACGGGGTGGCGGCCCACCCACGTCGGGTTGTTCGCCGGCGCGCTGCTCTACACCCATTACGGCTTCATCAAGAAGCACCTGATGAAGAAGATCGCCAAGGACAAAGGCTCCCCGGACACGGACACCACCCGCGACTACGTCTACACCGAGTGGGACGGCGTCCAGCGGTTCACCGAAGACTATCTGGCGTGGATGGCCAAGCCGGGCAGTCAGAAGTAGGGCCAGCGTCGGGAGTAGGGCTCAGGCGCAGGGCTTGGGAGTGGGGCTCAGGAATAGGCGTACGGGGGAACCGTGTCGCCGGGGGCGAAGGGTATGAACCACTGCTCGAAGCCCAGGGTTGCGGCGTCGTCCTCGAGCACGTCCAGGTTGTCGGAGTACAGCGCTTCACTGTCGGCATCCTCCAGCAGGACTTCCTCGACGTCGGCCCGCCAGCCCTCCGGCAGGTCCAGTTCGTAGATGTCCTCGGTGATTTCCGCCTGATCGAGCAGGCAGCGGACGGCCAGTTCGGCTGCAAGGCATCCGGGGGCGGTCCAGCCCCGGACCAGGGATGCGGTGACGTCCGCCGCGACCACGATGAATTTCTGGGTGAACTTCGCGTCGAAGCTGGCAGCGAACTGAGGCGGCAGTGAGGACAGGACCGAGGTGCCGGCGATGTCGGCCGGCGTGGGATCATCAAGCGTGCTGACCGTTCCGAGATCCCGGAACAGCTGATCGATCAGGATGCTGGACGAGTTCCATAGGAGTCCGGCCAGCAGGCGGGTCTGGCGCACGGCTATGCGACGGTCCTCCGGTGAGACCTCGGCCATCTCGGCCAGGTCCTCGGGATCAAACTGGAGCCGCTGCTCCGCCGTCATGTCGTCCGGGTGCGGATCGAGCCCAAGCAGTTCCAGGCTCAGTCCGGTGAGTTTCCCGGCCTCGGCCAGCAGTTCTTCGGTGATGTCGTCGTCGTCGGCGTCCATGTCCCGATGCTACCCGCCCTTTGTTTCCGGCCCGATTCGCGTTACGCGGCCGGGTAACCCGACGTTGTCAGGCGGCAGTTGCCTGTTGTTTCCCGGATGCGGTGCTGCCGTGGGCCATCCGGTCGGAGAGGAGGTAGCTGATCCCCGCGATCAGCGGCACCACGCTGGCAGCGACGATCGATCCGACCGGGCCGGACCTTGCGATGACCGTGATCACCAGGGGCAGCACGCCGAGGGCTACGAGCAGCCAGCCGGCCAGCGCGGTTCGCTTCAGGCCGAGTACGGCGGCCGGGAAAGCCAGCGCGACGACGCTGACGGCAATGAGAGGTCCGTTTTCGCTGACGAAGCTGCGCAGGGCCGCGGGGTCGAAGGCCAGCCAGACGCAGGCGGCGATGAAGGCCGACGACAGGGCGAGCAGCAGGGGAGCGGTGGGAGCCGGCCAGAACCACGCCGAGACCGCGAGGATGAGCATCGGCACCACCCAGGCCAGGGTAATCAGCATCGCGGCTGTTCCGCCGGGGTTCTGGAGCGAGTCGCCGACAATGACGATTCCCGCAAGGACCGTGAAGACCGCCATGATGGCCGCCCCGGTCCGCAGCAGCACCGCGGCCCGCTGTTGCGGATCCTTGTCACGCGTCATGACCACGACGACGGCGAACACGACGATCGCGCCGAGCGCCAGGATGATCGGGACGTTCATGGGATGCCTCCTGTTGACGAACGGGGCCTACGTTCATTCCATCCCCGGCCCAGCGGCCACGCCAAGGGGAGAAAGGCCCGCTTCGCGTTGGGCTGAGGGATTCCGATCGTGCGGGCGATCAGGGAGTAAGGCCCCTACCTCCGGCCGTGTCCAATATGCATAATGTCGCCATGTTTATTTTCGTGCTATTGGCCATCTTGTTACTGGTCTTGCTCTGGCAATACATCCTGGCTGGGCTCGCCCTGTGGGTGCTCCTGCTCATTACGCGCGCCGTGATCAACTGGACGCTGGCCGACCCCAAGCCGAAATACCCTCGAAAGCCCGTCCAGACCCGGCCAGTGGCCAGGCCTGTCACGACCCGTCCTAAACCCAAGCCTGTCCAGACCCGGCCTGAGCCTAGGTCCAAGCCCAAGCCTGCCCGCGAGCTGCCCTCGCCCGAATATCTGCCCAGGTGGACTGAGAATCGCCGGCTGGACGCGGGCCGCGAGCTTGCCCAGTGGCAGGAGAAGTTCGACAACGCAGCGCAGTAAGAGCCCGC
>JBKPBZ010000180.1:0-10608 GCA_046727115.1 Actinomycetota bacterium | reverse complement strand
GGAGATGCCGTTCACGATCGACGCGGCCGCGTGCTCGCGGATGCCGAAGTGCAGCACCCGGCCGTAGGGGTTGCCCTTCCACGCCGCGGTGGACCGGGACGTGGGGATGAACGAGGGCGAGCCCTCGATCGTGGTGTTGTTCGACTCAGCGAGGTCCGCGGAGCCGCCCCACAGTTCGGGCATGACCGGGCCGATCGCGTTCAGGACCTTTCCGGATGCGGCCCGGGTGGAGACGTCCTTGCCGGCTTCGAAGACCGGCAGGGCGGCCTCGAACTCGCCCGGGAGCTTCTTCGCCTCGACGCGTTCCAGCAGGGCCGCGGCCTCGGGGTTGGCCGCCTGCCACGCCTCGAATGACGCCTGCCAGTCGGTGCGGGCGGTGGCGCCGCGGTCCTGGACGGCCCGTGCGTGTGCCAGGACGTCCTCGTCGACCTGGAAGGCGCGTTCCGGGTCGAAGCCCAGGACCTTCTTCAGTGCGGCGACCTCCTCCGCGCCGAGGGCCGAGCCGTGGATCTTGCCGGTGTTCTGCTTCTTCGGCGCCGGGTACCCGATGATGGTCCGCAGCGAAATGATGGAGGGCTTGCCGGTTTCGGCCTTCGCAGCGAGCAGCGCGGCGTGCAGCTCGGCCACGTCCTCTTTGTATTCGCCCGTCCGGGTCCAGTCGACCCGCTGGGTGTGCCAGCCGTAGGCCTCGTAGCGGGCCAGGACGTCCTCGGTGAACGCGACATCAGTGTCGTCCTCGATCGAGATGTGGTTCTCGTCGTAAATCACCACGAGGTTGCCCAGTTCCTGGTGTCCGGCGAGTGAGGACGCCTCGGAGGTCACCCCTTCCTGCAGGTCGCCGTCGGAGGCGATCACCCAGATGGTGTGGTCGAACGGGCTCGTGCCGGCGGGAGCGTCGGCGTCGAAGAGACCGCGCATGCGGCGCTGGGAATATGCGAAGCCGACCGCGGACGCCAGGCCCTGGCCCAGCGGGCCGGTGGTGATCTCCACGCCCTTGGTGTGCTTGTATTCCGGGTGGCCCGGGGTCAGCGAGCCCCAGGTCCGCAGCGCCTCCAGGTCCTTCAGTTCCAGCCCGTAGCCGGAGAGGAACAGCTGGATGTACAGGGTCAGGGACGTGTGCCCGGGGGACAGGACGAACCGGTCACGGCCCAGCCAGTCCGGGTTCGCCGGATCGTGGCGCATCAGCTTCTGGAACAACAAGTACGCGGCCGGAGCCAGACTCATTGCAGTCCCCGGGTGGCCGTTTCCGACCTTCTCCACCGCATCCGCGGCGAGCACCCGGACCGTGTCCACCGCACGCTGGTCCAAGTTGGTCCATGACAGTTCTTGCTCTTCCAAATGTGGCACGAAAACCGGGCCCCTCTCTGTGCTGACGGCCGGCGGTACGCTCTATTTCCCGCCCCGGGCACAGTTCGGTGCCCGCTGCGGTTCGTACCAGCCGTTCACCATCGAAACGTTGATCTATCATTCAGACGCAAATGCAGAGCCGCCTGTTCCGGCAATTGCCTGTAAGCGTGCCCGTGTGCGCTGATCTAAAGACAGCCTAGTCCCATTCCACTTTGTGGTCAGCGTATATCTCACCAATTGGACGGGATTTCGCTTATATGAATCACCGTCCGCTCTTACGCCGGTGAGCAGGCGTTAACACGCCGGAATCATGTGCGCTGCCCGGCGGCCCTGTTGCCCGGAGCTCCACGGTATGATTGGTGGTGGCCTTCGACTGGGGCAAAGACACGGGTGCGCGCCGAGCGTGGTGCCCGTTCTGCAGCAAAGCGCGTTGCGAAATCCACCCGGGGCTGCACAGCCAGACAGAACTGCACAGCCAGACAGAACAGAGTGACTGCCACCGTGAGCACAACTAATACGCCGCTGAACGCCTCCCCGGCCTCGGGAAGAATGGGCTTCGGCCGCAAAGCCAAGGCCTATCTGGCGCTCACGAAACCCCGCGTCATCGAGCTCCTGCTGGTCAGCACACTGCCCACCATGATCTATGCCGAACGGGGCTTCCCCTCGATCGGCCTGATCCTGGCAACGCTTGTGGGCGGCGCGTTCGCGGCAGGCTCCGCAGGGGCCTTCAACTGTTACATCGACCGCGACATCGACAAGCTCATGCACCGCACGGAGAACCGGCCGCTGGTCACCGGAGAGGTCACGCCCCGGGAAGCCCTGATCTTCTCCTGGCTGCTGGGCGCGGCGGCGATCGCGATTCTCTGGTTTGGGGCCAACCCGCTCGCCGCATGGCTGGGCCTGGGCGCCATCGTCTTCTACGTGGTCATCTACACCATGATCCTCAAGCGGCGCACGGCCCAGAACATTGTCTGGGGCGGCGCCGCCGGGTGTTTCCCGGTCCTGATCGCGTGGGCCGCCGTCACGAACACCGTTGAGTGGCCCGCCGTCGTGCTGTTCATGGTGATCTTCCTCTGGACCCCGCCGCACTACTGGCCGCTGTCGATGCGCTACGGCGAGGACTACCGCAACGCCAACGTGCCCATGCTGGGCGCAATCGCCGGGGCTAAGGTGGTCTCGGTGCAGGTGGTCCTCTACGCGTGGGCGATGGTGGCGTGTTCGCTGCTGATGATCCCCGCCGGCGGCGCCGGCTGGGTCTACACGCTGACCGCCGTCGGGGCCGGCGCCTGGTTCCTGTACGAATCGCACGCCCTGTACAACCGCGCCCAGGCGGGCGACGTCTCCAACAAGGGAGCCATGAAGGTCTTCCACGGATCCATCAGCTACCTGACCCTGCTCTTCATTGCCCTGGCCGTCGACCCGTTTGTCGGCGCGGCCATCATGGGCGGCTAAAGCCTCGGCTTTCGTTTCCCCGACGCTCCCTCACCAGTGCTGGGGGAGCGTCAGCCGTATCAGCGGTTGGTCCCCGGCCGAGGGGTACGCTGACGAACCGACGTATTAATACCGGACACGCCATGCAACCCCAGGGGGAACCAGTGATCAACCGCAGCGATGTACTCCAGGCGGAGAGCCGGATCAGCGGTTACGTGCGGCGCACGCCTTTGCTCCGCGGAGGTACCGCTGCCGCCCCTCTCTGGTTCAAATGCGAGTTCCTGCAGCACACCGGCGTTTTCAAGGCCCGCGGTGCCTTTAACCGGCTCCTGGCTGCCCGGGAGCGCGGGGAACTCGACCCCAACGTCGGGGTGGTGGCGGCGTCGGGCGGTAACGCGGGCCTGGCGAACGCCTATGCCGCGGCGGCACTCGGCGTTCCGGCGACAGTGTTCGTGCCGGAGAACGCCCCGCGCGTGAAGGTGGAGCGTCTTCTCGGGTACAACGCCACGGTCCTGCAGGTCGGCGCCGAATACGCGGAAGCTTTCGCCGCCGCAATGGAATACGTGGAAGAAACCGGCGCCCTCTTCTGCCACGCGTATGACCAACTTGAAATCGCAGCCGGCGCAGGCACCGTCGCTGAAGAGATCCTCCAGGACGAGCCCAGCATCGACACGATCGTGGTCGCCGTCGGCGGCGGAGGCCTGTACGCAGGAGTCGCGGCGGCGGCGGAGGGCCGGGCCCGCGTCGTCGCGGTTGAGCCCTTCACCATCCCCACGCTGCACGCTGCCCTGGCCGCCGGCCACCCGGTCGATGTTGCTGTTTCGGGAGTCGCGGCGGATTCCCTGGGTGCCCGGCGGGTTGGCGAGATCGCCTTCAGCATCGCGTCGCTCGTCCCTCCGACCTCCGTCCTGGTGGACGATGCCGCCATCGTCGCTGCCCGGTCACAGTTGTGGAACGACTACCGCATCCCTGCCGAATACGGCGCCGCCGCGGCGCTTGCTGCTCTCACCTCCGGGGCCTACACGCCCGGCGAGGGGGAACGCGTGGCGGTGATCGTCTGCGGGGCGAACACCGACGTTTGCACGCTGGAGGGCCATCCCGACGCCGGCCCCGCCGGCGAACCCGGCTAGTCCGCGGGGATCTCCCGGCCCGGCCCCGTTGAGGTGTGCCGGGAAACAGCGGCGCCGCTGGCCTCCCGCTGGTCCTGCTGGTCCTTGGCCAAGTAACGCTGGTCGAAGCGTTCCCGCGCCGTCCGTCCCAGCCTTTCAACAGTGTGCCAGCTGATGACCGCGATGAGCAGGGTCAACGCGATGGCCGACACCGCGACGAGCGGCGGCAGATCGGCCGTCGAGCCGCCATTGAGCCAGAGAATGACGGGGTAGTTCCACAGGTATGCGGCGTAGGACACGGTGCCCAGCATCTGCACCGGGCGCGTCCATTTCGGCATCCCTTCGGCGCGGGAGGCAGCCAGGGCGACCAGGGCGGCTGCGGCAGCCATAGCAAGCGGGCCGCCGATGAGGATGAAGACCGGCGTCTCATTTGCCTTGGGGAAGAAGATCAGGGAGGCCAGGACAGCGACGGAGCCGAGCAGGGCCGCACACCTGACGCGTGGGCCGGCGAACCAGCTGAACACATGGACCCTGTACAGCCGCAGGGCCGCCCCGACGATCAGTCCCAGGCCCCATGTTGTCGGCAGCGCGTAGACCAGTGAGTGGAGTTGCGGGGCCAGGGCCGCCATCGCCAGCACGCTTGCCGACATGAGGAAGAGGGCGACGGCGGCGGAGAAGCCGATCAGCCGGCCCTGCCGGTTGCGCCGCAGGGCGAGCACGAGCAGCGCCGGCCAGATCAGGTAGAACTGTTCTTCCACCGCCAGGGTCCAGAGCGGTCCGATCGCCATGCTGACATCGAACGGCAGCGGCAGGTCTTTGAGGTAGCCAAGGCCGGCGAGGACCGTGTAGCCGACGATTCCCTTGGACCGGTCCCCAAGGAAGTCGGTGGCCAATTCGACGACCGCGTACACGCCCAGGAGGGAGATGAGTGCCGGCACCAGCCGGAAGGCCCGGTGCGCATAGAAACGGCCGTAGCGAATTTTTCGGTGCCGTTCAATGTCCCGGACCAGCACATTGGTGATCAAGTAGCCGCTGAGCACGAAGAAGGCAATGACGCCGACAATGCCGGCACCTTGAAAGATGGCAGGCCAGGAATGTCCCAGCAGAACGGCGCCGACGGCAGCACCGCGAAGCACGTCCAGGCCGTCCAGGCGCGGGCGCGGTGCAGTCTTTTGGGCCGCCGTCGCGGGCCTTTCGCCGACTTGTATCGCCACATATCCTCCGGTGCCTCTATCTGGCCAGTTCCGATTCCAGCTGCATCAAGGCAAAACCGAGCTGCCCTACTTTCCATGAATGCGATTGCGGCGCCAGTCCTGCGCCGTCTCCAAGTATCCCCGACTGGGCTGGACGAAACCTGACCCCGGCCGCCAACCAGACCCGCCAACCACACCCGCAGGACGCCGCCGGCGTACCGGCGATTGGCTGCGCTTCCAGGCCTTAGGGCTGAGGGATACAAGGTCCAGTATTCCCAAAGTTCCCCCTGCCCGACAAGTGACCGGGCAGTAACTTAAGCCCGTTCCCCCGTCCGGCGGCAACTACCGCCGTGTGCTCAGAGGTTGTGGGCCAGCAGTTCGAGCCCGATCACCAGAAGGCTCAGCACAACTTCGGCGAACATGATGGCGGCCTTGTGATGGAGCGGGATCTCGAGGCGCCGGATCGCGAGGAAGCCGACGATGGCCAACGAGACAACGAGCACCACAACCGCCCATCCGAGGGCAACCGCCGTCGACAGTAGCCCAAAGCCGGCCGCCGCCAGCAGAAGCAGCGGGGTCACCAGGACGCCCAGACCGTCTACGCTGACCGCGATCATGTGGTGCAGTTCCTCACCCGAGGGGAGCTTGGAATGGACGGTCAGGTGGCTCAGGAGATCGGCGACGAAAATCCCCAGCAAGGAACCGATTACAACGATGCTGAGGGTGGCCGCTGCGGCCGCGGGGGTGGTTTCGTCCGCGTGGCTCCGAAGCGCCAACACCACAGCCAGGCTGGTGAAGATGATGTAGACGCGTTCTTTGAGGCTCGCCGCGCGTTGGCTGGCCGAAGGTGACGGAGGCACGGTCGATTCTGTCGCTTGCATCAGAGAAGGCCTTCCGGTCAGCGTCACGGGAACGAACGAGACCAGCCCACCGCCGCGACGATCCATGTCCATGCCATCCCATAGTCCACCCGGAAATCCCGTCATGGCCAGCCCCCGAGGGGTGAAATGCGCACCTGATCTTCCGTACTCAGGGCTGCAGTGATTCAGGGGTGCAGCGGCTGGTTAGTCCACCGGGCTGTACCGGGCGAGGTCCGCGGCGTTGGTGGCCGCGCTCATCAGGAGGGCTGCCGCCAGCATGTGCGCGCCGACGAGCAGCGCCGGGATGCCGTTGTAGTACTGCGTGAAGCCGATGACGGCCTGCAGCACAGTGACACCCAGGAGCAGGAGCGCCGCCGAGCGGAACGGCCCCTGAATCCGTCCGCGGACCACAAGGAACACCGCGAACAGCGCCCCGGCGGTCACCAGGTAGGCGGGCACTGCATGGATGTGCGCGAACAGGTCCCAGTCGAGGTCGTTGCGCGGCGCGTTCGCATCGCCGGCATGCGGGCCGGCGCCGGTAACCACCACGCCGAGGCAGACGGCGACGCCGGCGAGAACCGCGACGGCGGTCATCACCGGACGCGCCGCGCCCGGCAGGGCGGGAAGCCGGACGGTCCTGGCCATGCCGGTCCGGCCGTAGGCCCGGTTCACCAACAGGGTCGCGAGGACCACGAGCGCCATGGAAACGAGGAAGTGCAGGCCCACAACCCACGGGTTCAGCTGGGTCAGCACGGTGATGCCACCGATGACAGCCTGGGCCGGGATGCTCGCCAGCAGGCCGAGGGCCAGCAGGAAGAGGTCCCGGCGTTCCTTGCGGAGGTTCCACAAGTAGACGAGCATCATCACAGCGACGGCGGCCAGCGCAAACGTCAGGAGCCGGTTGCCGAATTCAATGATTCCGTGGAGCCCCATTTCCGGCGTGGTCGCCAGGGAAGCCTCCGTGCAGCGCGGCCAGGTGGGGCAGCCCAGGCCCGAGGCGGTCAGCCGCACGGCTCCGCCGGTCACTACCAGCACGATCTGGCCGATGAGGGACAACACAGCCAGCCGCCTGACCGTCTTGTCCACGCTGACCGGCAGCCGGGAGGTGATTCCGGAGATGATCCGGGGGGTTCGTGACGCCGTGCTCACAGTTTTCCCAATTCCACTTGAACCAACGGGTTGCTGCGCCGCCGGCGATCGCCGTCCAGAGCAGCAGGACAAGGACGGCAGCACCATTGACGCTGCCGGACAGGAAAGCATCCCTCAGCGCCTGGCCCAGCGCGCCGGAGGGGAGGAAATGCACGACGGCCTGCGCCAGTGCGGGGAGCCGTTCGGCCGGGATGACGATCCCGCCCAGCGCGCCGAGGAGGATCCAGAGCAGGTTGGTGATGGCCAGGGTCGCCTCCGGCCTGACCGTGCCGGCGACCAGCAGCCCGAGAGCGGTGAAGGCGGCGGCCCCGAGGACAAGGATGGCCAGGCCGGGCAGCCAGCCGGCGGGGTTGGGCCGCCAGCCCAGCATGAGGGCCGCTGCTGTCACGATGAGCACCTGCAGGAACAGGACGGCCAGGACGGCCAGGACCTTCCCCGCAATCAGTCCGGTGCGGCCCAGGGGAGTAGTGGAAAGAAAGCGCAGGACCCCGTAGCGGCGGTCGAAGCCGGTGGAGATGCCCTGCCCCGTGAAGGCGGTTGACATGGCACACAGGGCCAGGATGCCAGGAACAGCGACGTTGATGCGGCTCGAACCGAGCCCGTCCAGGAGCGGCGTCACGGTCAGGCCGACCATCGCCAGCAGCGGCAGCACGATCGCCAGGATCAGCTGCTCGCCGTTCCTGAGCATGGTGATGGTCTCGTATTGCCCCTGCAGCAGGATGCGGCGGAGCAAGGAAGCGGGGGCGCTGCCGTGCGCGGTGCGGGGCTGGCTGCCGCGGCGGGCGCTCTCCAGCGAGGCGCCACCTGTTGCGCGGGTCATCGGATCTCCCTTCCGGAGATGTCCAAAAAGACGTCCTCGAGGCTGCGGGCTTCAAGGCTCAGGGAGCTGGGCATGATCCCGCGCGCGGCCCACCAGGCGCTGATCGCGGCGAGGTCGGCGGGGGTCAGGGCGCCGGTCGCGGCGTAACTGCCGGCCCGCGCTTCGGTGATGTCGACGCCGTCGGGCAGTACGCCGGTGAAGTCCAGGCCGGGTTCGGTTTCGAACAGCAAGGTGCGGATGTGCTGCGCTGAGTCGCCGGCGGGCAGCTGGTGCCGCAGGAGCTCGGCGACGGTGCCCTCGGCGACGTTACGGCCGGCGTCGATGATGTACACATAATCCGCGAGGCGTTGGGCATCGTCCATCAGGTGTGTTGTCAGGATGATGCCCATGCCGCTGTTCCGCAGTTCGGAGATGAGGTCGAAGACCATCTGGCGGGACTGCGGGTCCAGGCCCGCGCTTGGCTCGTCGAGGAAGAGCACCTCCGGATTGCCCACCAGCGCCGCGGCGAGAGCGAGGCGCTGTTTCTGCCCGCCGGACAGGCGCCGCACATTGGTGCGGCTGAAAGTGTCGATCCCGAGGCGTCCGATGAGCTCATCGACCGGCCACGGGTCCTGGTACATGCCGGCGATGTGCCGCAGCAGGGGGATGGGCCGGGCCGACGGCGGCAGGCCGCCGTCCTGCAGCATGACCCCCACGCGGGCGCGGAGCCCGGCGCCGGCGGAATCCGGGTCCTGGCCCAGTAGGCTGATGGTGCCGGCGGTGCGTTTTTGCAGCCCTTGGGCGCATTCGATGGTGGTGGTCTTGCCGGCGCCGTTGGCACCGAGCAGGGCCGTGACCTGGCCGCGTTCGGCCATGAGGGAAAGGCCGCTGACCACGCGCAGCATCTTGCCGTCGAGGGTGGGCAGTGGACCAACATCCTTGACAAGCCCGCTGATGGTCAGAACGGGGGATTCGGGAGATCGCACCACAGCATTCTACGCGATGTAGTACGTCGCCTTCCCGGAGGGGCAGCCCCCGCAGGCAAGCCATGCCTTACTGGAATGCCGGACTAAATTACGACATGATTGTGTTGTGTATTCCATGAGCTCCTCTGCGTCCGCAGCCCCGTCAGGGCGCGGCGCCGCGCGCGTCGGGTCCGCCCGGGCACACGTGGCGGCCGTTCCCGACGTCGTTCCCGCGGCCGCCGGCCCCCACACCCACGATGCCGAAGAGCGCACCCGTGACCGCGTCCTGAACGCGGTGCTGGAGCATGGACCCATCAGTGCAGCCGAACTCGGCGACCTCCTGGGCTTTACCCCGGCTGCCGTGCGCCGCCACCTCGACCACCTCGCGCGCAGCGGAGTAATTGAGGTCAAGCGGGTTGCCCGCGCCGGAGCCGGCGCCGGACGGCCCGCACGCCGCTATGTCCTGAGCTCCCAGGGCCAGTCGACCTTGGGCAACGACTACCTCGACATCGCCTCCGTCGCACTGCGGCGTCTCAGTGAGGCTGCCGGCCCCGAGGCGGTGCGGCAGTTCGCCGTCGAGCGGTTCGCCGACATGGAACGCCGCTACGCACCCGAGATCGAGCAGGCCGGACCGGACATCACAGCCCGAGCCCAGGCTCTCTCGGAGGCGCTGAGCCGCGACGGTTTCGTGGCCTCGGCGCAGTCACTTGTGGCCAAGGCGCCGCTGCCGGCCGCGCTCTCCAGCGTCCAGCTCTGCCAGGGGCATTGCCCCATCCAGCACCTGGCCGCCCAGTTCCCCGTCTTCTGCGACGTGGAGACCGAAATGTTCGCCCGGCTGGTCGGCGTCGATGTGCGCCGGCTATCCACCCTGGCGCGCGGCGGCCACGTCTGCACCACCCACATACCTACGGGCCGTCCGGCCGCCGTCGGGACTCCCAGTCCCGCAGCCCCGGTCAACCCGGACGAAGTATCCAACCATCTCCAAGAAAGGCCGTGATGACGGACCAACTATCAGAGAAAAAGGTTGCTGACTCTACTGTGATTTCGGAGATTCTGGAAAAGAATCCCGAGCTCCACGGAATCGGCACGTATGAGTACGGCTGGGCCGACAAGAACGACGTCGGCGCCAATGCCCGCCGCGGCATCGATGAAGACGTTGTCCGCGACATTTCGGCCAAGAAGAGCGAGCCGGAATGGATGCTCGACCTCCGCCTCAAGGGCCTGAAGTATTTCGACCGCAAGCCCATGCCCACCTGGGGCGCGGACCTGTCCGGCATCGATTTCGACAACATCAAGTACTTCGTGCGGTCCACCGAGAAGCAGGCTGCAACCTGGGAAGACCTCCCCGAGGACATCCGGAACACGTATGAGAAGCTGGGCATCCCGGAAGCCGAGCGCAGCCGCCTCGTCTCCGGCGTCGCCGCCCAGTACGAGTCTGAGGTGGTCTACCACCAGATCCGCGAGGACCTGGAACAGCAGGGCGTCATCTTCCTGGACACGGACACCGCGCTGCGCGAACACCCGGAGATCTTCCAGGAGTACTTCGGCACCATCATCCCGGTGGGCGACAACAAGTTCGCCTCGCTGAACACGGCCGTCTGGTCCGGCGGTTCCTTCGTGTACGTGCCCAAGGGCGTCCACGTGGACATCCCGCTGCAGGCCTACTTCCGCATCAACACGGAAAACATGGGCCAGTTCGAGCGCACGCTGATCATCGCGGACGAGGACTCCTACGTCCACTACATCGAAGGCTGC
>JBKPBZ010000179.1:0-26157 GCA_046727115.1 Actinomycetota bacterium | reverse complement strand
AACACGCTGACCTTCGTGGCCATGTTGCTGAGCCTCGCGAAAATCCCTGCCGCGTCGCTGCGGCGGCTGCCGCGGGCACGGGCGGGCAAGGGCAGGATCCGGGAGGGCCTGCGCTATGTCAGGTTCCGTCCGGACCTCGTCGTGGTGCTCGTGGCGATCTTCATCGTGGGAACCCTGGGGCTGAATTTCGCCCTGTTTATCGCGGCCATGGTGGGTTCGGAATTCGGCCTCGACGCGGGGGCCTTCGGCCTGATGAATTCAATCATGGCCATCGGTTCCGTCGCCGGCGCGCTGTTGTCCGCCGGCCGCGGCAAACCACGGCTGCGGTTCATTTTCGGGGCGGCCGGGGCTTTTGGCGTGACCTCCGGCATCGCCGCGATGGCCCCAAACTACTTCTGGTACGGCGTCGCACTGGTGCCCGTGGGGCTGTTCGCGATCACCATGATGACGAGCGCCAACGCCTACGTCCAGACCACCACGGACCCCGCAATGCGGGGCCGGGTGATGGCGCTCTACATGGCAATATTCATGGGCGGAACCCCCATTGGGGCGCCGCTCGTCGGCTGGGTGGCAAACACCGCCGGCCCCCGCTGGTCCATGGCGGTTGCGGCGGGCGCCGGCCTGCTGGCGGCCCTGATCGGGCTGGTGTGGATCATCCGGGCCAAGCACCTGCGGCTCCACTTCAACCGCCGCGCACACGGGCTGCGGTACTTCCGCGTCGACAGCGGGACCGGCGCCACCGGCCCGGGTTCCCAGCAGGCCGAGCCGCAGGGTGCGCAGCCGGCCGGACCTGCCTGAAACGACGGCGGCGCCGCCACAGCCTGGGTTCTGATAGGCCGTGAAGACGCCGCCGGGAGGTTGAGGCTACTTCTTCAGTTCCGTCACGACGAATTCGATGCACTCAAGCAGTGCCGAGACATCGTCCGGCTCGATTGCCACGAAGGTGGCGATGCGCAGCTGGTTGCGTCCCAGCTTGCGGTACGGCTCGGTGTCGACGACGCCGTTGGCGCGGAGTACCTTGGCGATGGCCGAGGCATCGATCGACTCGTCAAAGTCGATCGTGGCGATCACGTTGGAACGGTCCTCGGCCTTGGCCACGAACGGCGTGGCGTAGCCTGACGCCTCGGCCCAGCGGTAGATGCGGCCGGCGGAATCCGCGGTCCGGCCAGCTGCGAAGTCCAGGCCGCCGTTGGCGTTGAGCCACTGCACCTGGGCATCCAGGGTCACCAGGGTGGCCAGCGCCGGGGTGTTGTAGGTCTGGTTCAGCCGGGAGTTGTCGATCGCCGTCTGGAGGTCCAGGAAGTCGGGGATCCAGCGGTTGCCGGCCTTGATCCGGGCCGCCCGCTCAAGCGCCGCGGGGGAGAACAGGCCAAGCCACAGGCCGCCGTCGGACGCGAAGTTCTTCTGCGGCGCAAAGTAGTACACATCGGACTCCGCCACGTCCACGTCCAACCCGCCCGCGGCCGACGTCGCGTCCACCAGCACCAGCGACCCCTCGTCGGCGCCTGCCACGCGCTGGACGGGGGCGGCGACGCCGGTTGAGGTTTCGTTCTGCGGCCACGCATAGACGTCGACGCCGGCCTCCGCCCGGGCGGAGGGTCGGGTGCCGGGTTCGGACGTGATGATGGAGGACTCGGCGAGGAAGGGCGCCTTGTTGGTGGCCGAGGCAAATTTCGAGCCGAACTCGCCAAAGGACAGGTGCTGCGCCTTGTTCTCCACGAGTCCGAAGCTGGCAATGTCCCAGAACGCGGTGGACCCGCCCACGCCGAGCACCACTTCATAGCCTTCGGGCGCGCGGAAGAATTCGCTGAGGCCGCTGCGTACCGAGCCGACCAGGTTCTTCACCGGTGCCTGGCGGTGCGAGGTCCCCAGCAGCTTCGCCGACGCCGCGGCGAGGGCGTCCATCTGTTCCGGTCGGACCTTGGACGGACCGGCGCCGAACCGTCCGTCCTTGGGCAGGAGGTTGGCGGGGATCGTGATGCTGGTGTCGCTCACAGTGGCTCCAATATTCGGCTGGTTCGTAGCGTGGCTGGGAGGTGGCCTGGCAGGGATGGCTACAACGGACACCCCTTTTCATTCTGCCTGTTATATTCTGCCTGACAGCCCCCGGCGATACGGAAAAGCCCTGTCACAGTCCGGTCATTGAGACGCCCGGGAATGGCCGGACTGCGGCGCCGGGAGGGCAGTCCCGGGCCGAACGAAAATTATCCGGAGTAATTCAAAATAGGCTAGGCTGGCATGCGAACGTACGGCGGTTCTCGCCAGGGCGCATCCTGCATGCAGCCCGCACGCGGTACGGTGGGAATGACGCAAGGACTGCGCTCGAGGAGCTGAGCTGAATGACGGATCTGATCGATACCACGGAGATGTATCTTCGGACCATTCTGGAACTTGAAGAAGAAAACATCGTTGCCCTCCGCGCCCGCATCGCCGAACGGCTCCGCCACTCCGGGCCCACTGTGTCCCAGACCATCGGCCGCATGGAACGTGACGGCCTGGTGGTTGTTTCGGGCGACCGGCATCTTGAACTGACCGAAACAGGGCGGAAACGCGCAATCGGCGTCATGCGCAAGCACCGCCTCGCGGAACGCCTGCTCGCGGACGTGATCGGACTCGACTGGGCCTACGTCCACGAGGAAGCGTGCCGCTGGGAGCATGTCATGAGCGAACGCGTCGAGCGCAGAATCTTCGAGATGCTCAACCACCCGACGGTTTCGCCCTACGGAAACCCCATTCCGGGGCTTGCGGATCTTGGCGGCGTGCCCAATGGCGCCCCCACGGACAGGGCCGTGAACCTCCTGGAGGCAATGGCCGGCTACGGTGCTGGTTCGCGGATCACGGTCAACCGGCTTGCGGAACCGATCCAGGTGGAGCCGGAGCTTCTGACCCAGCTGGACGAGGGCGGAATCCGACCTGGTGCGCTTCTCGCGCTGGAGCGGGTGGGGGAGTACATCTCGGTCCGCGTTCCCGATATCGAGGGCGCTCTGGAGCTGCCGCCCGAGGTTGCTGCGCACGTCTTTGTAACAGTCGCCTGACCAGCCACAACTTGTCGGCCATGGGACGACCCATGAGTTTTGCACAATTGCGATTACGGATTTATTACCGGGCGGCTTAATCGCCTATAGTTAGTGGCCAGTACCGATACCAAAGCGTTACCTGATCCGAAGCCGAGCCCTGCCAGCGGATCAGTCGCAGAACCACCTCCTGGCAGGGGCGGGGGAACCACTTTCGGCTGCTGCTTCAGCAGCCTTGGGGTGAAGTCCGTCAGCGGCAAGCAGCTTCCACCGAAGGATCCCCTGGGATGCCCCTGTGCCTGCTGCCTGCAACGGCGGACCGGGTCTTTGATCTCTCTGACCCGAATCCGACAGCTAACTTCGCAGGCTATCCAGAGAGGAACCCTTCTTGACCACCCAGACCGCCAGGGGCCGTCGCCGCGCGACCGGTCCCGCTCCGGAGCCGCGTCCCGTTGTCGCCAATATGGCCGAGCGCCCGCGCGACGTGCACCGCGATGAACGGCGTCGCCGGCGCAGTCCGTTCCGTCAGGTAACGGAGTTTGCCTCGGCCAGCGGAGTCGGCCAGAAGGCCGGGATCGCGCTGGCCGCAACTGGTCTGGTTCTCACTGTGACGGTCCCCGTTACGAGTCCGGTGATGGCTTCCAACACCGGATCCGGCGCCCTTTCCGCTGCGGTGCAGCCGGATGTCACGGCGGCCGCGGCCGCAAAAGTCGACTTCAGCCGCACCGCCGTCACCACGAAGGGCGATCCGGACGGGAAGCTCAAGCAGCTGCTGAGCGCCCAGTCTGTGGGCAGCATCACCCGCGCGGCATCGGCAGGCACCCTTGGCGCGCCGCTGGATCAGCTGGTCACAGCCTCGCCCTACGGCTACCGTGTCAGCCCGATCACTGGGGGCGCGGGGGAGTTTCACCGCGGCCAGGATTTCGCTGCCCAGTGCGGCACGGCGGTCCATGCCGCCGCCAGCGGCACGGTGACCTTCAACGGATGGCATCCCTTCGGCGGCGGAAACCGGGTGGTCATTGACCACGGCAACGGCCTGGAGACTACGTACAACCACCTGTCCTCGGCCTCGGTCAAGGTCGGCCAGAAGGTATCGCGCGGTGACGTCATCGCGATGAGCGGGACCACCGGCGCCTCCACCGGCTGCCACCTCCACTTTGAAGTGATGGTCAACGGCGACGTCGTTGATCCCCTCGGCTGGCTCTAAAAGACGATGGACCGCTCTCAAGTCCGTATGACACGCCGTGATCTGAATGTGACATTGAGTCCGGACTCCTGTAGGGTTTGAAGCACGCCAACTTTTCCGAAGTTGGCGCTCTTGAGTGGATTGCCTAGCTCTGCCACCGCTCAAGGTCCGTTCGCATTACATCGTCTGGCAGGGGCGGGGGAACCAATTTTGGCCTTCGAAAGAAGGCCTTGGGGTTAAGTCGCAAAGCTTCCCAGGAAGCAGCGCGGCCGGGTGACTCCCATCCGAATCCGACAGCTCACCTCGTAGGCATTGGGAGAGGCTACTTTCGTGTCTTCACGCCACAATTCTGCGCGCATGCGCATCGGCGAGGCTCTTTCGAGCCCGCTGGAATCCACATCACGTGCCGCCCTTGCCGGCGCCCGGATTGGATCACGTTCCGCAGGCTCAATCTCTACCGAGCCCGGACAGCATGCAGTTTCCGCTTTTGGCGCGTCTTCGCAGTACACCCTTCGCTAAGTAACCCATTTCGGGGCGATCCGGCGTACCCCCAAGATGCCGGAGCGTCCTCAGCCCGTGCCCGAAAGCGCGCGGTCCAAGGATCACGAAAGAGAGAACTTAATGACTACTCGTGCAACCGTTGCACGGCACCGCGCCGAGGTCACCAAGACCAACTCGCTGGCTGTTATTGCCAAGGCTGTCGGCGACAACGCCGGCGGCATGGGCCGTCAGGCCGCGGTCATCGCCGCAGCTTCCGGCTTGGTTCTGACCAGCGGAATCGCAGCCAACGCTGCTGAGACCAATGTTCAGCGCGAATCCACCTCCGCCTCGGCCCTGGAAGTCCAGTCCGCCGCTCCGGCCACCATCTCGGCCGCGTCCACCATCGCGATCTCCTACGAGAAGCCCGCTGTGACCACGTCGCCGGCTCCCGTCGTCGAGGCTCCCAAGCCCGTCGTGAAGGTCCAGGATTCCACGGCCACCCGCGCCGGTGGCACCGAGGCTGGCGTCAGCGGCGGCGTCGCTGCCCAGGCTCCCGCCGGCATTGGAAGCGGCTCCGGCGCGACCATCGCCGCCGCTGCCTACGCACAGATCGGCGTGGCGCAGGACTGCACCGCCCTGGCCACCAACGCCCTGGCCGCGGCCGGCATCCACTACCACGGCTGGCCGGCAGGCTACCTGTCCCTCGGCCGCACCGTGAGCGCCGGCGAGGCACGCCCGGGCGACCTCGCCTACTACCAGAACGGCGGCGTGGGCATGGCTCACATCGCGGTGTACGTCGGCAACGGCATGGCAGTCCACGGCGGCTGGAACGGCGGCACCACCGCGCTGTACAGCGTAAACGTCGGCTCCGGCCCGGTCTTCATCCGCGTCGGCGGCTAGGCAAGACCCCAGCACCTTCGAAAGACCCCCGCCTCCTGGCGGGGGTCTTTTGCGTTGCCATGCCGTGAACTTTCCGGGCCGAGGACATCGCCAGGAAAAAAATATTCGGTGATCCGGCACACGAGTGTTTACTCTTGTGTAATCGATCCATAGCCCGACCATGCAGAGGGCAGCCGGCCCTCGTGCCGCTGGCGGGTGCGGCCGTGAAGAGGTATGCGGATGCGCACTCTCGTTCTGAATGCTGGATATGAACCCCTGGCGGTCATCACCTTCCGCCGGGCGCTCGTCCTTGTCCTCACCGGAAAGGCCAGCGTGGTGGCCGAAGGGGACGACCCCGTTGTGGGCCCCCAGGACATTCTGGGGCGCCCGTCCGTGATCTTGCTGAACCGCTACATCAGGCCGAGATACAACACCATGACCGCGGTGAGCCGCCGGGGTGTGCTCCGCCGCGATGCCCACCGCTGCGCCTACTGCGGCAAGGCTGCCCACACCATCGACCACGTCCAGCCAAAATCCCGGGGCGGGGCCGATTCCTGGGAGAACCTGGTGGCGGCGTGCCTGCGGTGCAACAACGCCAAGAGTGACCACACGCCGGCGGAGATGGGTTGGAAGCTCGGATTTGTTCCGGGCCCGCCAAAGGGCGCCATCTGGCAGATCAAGGAACTCGAGAAGCCAACGCCGGCCTGGGATCCTTTCCTGCTGCCTGAATCTGCTGCCTGACCTGTTACCTGAATGCCGGCCCAATGCCGGCGGAGCTGCTTCCGGGCTCGCCACGCCTGATTCGACGGCGGCCGGCGCCGCGCTAGGCTGAACCGGTGGAGTTCGATGCCATCATTCTCGCCGGGGGACGGTCCTCCCGCCTGGGCGGCGTGCCCAAATCCGGGCTGATCTACGACGGAGCCACCCTCCTTGAGCGGTCACTGCGCGCCGCGGGCGCGGCGGCGCGCACCGTTGTCGTCGGACCGGACCCCGGGGACCTGCCCGAGGGCGTGCTGACCTGCAGGGAAGATCCACCCTTCGCGGGGCCCGCCGCGGCCATCGCCGCGGGCCTGGCCGAGCTGGCCGCCGACCAGGCCGGGGGACACGAAGCGGCCGCGCCCGCGCCATTTACCCTGGTCCTTGCCTGTGACATGCCACGCTCGGCCGAGGCGGTCCGCGCCCTGGCCGAATCGCTGACCGCCTCTGCTGCGGACGCGCCGGAACGCGGCGGAGGCGTCATGGCCGTCTCGGCCGACGGCCGGAAGCAGCCTCTTGCCGGGTTTTATGGCACGGCTGCGCTACAACGATGCGTCGCGGACGCCGCGGGCAGGGGCGGCCTGGAAAACGCGTCGGTCTTCGCCCTTCTTGCTAGGCTGGACGTGCGGGAAGTTCGCGTTCCCCCCGGGTCCACGGATGATGTTGACACCTGGGATGACGCGTCCGCATTGGGGGTATCCGGGAGGATTCCAGACCGCGGTCCGGGCCCCGGTCCGCAACCCCGCAGCTGAACTCGACCATGGAGGCAAACGGTGAAAAGCCAGGATGAAACGCTGGAAGACTGGTGCCGTGCCCTGCTCCAGGCCCTGGAGCTGGAAGACGTTGAGATTGACGTGAACGAGGTCCTCGCCCTGGCAGGGGTGGCCGCCCATTCGGTGGTGCGCCCGGCTGCGCCGCTGACCACATTCATTGCCGGCTTTGCCGCCGGTCTGGCCTCCGGCTCGGGCCAGGCCACGGATTCCGTGTCCATGGAGGCCGCGATGGCCGTGGCGCGCCGGCTCGCCAAGGATTACGCAGCCGCCGAAACCTCCGGGGCATGACGGCTACGGCCCCGGACGGCAGCGGACCACTCGCCGGCGCAGGTGGAGATGCAGCCAGAGAAAGCGTTGGCGACAGCCCCACCGGCCCGCATATCCCGGCGGACCGGGACGCCGTTGATCAGGACGCCGTAGAGCGGGACGCAGCTGACCAGGACGCCGTTGACCAGGACGCCGTTGACGAGGACGCTGCGGATGCTGATACGACCGGCCAAAACAAAGTTGGCGACGACGCGCCAGGGGAGCCGCGCAAGCATGCGGCCCACACCTGGCAGGAGGCCCGGCAACTCGCGTTCGACTGCGCCGCTCCCATCCCGGCCGCCCCCGTGCCGCTCCGGCAGGCGCTGGGCCGGACCCTGGCCGCGGACGTCGTAGCCCTGCAGGACATTCCCCACTACGCCTCCTCTGCCATGGACGGCTGGGCCGTCAACGGCAGCGGTCCCTGGATCCTGGCCGAGCCCAACCAGCGGCTGGCACCGCATCAGGCGAGCCCGATTGCCACCGGCGGCCTCATTCCGGCCGGGGCCAAGGCGGTGCTGCGCAGCGAAAGCGGCATCATCGGCGCCGACGAGGACGGCCTGCCCGTCCTGAAGCTGGGCGGCAATGCGAAACCCGGCGACCCCCGGAACGGGGACCACATCAGGAAAGCGGGGGAGGAAGCCACCGAGGGAGACGTGCTGATCAAACGTGGCACGGTCCTGAACCCCGCCCACCTGGCGCTCGCCGCGCTGGCCGGAAGCGACACCCTTCCGGTGCTCGGCAAGGCCGTCGTGCGGCTCGTCTTCACCGGCTCGGAGGTAGTGACATCCGGGATGCCCGCGCCCGGTCAGGTTCGGGATACCTTCGGACCCCAACTGGCAGCCGTGGTGGGAATGCTCGGCGGGATTTGCACCGAAGAAGTAAAAATTGGCGACACCTATGCAGAATGGCTCGCCGCGCTCGAGGACACCGATCCTGCTGCAGAAAGCCTGCCTGCCGACGTCGTCATCACCACCGGCGGCACGGGACGCTCCGGAACGGACCACCTCCGGCGTTCGGTCGCCGAGCTCGGCGGCCGCCTGCTGATCGACGGGGTCGCCATGCGGCCGGGCCACCCCGCCGTGCTGGCCGAGCTGCCGGACGGCCGCTACATCCTCGGCCTGCCGGGAAACCCGCTCGCGGCCATGATGGCATTGTCCACGATCGGAGGCCCGCTCCTCGCGGCCCTGGGGCACGGACCCATCCCCCCGCTCAGCGAGGTGCCCTGCGGCTCCACGATTGACGCCGATCCCGGCCGGACGCGGCTCATGCCCTTCCGGCTGCTTTATGGCATGGCGTCGCCGGCGCAGCACACCGGCCCGGGCATGATGCGGGGCCTGGCCGCCGCCGACGGCGTGCTGGTGGTCCCGCCCCACGGCGTGCAGCTGGGGGAACTGGTCCCCGCCTTCGCACTCCCGTGGGGTGCGCCGCTGCCTGACCCAGCGGCGGCGTCCGCTGCGCCGAAGCCGGCGGCGAAGCGGACCGCCAGGAAAACCGCGGCCAGCGACGGGCCGGTGGACTGGAGCGCGCTCCTGGGCTGAGCCGTGGCTGAGCCCTGGCCCGCTGCACAGGCTCCAGGATCAGGCACTTACAATGATGGAACCAGCCAAAGAAGCACAACATGTTGCATAGGAGCACCGGATGGGCCGTGTCACGCAGCGCCGCAAAGTGCACAAGATTGTTCTGGACGGGTCCCCGCAGGCCCTCGAATTCCCTGTCCGGCACCGGGAAGACGTCCTAGCCGTCGAGGAACCGCTGGAAATCCGGCTCGGAAACATGTCCTTTTCCGTCACCATGCGGACGCCGGGCAATGACTTCGACCTCGTCGCAGGGTTCCTCGTCTCAGAGGGGATCATCTGGGCTCCCGAGCAGTTGGTCTCGCTCAGGTTCTGCGCTGGCGAAGACGCCGACGGCATGCAAACGTTCAACGTCGTGGAGGCTCAACTCCGGCCCGATGTCGTCCGGCCCGAGACCGGACGAAACGTCTTTACCTCCAGTTCCTGCGGCATCTGCGGGACAGACTCGATCGATGCCGTGCGCAAGTCCTCGCACTACAGCCCGGCACAGGATCCGTTGACAGTTCCAGTGGAAACGCTCGCGGCCCTCCCGGACACCCTCCGGTCCGCCCAGGAGGTCTTTGACGTCACCGGCGGCGTGCACGCCGCCGGACTTTTCAGGATTTCCGACGACGGCTCGGCGGAATTGCTGTGCCTCCGCGAAGACGTCGGACGGCACAACGCGGTGGACAAGGTGGTGGGCTGGGCGCTCCGGGAAGGCCTGCTGCCGCTCCGGGGCACCGTGCTGCAGGTGTCCGGCAGGGCATCGTTCGAGCTCGTCCAAAAGGCAGCCCTCGCCGGGATCCCGGTCCTTGCCGCCGTCAGCGCCCCCTCCAGCCTGGCCGTCGAGCTGGCCGAGGCCAGCGGGATGACCCTGGCCGGCTTCAGCCGCCGGACCAGCCTGAACGTGTATGCAGGCCAGCAGCGCGTCGCCGTTCCGGCCCCCGCGGCCGGCTAACGGCAACACTTGGCCAACAGGTTCCCCGCGGCGTAAGTTTTATCCATCGATTGGAGCCAATCGGACCCCCAGCGCTGAAGAGGATCACATTGCACGATGACCGCCGTCTTACGGAAGTCCGGCTGGACCGCTTTCTGCGCGACCGCATCGCCCCGGCGGTCTACCCGCGCAGCGTCCCGCTGACCCTGACCAGCTGGGAGGCGCCGGACGAGCCCGTGCCGGTGCTGGAGGCCTTGCGGCAGGAGTTCACAGCGCAGGAACATGGCGCCCCGTGGGGCCGGCCGTGGAGCACCAAGTGGCTCCGGCTCCGGGGCGAGGTGCCGGATGCCTGGGGAACTGCGGCCGGCACGTCGGTGGAAGTCCTCGTGGACCTCGGTTTCAGGGGCGAGCTTCCGGGCTTCCAGTGCGAAGGCATCGCCTGGCGCTCTGACGGGACCATCATCAAGGCCATTTCGCCTCGGAACCAGTACATCCCGCTCAAGCTCCTGGGCACCGGCATGGCGGTCGATTTCTACGTCGAAGCCGCAGCCAACCCCGACTTGTCCCAGGACTGGACATTCGCCGCCACCCCGTACGGGGACAAAGCGACGTCGGGCAGCGAGCCGAAATACCGTCTCGGCAGGATCGCCATCGCCGAACGCAACCAGACAGTCTGGGAACTGGAGCAGGACATCCTCACCCTTTCCGGGCTGATGCACGAGCTGCCCATGGAGCTGCCTCGCCGCCATGAAATCCTGCGGGCGTTGGAACGCATGCTGGACATCATGGACCCCGACGACGTTGCCGGTACCGCAGAGGCGGGGCGGGCGGCCCTCGCCGACGTTCTGTCCCGGCCGGCCTACGCCTCGGCGCACCAGCTCGTGGCCACGGGCCACGCCCATATCGATTCGGCCTGGTTGTGGCCGGTACGGGAAACCATCCGCAAGTGCGCCCGGACGTTCTCCAACGTCATCGCGCTGATGGACGAGTATCCCGATTTCATTTTTTCGTGTTCCTCGGCCCAGCAGTTCGCGTGGATGAAGGAGTACTATCCAGAGCTCTTCGGGCGCATCCGGGACAAGGTCCGCGCCGGGCGGTTCGTTCCCGTCGGCGGGATGTGGGTCGAATCCGACTCCAACATGCCCGGCGGCGAGGCCATGGCACGGCAGTTCCTCGAGGGCAAGAGCTTTTTCCTTGCCGAATTCGGGGTGGATTGCCAGGAAGCGTGGCTCCCGGACACGTTCGGGTATTCCGCGGCGCTGCCGCAGATCATCAAGGCCGCAGGCAGCCGCTGGTTCCTGACCCAGAAGATCTCATGGAACCAGGTCAACAGGATGCCCCACCACACCTTCAACTGGGAGGGAATCGACGGCACCCGGGTCTTCACACATTTCCCGCCGGTGGACAGATACAACTCCGATCTCAGCGCCCGGGACCTGGCGCACGCGGAGCGGAACTACCGGGACCACGGGCGCGGAAGCACCTCGCTGGTTCCGTTCGGGTACGGCGACGGCGGCGGCGGGCCAACACGCGAGATGCTGGCCGCGGCGCAGCGCACGGCGGACCTGGAAGGATCCCCGAAGGTGCGGATCGGCTCGGCTGCCAGCTTCTTCGGGCAGGCCCAGGCCGAGTATGAGCCCCTGCCGGTCTGGGTGGGGGAAATGTACCTGGAACTGCACCGCGGCACCTACACCAGCCAGGCCAAGACCAAGCTGGGAAACCGGCGCAGCGAGCACCTTCTCCGGGAGGCGGAACTCTGGAGCGCCACCGCCGCAGTGCGGGCCGGTCACAGCTACCCGGCCGCGGAGCTCAAGCGCCTCTGGCGGCTGGTCCTGCTGCAGCAGTTCCATGACATCCTGCCGGGGAGTTCCATCGCGTGGGTGCACCAGGACGCCGAACGGAACTACGCCGCCGTCGAGCGGGGGCTGGAAGCGATCATCACGGACGCCGCGGCTGCGGCGCTCGGCACCGGCAGCCGGGAATTCCTCCTCAACGCTGCGCCGCAGGAACGCCAGGGCGTGCCTGCCCTGGCCGCTGCCGAACCGGTCCGGCCGGGGCAGCCGGTAGAGGTCACCGAAGCCGACGGCGGCTACATCCTGGACAACGGCATCATCCGGGCCGTGGTAGACGCCAACGGGCTGCTGGCCTCGCTCACAGACCGTGCCACCGGACGCGAGGCGATTGCTCCCGGCGAATTCGGCAACCTCTTGGAGCTGCACCGGGACACGCCGAATGAATGGGACGCGTGGGACATCGACGCCTTCTACCGCAGGAACGTTGTCCGACTGGCCGAGGCCCGTTCGGTGACACTGGAGCGCGACCTCCGGGCGGAAAGCCCGAACGCCGTCGTGGTCGTGGAGCGGATGGCCGGTTCCTCGCCCGTGATCCAGCGGATAGCGCTCGAGGCGGGCGCCGGCTCGCTCGCGATCACCACGGAAGTGGACTGGCAGGAGAGCGAAAAGTTGCTCAAGCTGGGCTTTGCCCTGGACCTCAGGGCAGACCGCTCGGCGGCAGAGACGCAGTTTGGGCATGTGTTCCGCCCCACCCACGTCAACACGTCCTGGGAGGCCGCGAAATTCGAGATCTGCGCCCACCGCTGGATCCACGTCGCCGAGCCGGGCTACGGGGTGGCCATCTCCAACGCTTCCAGCTACGGCCACGACGTCACCCGCAATGTCCGGGAGGACGACGGCGGGACCACCACCACAGTGCGGGTCTCGCTCCTGCGGGCACCGAAGTTTCCGGATCCGGGCGCGGACCAGGGCCGGCACGAGCTTCACGTCACGATCCGGCCGGGCGCCACCATCGCGGACGCCGTCGAGGAGGGCTACCGCACCAATCTGGCCCCGCGGGTGGTGCACGGGGCACACGCTGTTGAGCCGCTGGTCACCGTGTCCAACCCGGCCCTGGTGGTTGAAGCGGTCAAACTCGCCGAAGACGGCTCCGGCGACGTGATTGTCCGGCTGTACGAATCGCTGGGGGAACGCTCCACAGGCCTCCTGAAGGCCAATTTCCCGGTCAGCGGGCTGCGCGCCGTGGACCTGTTGGAACGGCCCGTCGACGCCCCGGGCGTGACGGCAGGGACCGACTCCGCGGAGCTGACGCTGCGGCCGTTCCAGCTGGTCACGCTGAGGCTTGTCCGCTGATGGGTGGGGCCGCCTAGAAACCCCTTAAACAGGCTGAGTGGGAGCGGTCCTTGCGGACCGCTACCACTCATCCCCCCAATGGCGCTTGGACGACTGCCTCTGCTTCGCACGGCGATTTCCGTACACAAAGCGATTGCCGCTTTCACACATTCATGATTCTTTCACGGTCTAATGATTTTGTGAATGCCTTACCCCTAGTTCTTACGGAATGTTGCGCGGGCCTTGCCAGTTTTCTTGGCGGCGAGGCCGGAAGCCCAGAACAGTCCCAGACCCAGGACGTAGCCCAGGACGGCCAAATAGTTGACCGTCTGCTGCGCGAGGATCCAGGCACCCGGCGCAAAAGAGGCGGGGACGCTGCACGCGGTGGCGAGGGCGCCGAGGCAGGTCAGGAGGGCCGCGGCCCGCACCAGCCGCGGCAGCTGGCTCCTGGTGGTGGCCAGCAATGCCGGCAGCAGGGCGAGGGAGACGAAGGCAGGATAGGTGCGCCCTGCTGCGGCGTAGAACGGCGCCAGCAGGGCATTGCGTCCGCCGCTGTCCGTGAGGTCGAGCATGCCGGCCGAGGACCCGCGGGTGTCCATGAGGAAGAAGGTCACCGCCACGGCGGCCGCACTGAGGGCCAGGGCCCAGCGTCCGGGCGGCCCCGCGATGAGGCGGTAGCCGCGCTCGTCTGCCAGTCCCTGGGCCACGCGCAGACCGACCAGCAGGACCGCGGCGAATACGAGGAAGCGCAGGATCAGGTGGGTGAGGTTCCATCCGCCCAGCGCCGCGTCGATCGCCTCGTAGGGGGCCGGCACCGAGAGCAGGCTGCACAGGGTGGCGAGGAACAGTATCCAGAAAACGGTCCTGTTGCGCCCGCGGATCGCATCCGGAACGCGGAGGAGGAGCACCACGGAACAGATGATCAGCGTGCCCCACTGGAGGGTTGCAATCATTCCGGGATCTCCCACATCATTTGCCTGCTCAGCCCCAAGATGGTCAGGTCATGCCAGCTTGCTTCTTCGGCGCCCGCTTCGCAAGCGTCTTGGCCCACCAGATCAGGGACAGCCCCAGGACGATGCACAGGACAGCCGAGTAGTTCAAGACGAACCGCATGTATCCGAGGGACGGAGGAATGACCGGAGAGAGCAGGCTCAGCGAGATGGCCACGGTGCCCAGCGCGAGCAGCGCCGCACTGGACCGCACCAGGACGGGGAGGCCGCTGCGCAGGGTCCGCACCATGGCCGGAAACAGGGCCACGGTGATGAACGCCGGGTAAAGGCGCCCGGCGGCCCCGTAGTACTCCACCAACGTGGCATTCCGGTCGTCCTTGGCGGACAGGGCGACCAGCCCGGCCGAGGAGCCTGCGGTGTCCATCATGAGGAAGACTGCCACTACCGCAGCCGAGGCTGCCACGGCTACCGCAATTCCAACCCGACCGGTGATGAGCTGCAGGGCGTCGTCCGCGCTGAAGCCCCGGGCCAACCGGACTCCCAGGAAAAAGATGCCGGCGAAAATGATGAAGCGCAGCACCAGGTTGGCGATGTTCACGCCTCCCAGGGCTTGGTCCACGGCCCCATACGGAGCTTCGATGCTGAGCAGGATCGCCAGGGTCATGAGCGCAAAGATGGCGAACAGGGACCGGTTCTCACCCCGGAGGACGCTGGGCACGCGGGCGAGCGTGACGACGCAACAGACCCCCAGTGTGGTCCACTGCAGCGCCGCGATCATCCGAGGTTCTCCCAAATCTTTTCTGTTTGTGCCTGCTCCTGCTCGTGGCGCCGCAACGCTTTGCCGAGCGCCTGCAGCCGTTCCCCGGCCAGGGCGCTAAGTTCTCCGTCGGAGAGGGCATTCAACGCGGCCTGCTTCGCCCCTGGCATCCAGCCGGCCTCGGCCTCGGTTATCAAGCCCGTGGCGACGAGGCCGCCCGTGAAGCCTACGCCCGCCGCGCGGGCGGTCGCGACCGCCAGCTCGGGGGACAGCCTGTTGGCCGTGAGCTGGGCAGAGTAATTTTGCGGTGCCACGCCGGTGGCGGCCGAAACCCGGTGACGCAATTCACCGTCGTCAATCGCGTCCACCCAGTTCCGGACGGACGTGGCGTGCGGGGCAGGGGTCAGCGCCGCGGTCATGGGGCTGCCATGGTCACCGTAGCCTCCGTAGGCCGGGGTGGAACGGGAAATGACTGCGCGCAGGAGGTCCATGGTGGCAACCTGGCTGACGAGTTCGGCCGGGGTCGGCTGCTGCGGCGCGGCGGCGAGTTCCGCATAGTGGTCGAAGGAAGCGAGTTCCGCCAGCGGACTCAAATCCAGGGCCCGGCTGATGCTGACCAGAGTGGTCTCGGCCACTTTCCCGCGCACCAGCTGCTGCGCAAGGGTGGTGCGCTTGATCCCGGAGATCCTGCAGATATCGGCTGTGCTCGCGGACGGGGCGACCCGATGAAGCCAGAGTTGGAACGCCTTTGCGGGTAGTGGCATCTAGGGCTTCCTGCGGAGTCGATGGGCAGTATGGCTACTGGCATGCGGTGGGGCAGCGGAGATTGAGGCGGGGGGTGGAAGCGGTGTGACGGTGTGGGCTGGGATTTTACGTGAGGTCCTAATTCAACTATGCTAGATGGTCGAACCCGCTGGTCCGTACACCCCCCAAGTCCGGACCGGCGGGTTCTTCTATGCCCGGTGCGGTTTTCGGCCCGCCGGGAGGGGCGGGTTCTGCCCGTCGGGCGGTCCATTTGGGCCGCAGTGAGAGGATTAACTAATGACTGCAACCCTTGTTGCCAAGGACCTTTCCGGTGGTCACGATCACCGCACACTCTTCTCAAAGTTGTCCCTGACCGTCGCGCCCGGTGACGTCGTCGGCGTCGTGGGGGCCAACGGTGCCGGTAAATCCACCCTGCTGCGCCTGCTGGCCGGCGTCGACGACCCGCAGGAAGGCACCGTGAGCCTGGCGCCCGCCGACGCCTTCGTGGGCTGGCTGCCGCAGGAACACGAACGGATTGCCGGCGAAACGGTCGGCGACTATATCGCCCGGCGCACAGGCTGCGCGCAGGCGACCCTGGAGATGGAATCCACCGCAGAGGCGCTGGGCTCCGGCGCGCCGGGCTCCGACGACGCCTACTCCCTGGCCTTCGACCGCTGGATGGCCTCCGGCGCCGCCGACCTGGAGGACCGCATCCCGCCGGTCCTGGCGGACCTCGGACTCGAGGTGGGGCCGGACGCCGGAATGACCGGGCTCTCCGGCGGCCAGGCGGCCCGCGTGGCGCTCGCCGCCCTGCTGCTGAGCCGGTTCGACATCGTGCTCCTGGACGAACCCACCAATGACCTGGACCTGAACGGCCTGGCCAAGCTGGAGGCCTTCGTGCAGGGCCTCCGCGGCGGCGCCGTCCTGGTCTCGCATGACCGCGAGTTCCTGGCGCGCTGCGTCACCACCATCGTGGAACTGGACCTCGCCCAGAACTCGGTGGCGGTCTACGACGGCGGCTACGAGGCTTACCTGGAGGAACGCGCCGTCGCCCGCCGGCACGCCCGCGAACGCTTCGAGGAGTACGCCAACACCAAGGCCGACCTCGTTTCCCGGGCCCGCACACAGCGCGAATGGAGCTCCCAGGGCGTCCGGAACGCCATGAAGAAAAACCCGGACAATGACAAGATCCGGCGCGCCGCCAGCACGGAGTCCTCCGAGAAGCAGGGCCAGAAGGTCCGCCAGATGGAATCCCGCATCGCGCGGCTCGAAGAAGTTGAAGAGCCGCGCAAGGAATGGCAGCTGCAGTTCAGCATCGGGGCGGCCCCCCGCTCCAGCGCCGTCGTGGCCACCCTGCGCGACGCCGTCGCTCAGCAGGGCGACTTCACCCTGGGCCCGGTGAACCTGCAGCTGAACGCGGGGGAGCGGATCGGGATTACGGGCCCCAACGGCGCCGGCAAATCCACCCTGCTCCGGCTCCTGCTCGGCGTCCAGCAGCCCGACTCTGGTGACGCCTCCATGGGAGCGTCCGTGGCCGTCGGGGAGATCGACCAGGCGCGCGGCCTGCTGGCGGGCGAGCTGTTGCTCTCGGACGCCGTCGAGGCCGTCCTGACGGAGCAGACTCCGGCGGAGGTTCGTACCCTGCTGGCGAAGTTCGGCCTCAAAGCTGATCACACCAACCGGTCCGTCGACTCCCTGTCCCCGGGGGAACGGACCCGGGCAGCCCTGGCGCTGCTGCAGGCCCGCGGCGTCAACCTGCTGGTGCTGGATGAACCCACCAACCACCTCGACCTGCCAGCCATTGAACAGCTCGAGGAAGCCCTGGACAGTTACGACGGCGCGCTGCTTCTGGTCACGCACGACCGCCGGCTGCTGGAAAACGTGCGCCTCGACGCGCGCTGGAACGTCACGAACGGCGTCGTCACCGAATTGCAAGCCAATGCCGCGAAAGGCAACACCAAATGAGCATGGACCGGGTCGCCTGGAGTTCCCTCTACAACATCACCCGCGCCTCCAGCGGGTCCAAGCCGTTCTCCAAGGAGACGCTGAAGCGCGTCTTCAGTTTTGCCCGCCCCCACCGCGGCAAACTGATCGCGTTCGTGCTGCTGTCCATCGTGATGGCCTTCCTGGCTGTCGCCACCCCGGTCCTCGCCGGGCAGGTGGTTGACGAGATCATCGCCCACGCGGAGGTCGGAACGGTGATCTGGCTGGCCGTCCTGATCGCCGTCGTGGCGGTGGCCGAGGCGGGGCTGGGCCTCGTGACGCGCTGGCTGTCCTCCACGATCGGCGAAGGCGTGATCGTGGACCTCCGCACGAAGGTCTTCGACCACGTCCAGAAGATGCCGATCGCCTTCTTCACCAGGACCCGGACCGGGGCCCTGGTCAGCCGGCTGAACAACGATGTCATTGGCGCGCAGTCGGCCTTCGCCGGCACCCTCTCCGGCGTGGTCAGCAACGTCGTGGCCCTGGCGCTGACCCTTGCGGTGATGTTGAACAAGTCGTGGCTCGTAACGGTGCTCGCCATGATCCTGCTGCCGATCTTCCTGATCCCGGCCCGCCGCATGGGCTCCAAACTGGCCGATCTCCGGCGCGAAGCCGCCGAGCACAACGCGACCATGGGCACCCAGATGACCGAGCGCTTCTCCGCGCCCGGCGCCACCCTGGTCAAGCTCTTCGGCCGCCCCGACGAGGAATCCCGCGAGTTCGCCCTCCGGGCCGGCCGGGTCCGGGACATCGGCGTCCGCACCGCCATGCTGCAGTTCACCTTCGTCACCGCGCTGACGCTGGTCTCGGCCCTGGCCCTGGCCCTGGTCTACGGCCTGGGCGGCTCGCTGGCCCTCTCCGGGCAACTGGCCGCGGGCGACGTCGTGGTGCTCGCGCTGCTGCTCACCCGCCTGTACGCGCCGCTTACGGCACTTTCGAGCGCACGGGTGGAGGTCATGAGCGCCCTGGTCAGCTTCGAGCGCGTCTTTGAGATCCTGGACCTCAAGCCGCTCATCCAGCAGAAGCCGGACGCGGTGGCCTCCCCGCCAGGGCCGCTCTCGGTGGAATTCGACAACGTCCGGTTCGCCTACCCCTCGGCGGAGAAGGTCTCGCTCGCGTCCCTGGAGGACGTGCTGACCCTGGACACCCGCGGCGGCGAGGAAGTGCTGCACGGCGTCAGCTTCCGGGTGGAGCCCGGGCAGACGGTGGCCCTCGTCGGCTCCTCGGGTGCGGGCAAATCCACTATCGCGCAGCTCCTCTCGCGCCTGTACGACGTCGACTCGGGCGCTATCCGCTTCGGCGGCACCACGCCCGGCACGGACGTGGACGTCCGGGACCTCACGTTCGACTCGATGCGCGCGACCCTCGGCATGGTGACGCAGGACGGCCACCTTTTCCACGAGAGCATCGCCTCCAACCTGCGCCTGGCCCGCCCCGAGGCGACCGAGGAGCAGATGTGGGATGCGTTGCGGCGGGCCCGGCTCGAGGACATGATCCGTTCCCTGCCCGATGGCCTGGACACCGTGGTGGGGGAGCGCGGCTACCGGCTCTCGGGCGGCGAACGCCAACGCCTGACGATCGCCCGGCTGCTCATCGCGCAGCCACGGGTGGTCATCCTGGACGAGGCCACCGCCGCGCTGGACTCCACCAACGAGGCCGCCGTTCAGGAGGCGCTGGGCGCCGCGCTGGAAGGCCGCACCGCCGTCGTGATCGCCCACCGGCTCTCGACGATCCGCGCAGCGGACGCGATCCTCGTGGTGGAGGACGGCTCGATCGTGGAGCGCGGTACCCACCGGGAGCTCCTCGCCGCGGAGGGCCGCTATGCCGAGCTGTACCGGACTCAGTTTTCCGAGGCCACCGCTGTCGCCGAGGAGGCTGTGCCCGGATAGTAGGCCGGCGTTTGGGGACCCGTGCGGTGCCGGTCCTAGCCCGCTGGCGGTTTGGCGGACAGGGCCGGGAGCACATGGTCCGTCAGCAGCGGGGCGAGGTCGCCGGGCAGCTCGGCGGCGAGGTCCAGCCAGCGGATCTCCGCGATTTCCGCCGACGGGCGGGCGCTCCACACCCCCGGAGCCGTGAAGACCGTGGCCTCAATCTGCGTGGCCGCCTCGTTCGCGGCGTCCGCCAGCCAGCAGCCCAGCAGGTCCAACCGGTCCGGTGCCAGCTCGATCCCGACTTCTTCCTGGAGCTCACGGGCCGCCGCCTGGGCCGGCGTTTCGCCCGGCTCGGGTTTGCCGCCGGGATGCATGAACTTGTCCGTGCCCCGTTTGCGGACGGTCAGGAGGCGTCCGGAGCGATCGAAGACGCAGACGGCAGAAACGACTATGCGCGGGTTCACTCCGCGCGCCTTGGGTCCGGAGCTGCGTCGAGTGCGGCGTCGCGTGCTGGACGGGCCGATGCGTCGGGCGCCGGGCCCGGCCCTGTTTCCAGCCGGTGCAGGACGGACTCCAGCAGCTGGTCCTTGGCGGGCCCCGTGACGTCCCAGCGGTAGCCGCATTCGTCCGGCCCGAGGAACCTGTACGTCACGCGGTACGTGTCCGGGTCGCACCAGTGCACGTCATGGTTGGCTTGCCCGGAAAAGCCCATGCGGTGGAAAGGCCGGCCGTCTGGGAAATACACGTCCAGGACCTCGGGCGTGTCCGCCGGCTGCAGCAGATATTCCCGGCTGGCCGGGCCGGTGAACGGCGCGCCGCCCACGGATTCCCCGCCCAAGGATGCCCAGCGCACGGTGCCCTCTTCACGCCACAGCAGGCCGCCGTCGTCGTGGGCCGTGAAGCGTACGACGCCGCTGAAGGTTCCGCTGGTCCCGGTGCTGCGGTCCAGCAGGGTGCGGTGGACGGACCAGGAGCCGCGCAGGTAGGCGCGGAGGTCAAAGCCCGGACCCGCGTCCGGGATTTCTTCCGAGGCAGGAATGTTCAAGTGCCCTCGATTGGAATCGAACCAACGACACCGGCTTTAGGAGAGCCGTGCTCTATCCACTGAGCTACGAGGGCGGGCATCCGCGTGCGGGCGGCCGGGGCCGGTCCGGTCGGACACGGATATAAGCATACAAGGTGAGCGCGCGTACTACGCTCTTGGCATGACTGCAGGAACCACCGAGCTTTCCGCCGGAGCCCTCTACTACCCGGATGTGGCCGCGACCCGGTTTTACGTCGGGGCCCTGGCGAAACTGAGCGTGCTGCAGTATTTCGTGGCGGAGGCGGCTGTGATCGGCGCCTGGGCGGGAGCGGAACCATACAGCCGCCGCACGGGCTACATCAGCGATCTTGGGGCCTTGACGTGCGGGGATTTCGACGGCCGGGGCGTCTGCTCGCCGGCGCATCTGCTGATGAACGCGTCCTTCGTGGTCCAAGGCCTCGGCATGGTGGTCGGTGCGCTCCTGCTCGGCTCGGCGCTGATGTGCTGTGCCGCGCGGACCGGTGTGCCCCTCAGGCACGGCCGGGCGCCGGGCCGGGCGCGCTGGGGCGTGGGCGTGGTGGCAGCGGCCGCCGCCCGCCTGCTGACCGGCACAGCCGGGGCAGGAACGATCATCGTGGGGTTGGTGCCAGAAGACACGGGATCGGCCTGGCACGTGGCCGGCGCCCTGATGTACTTCGCGGCCGGGGCCCTGGCGCTCCTGGTCCTCGGCTGGCTGTGGCTGCGGCAGACACCGCTCGGGTGGCTGATCCTGGCCTGCGGCGCCGTGTCCCTGGCGGCGCTCATTGCGGGCGGGCTCACGGGCATGCACGTGCCGGAACCAGGCACCCTGGAGCGGCTCATGGGCTACCCCATAACGCTGGGCATCGCCGCTGCCGGCCTCGTCATCGCCCAGCGGGTCCAGCACGAACGTACAGTGCGCAAGCTTGCCCGGGCACAGGCCCGCTGAGGCGGGCCCGTAAGGAGACTGTGTGGGGCCGCGGGGAGCCCTGCCTGGGGGCCTGACGCGCGTCAGCGGGCCTGCTGACGCAAGCCCGCTGACGTTTGCTGAATGGAACCGGGGCCCTTTACGGAGCCGGCGCGGATGCCGTCGCGCTGGGAGCCGATGCAGCAGCCGCCGTCGCCTTGGCCATGATCTTCATGAGTTCCTCGTCCCGCAGCTTGGACCACGGCGACTCCGGCGATCCCTGCAGCGCAGCCTCGGGGCTGTCGGTTTGGGTCCACCATTTTGCTTCGAAGACCCGGCCTTCGAACAGCACCCGGTCGCCCTTGCGGTAGACCTTGGCGGGCTGCCACGCCGGGGCCGTGCCGGCCGGTGCCGTCAGTTGCGGCGTCGGCCTGTCTGCGGTCAGGACCGGACCAATGATGCGCCAGGGGGTCGCGGTGCCTTGGAGGACGGGATTATCCGGGGTGTCGGCGCGGGTCCACCATTTGGCCTCGTACACGTTTGAATGCCAGACGATCCGCTCGCCAGTGGCGTAGGCGGTGTCCTCGGACCACACCGGATACGGGCTGGTGGAGGGGTTATCGCTGACCACCGGGACCGGGGTCTGGGCAGCCGTAGCGGCCGGGGACGCCGACGGGCTGGCCATAACGCCCGCGCCGAGGATCGTGGCGAAGGATGAGCTTCCCTGGTCCACGCCGCTGCAGCCATCGGAGACCTTCGTGACGTCGGGGAAATTCTGGCTGCACGTGCGGTCCCGGTTCAGGGACCACATGGAAAGCCGGCCGATTCCGTGGGCGCTGGTGTACGCGCTGAGCTCCTGTGCGTCCTTGAGTGTGAAAATTTCGCCTGCGATGTCGTTCTGGCCGATCATCGGCGTCAGGCCGACCTTGCGCCATACGGTTTCGCTGCCGAGTTCGCTGCCGGCCGCCTGGTACAAACCGGTCAGCTGCCGGTGGGTGGCCTCCGCGGCGGACACCGCGTTCTCAAACATGGACCGGCCGGGCAACTTGCTCCCGCCGTAGTCCATGGTCATGGCGTTCACTCCGGCGAGGTCGACGCCTGCGGCAATCATCCGCTTCACGGCGTCTGTGCCCGCCGTCGTGAGGCCGTTGGGATCCGCGGGCAGGGTCAGCCAGACACTCAGGGACTTGCCGTCGCGCTGGCGGTCCTTCTGGAGTGCGGCGACGGCGGCGGACCGCCGTTCAAGGGCTGCCGTGTTGGCAAGGGCCTCGCCTTCGACGTCCAGATCGATGCTGCTGATGTTGTAGCGGTCGACGACGGTGCCGTAGGCCGACTTCAGCTTGGCAGGATCTGTACAGCTCACGGCCAGTTCCTGGTTGGTCAGACCGCCGAAGGACACGGCCACGGAGCCGCCGAGTTGCTGCAGGCGTGCCACGCGCCGGTCCAAGTCGAGCGCGGACGCGGCCTCGGGGAGCGAGTAGGCGGCGCCCCAGGAAGGCGTGCACGGATCCTTGGGGTCGGCGACGACGAAGGAGAGCACCACCTTTTCGGCTTCCTTGGAGACCGGGGCCTCGAAGGCGTACCGCGGGGTGGCCGTGACATCCACGTATCCGGAGAAAACGGATGGGATGGCCTCGGCCGCCCTTACATCCTGGAAATTGCCCCACGCGACCACGCCGCTGGCGGCGGCAGCCACCACGGCGCCGATGAGCACGGTCAGCCGGACTGGCGATAGTTTGCGGCCTGGGAATCGTTCGGACACAGGGCCCCCTTGTGCGTTTTTAGTTGGACAGCCGGGCACGCGCCCGCTGCCGGTATAAGCCTGTGTAATTTCCGGGGTGTCTGATGTCCGGCAAGCGTCTGACCTTGCATTATCATAAGGGCACTCACCGGAACATTCCGGTGCGGCGTGCAGTTTTGCCGTAGGCGCGCGCCAATCTGCCGACTTTTCAGTCTTATGGGGACTAATGCCAGATCAGCTTGTCTTGCCGCGCGTAGAAGCGGAAAGCGTTACCGCCGAACAAAAGGGTGCGATCCGGCGCCGTCAATGGGGGGCCGAGAGGCGTTCCGAGCCGCTGTCCATTGTTCATCCGAGACCGTCCCGGCGCAAAATAATCCTTGGCCGACTGGGAATTCTCACGACGCTGGCGGCCTGGATAACCTACGTCATTTCGACAATTCTGAAAGAGCTCGCTGACAACCCCAATGCGGGTTTCAGGTTTCAGTTTGAGACAGTTTCGTATCTTGTCGTCGTAACATTCCTGACGTTTTCTGCCCTCATGTATCTCCTGGCCCGGCAGGGGGCCCTTTATCGGTTCCGCGACCATGCCAGGGTGCCGCGCGGCGAGTTGGACCGGCACTTCGCCGAGTATGCCGAGGGCATCACGGTGCTGGTGCCCTCCTATGCGGAAGAACCCCAGGTGGTGCGGGCCACGCTGTGGTCCGCGGCTCTGCAAGAGTTCCCGGACCTCAAAGTGGTCCTGCTCCTCGATGACCCGCCGCACCCCTCGGACCTCGGCGATGCGGCCCGGCTCGACAAGACCCGTGCGCTGACCGCGGAGATCGCCGCCGCGCTCCGCGTCCCGGCCGGCCGCTTCAATGCCGCCCTGGCCGACTTCCGGCACCGGGGTAAGTCCGGCGGACCCGGCCAGGCGGCCGAGGTGGCTCTGCTGATCGCCGAATACGAGGCAGCCGCCGCATGGCTTGAATCGATGGCTGCAGGCGAAACAGTCGAGGACCACGTCGACGAATTCTTCGTCGACCTCGTCCTGATGGGCCTGGCCCGCGAACTGAGGCTCGTGCTCCTGGGACTGAACGGCGCGCTGGCCCAGCAGACCTCGCCGCCGCGCTCACGGATCGAAGAGCTGTACCTCCGGCTGACCTGGATCTTCAACGTCTCCACTGAGACGTTCGAACGCAAGAAGTACGCGAGCCTTTCACACGAGGCGAACAAGGCCATGAACCTCAACGCCTACATTTCGCTGATGGGCCACAACTGGCACAAGGAAACCACCGCCGGCGGCGTGGTCCTGCGCAAGGTGGCGGACGGCGTCGTTCCTGATCCGGACATCGAGATCATGGAGGTCCCTGATACGACCTATCTGTTGACGCTCGACGCCGATTCGCTGCTTCTGCGCGACTACTGCCTCCGGCTGGTCTACTTCCTGGAATCGGCCGGGAATGAGCGCGTCGCAGTGACCCAGACGCCGTACTCTTCCTTCCGTGGCGCCCCCACCCGCATCGAGCGGGTCGCCGGAGCCACTACCGACCTCCAGCACATCCTGCACCAGGGCATGAGCTACTACGGTGCGACCTTCTGGGTGGGCGCCAACGCCGTCATCCGCAAGCGGGCCCTGGAGGACATCGTCGAGGTGGAGACCACTGGTGGCTTCGAGATCCGGACCTACATCCAGGACCGGACCGTTATCGAAGACACCGAGTCCAGCATCGACCTCGGCCAGCACGGCTGGACCCTGGTGAACTATCCGGAACGGCTCAGCTACAGCGCCACGCCCCCGGACTTCGGCTCACTCGTGGTCCAGCGCCGGCGTTGGGCAAATGGCGGCCTGCTGATCCTGCCCAAGCTGTGGGTCCAGCTCCGGCAGCACCGGTCAGAGCGCCGCGCGATCCTGTTCCGGGAGGTGCTGCTCCGGGTGAACTACATGGCGTCCATCGCTTGGGCAAGCTTCGGCCTCGTTTTCCTCCTGGCGTACCCCTATGACAGCCGGCTGCTGAGCCCGATTGTGTTCCTCGCCGCCCTGCCGTATTTCCTGGCCATGGGCAGCGACTTGCGGGACTGCGGGCACCGCTTCAGCGACATCTTCCGGATCTACGGCTTCAACCTTGTGCTGCTGCCGGTCAACCTGGCGGGTGTGCTCAAATCGCTGCAGCAGGCCGTCACCGGTGACAAGATTCCCTTCGCCCGCACGCCGAAGGTCAAGGACCGCACCGCGGCCCCGGCAATCTACGTCCTCACGCCGTACGCGATCGTTGCCTTCTCCTTGCTGACCGTCTGGCGCGACGCGCAGGTGGGCAACTGGGGCAACGTGGCGTTCGCGTCCATTAACGCCGTCCTGGCCGCGGGCGCGATCCGCGCCTACATCGGAGTCTTCAATTCCGCGGTGGATGTCTTTCTCGGGATGGTTAACTGGCTGTATGTCAGTCCCCGGCCCAAGAAAGTGCAGGAGAGCCCCGTGATTGCCAAGACTGCAGAGGAAGTTGACTGGGAAACGATTCTCTACCACGGCGACCGACGGCTGAACCGTGACCTCCGCGGCTCCGCGGACCGCCGCCGTCGGATTGCCGTCCGATGACGCTCGAGGCCCTGGCCTGGCCGGACGAACGGCTGCCGGAGGAGGCATTGCCGGAGGAGGCAGTCGGCCCCACGGCCAGTGCCGCGGCCGGGGCCGTCCTGGGGGCGGCGGCGGTGGTGGCAGCGGACCCGGCGATTGACGGGGCCTTCGTGGACGGCCTTGCCAGCCGTGCCATCGGCGTGCGGATGATCGACGGCGGAATCATCGAGGTCCTGCTGCCCGCCAACCAGGAGATCCAGGGTCCGGAGGCGCGCATCGCCGGTGACACCGTCCGTTCACTCGCCGCGGGCCGGCGGATGCCGGTGCTCCTGGTGATCACCGGCGTCGTCGGTGTCAGCATGGAGGCGCGGCAGGTCTACAGCGGTTCCATCGCGGCGACAGCGTTCGCCCTGGTAGGCGAGAGCCCGGTGGATCGGGTCATTGCCCACTACCTCCTGCGGTCCAGTAGCGAGACCATCCCCGCGCAGTTTTTCACCTCAGAATCCGCGGCCGTCGAATGGTTAAGGCAGCATGCCCGTGAACAATGAGGCGCCGGACCCCAGACTGCACGCCCTCGTGGAGGGCATAGTGCGGATCGCCGG